>NZ_CP149822.1:3600000-3900000 GCF_038396755.1 Chitinophaga pollutisoli | reverse complement strand
CTGCTGATCGCGGGTTATATAGCGGAGGTGATTGGCATCCACCTGCTGTTCGGGGCTTTCCTGGCCGGGGTGATCATGCCCGCGGAAGCCAATATCAAACAGGTGCTGCAGGATAAGCTGGAAGACGTGAGCGTGGTAATACTCCTGCCGGTTTTCTTCGCTTTTACGGGCCTCCGTACCCAAATCGGCTTACTGAACGAGGGGCACCTCTGGGGTGTTTTCGGCGTGATCATGCTGGTAGCCGTGGCGGGTAAATTTGCGGGTTCGGCGTTCACGGCCAGGCTGATGGGTCAGTCCTGGGAGCAATCGCTTTCCATCGGCGCGCTCATGAACACACGGGGGTTGATGGAACTGGTAGTGCTCAACATCGGTTACGACCTGGGCATTCTCACCCCGCAGGTGTTTGCGATGCTGGTGCTGATGGCGCTCGCCACCACCTTTATGACCGGGCCGCTCTTAGACTATTTCGGATGGTATTTCCACGGCCGCAAGGCCCGGGCGATGTCCTGATACCAATGTCTCCGCATAAAGAGGCCCGGACTGCTCAGCCCGGGCCTCCTGGTTATATCCGTTCAGGTACTATCCGGTTATTGCGCCGCTATCCGCAACGCCTCAAACGTACCGCTGCTGATCGTTACCGTCGCCGTTCCGCCGAACTCCTCCGCTACACCGGAAAACGTTCCCTGCAGCTTTTCCCCTACCTGCCCGAAAGCCGAAATGCCGACCTTCATCGTTTCGGAAACATAGCGCTTGCCGTTCAGTTCCAGCACCATCGTCACATCTTCGTAGTTACCTACTGTTTCGCCTTCGAAATTCAAGGTCAGCTGGTGTGTGCCCGCTACCATCGTGCAAAGCGTTTCATGGCTGCGGAAGTCGTACAGCGCCATCGCCACGAAGGTTTGCCCCGCCACGCCGCCGATCTGGATCTGCTGCTGGTTGTACCCGCCGCCATGTATCCGGAACCGGACCGGGGCCATATTTTCTCTGAGACAAATGCGCACGTCTCCCAATTCTTTGCCCGATTCGTCTGCAGGAATGGCCACCGTCAATTCCGCACTGCCGCCCAGCATATCGAAAGCTTTCAGCAAAACGGTCTTGCCCTTCGGCCCGTATATCGTGAATTGCGACTGGTCGTTGGTATAAGCGCTGCCGATATGCTTCCCGTCAAGATAAATATTGACGAAGCCGGCGTAGGGCCGCCCTTCGCAGTCGGTGAGCTTTCCTGACAGGGAAGGGCCACAGGGGAAGGACAGGTTTTGGGTCATGGATTTGCCTGCTGCCATGGCGGGAATGTCTGCCGTAGTACCACGGCCGTTGTTCAACCGGGGATCGAGGCGCACGGTGGTGGCGCTGTTCGCCGGTACCCGCGCCTTGAATTTTCCGTCTTTATCCGTCGTAACGGTAATCTGCCCCAGTGTGACGTTGGCGCCGCCCACTCCTTTTGAAGCACTTCTGCACGGATCGTTCACGAAACCTTCCACCATCGCAGTCACTTCCGGCGCATCCACGTTCCAGGTCGAGAAGTGGCCGACGGTGCCGGTATAGAAATTCCCCTGCCGGGTGGCCTGCCCTTCTTCCTTCCACACGCCGGCCACGTTATCGAAATGCCATAGCGGGATCGTGTTGGGTGCGGTGGCCTGTTGGAATACGGGGATAGGAAATTTTACGGTGGAAGTTTTCCCGGTTTTGAGCTGGAGTTTATCGCCTGAGGGGCTTTCCATTTCCACGTCTACCATGCCATAGGAATACAGCATTACAACGGATTGGTCAGCCCGGATGGCGCTGAGGTCGCCGCCGGGGATCTTCAGGCTGAAGTCGGGGTCTGCCGGGTCGATATGCGTTACCGCGAGGTTGACGACGCCCGTGTATGCGGTACCGTCGGCTTTCACAATGGCGCCCGCCGGTATCTGGACGGAAGCTCCTCCCGCTACGGTAAGCGTACCGCCTGCGGCAGACTGGAGCGTGTGGGTCACCTTTTTCTGCTTGAGCGTCAGGCGGACGGCGGCGTTATTGCCGCCCGCAGTGGTAACGCGGCGGACCTGGCTATGATACCCGGCTTTGGAACCCTGCACAAGCACCACATTGCCTTCTGCCAGCTTGAGGCGCTGCATGACGAAAGTGCCTTTGGCATCTGTAGTAACCTGCTGAACGTCGGATTTGACGGTAGCCCCGGGCATGGGGGCGCCGCTCTCGTCGACAACGATGCCGGTCAGTTCGATGGGGCCGCTATAATTCCCCGGTGGGCCGTCCCCACCGGGCTCATTGCTTTTTTTGCATGCGGAGAGTAACAATACGGAAAGCAGCACGATGAAGTGCGTCCGGCGGCGCCGGATGAAGTTTTGGGGACAGAAGTGCATAAATCTGAATGATGAGGGGTAAATAATTGAAGCTGAAGTGCGAAAAAAGCAAAAGCTGTGCACTCCTGCTTCTCCGGGTGCGGGTAATGACAATTCTATTGGCTGAAGTGGGCAATCGGGGTGTTGAAATGGGCGGGAGGCCCGATGTGGCGAAGAGAGAGGGCATAAAAAAAGAGCACTGCTTCTCCTGCAATGCCCTTTTGGATATAAAAAGAATACGATTATTTCTTCCTGGTGGTAGTTTGCTTTTTCACCGGCGCTTTTTTGGCTACGGGTTTCTTGGCGGGAGCGGCTTTCGCTTCGGGCTTTTTCACCGGGGCGGGGAACCTGCTTCTGTCTACCGTAGCGGCTTTATCGTCGAGCGTCATCTGGAGGGATTCTTTGAGTATCTCCTCTTTTTCCGCCTGGAAGAGTTTCATTTTCTCTTTCGGGATGCGCAGGTCGTAGCTGCTCGTTTCGCCGGCGAGGGCCTGGGCGAAGCCGGGATTCAGCCGGGCCAACTCATCGGTTTCCATGGCCAGCTTTTTGGCAATGGCTTCGATGCGGTATTTACCGGTTACATTGAACTCAACCGTGTTGAACATGTCCTCTTCGGTGAGGGGAGCCGCTTTCCGGAATTCGGTGGCGGTATTCATCCTTGCGTTGGGGAGCGACACGTTTGCGGTCGTGTAATTGCTGCCTACGCCGAAGAAGGTGTTGAACCTGTCAAGGATATAACCCGTTGCGATGAATTTGTACACGTGGTTGCGGGACTCCGCGGGCAGGAAGTACTGGATACCCCAGAAATCGCTGCGGCCGCTGATCTTTTGCGCGCGCATCACACCGCCGGCGCCGCAGTTGTAAGCGGCAACCACCAGCAACCAGTCATCGAACCGGTCGTACAATTCGTTGAGATATTTGGCCGCGGCCACGGTGGATTTGTAGATATCCTTCCGTTCGTCGACTTTCTTACCCACGCTCAGTCCGAAGATGCGGGCGGTGCCGCTCATGAACTGCCACATGCCCACGGCCCCGACACGGGAGCGGGCATTATGCATGAGGCTGGACTCGATCACCGCGAGGTATTTCATTTCCTCGGGGATGCCGTGGTCCAGGAACACTTTTTCGATCATCACGAAATATGGCGCAGACCGTTCCACCATCACCGAAAGGTGTTTGCTGTAGCGGTTGGCATAGTCGTTGATATAATTCTTTACGAAATTATTGTTCATCTGCTCGTACACCTTAGGAGTACGAATCACAGAAGGCAGCGCCTGGGCCGCTTTCTTTACCGACATGGAGGCAGGAGCCCCGTGCACCGTCGTGTCTTTCGGCAGGCGCCCGGCCTTTTTCAAGGTAACGGAGGTATCGGCGGGCGCATCCTGTACGGAATACACCATCTCCTTATTCACCTCAACGCTGGCGGCAACTGCACTGGAACTCCCCACTAAAGCCGGCAATGATAGAAGTAAAAAGACTTTCGTCATACGCGTAGGTTTGTTTTAAACTGTATTCATTTGTTGCATCTGCAACACTGTTTCTGCAATTTCTAACAGGTTCTGCTCGTCTAATTCTTTTGTTATAATCTGTAGGCCATATGGCATTCCGTTGGAATGCCGTGTTAAAGGAACGGATATCGCCGGCACCCCCGTGAGGTTGGCCAGCACCGTATAAATATCGGCCAGGTACATCGCGATCGGATCATCCGTCTTCTCCCCGATTTTGAACGCGGTCGCAGGTACCGTTGGCAGGAGGATGGCATCGTATGCCTGCAGGATCTGCTGCATCTTTTCCACCACCAGCCTTCTTACCTGCTGCGCTTTCGTGAAATAAGCGTCGTAATATCCGGCGCTCAGCACGAAGGTTCCCAGCAATATACGCCTTTTTACCTCTTTCCCGAAGCCTTCAGACCGGCTTTTCCGATAAAAATCGGACAGGTCCAGCCCCTGTTCCGGCGTCCGGTAGCCATATTTGACCCCGTCGTACCGGCTTAAATTACTGGACGCCTCGGCCGTAGTAAGCACGTAATATGCCGCCACCACGAAATCAAGGTATTCAAAATCAACCGCTTCCACGGTATGACCTTCCGCCTTTAACTGTTCAAAGAAACTTTCAAATCCTCCCCTCATTTCCGGATCCAGCCCCTCGTGATGAAGGGCATCCCTTAGATACGCGAATTTGCGCTTTTTATTGTGCAGATCGGTACTTAACTGATATTCAGGCACCCCACTTTGGGAAGCCGTGCTATCATAGGCATCGGGACCGGCTATGACTTGCAGAACTTTCGCTACATCTGCAATATTCGAGCCAAAAATGCCGATTTGATCAAATGAAGACGCGTAAGCTAAGAGGCCATGGCGGCTGATACGGCCGTAGCTGGGCTTGAGCCCAACGATACCGCAAAAGTCCGCCGGCTGCCGCACCGAACCACCGGTGTCCGAACCCAGGCTCACATGGCAGAGCCCTGCCTGTACCGCTACCGCGGACCCGCCCGACGATCCCCCCGGCACACGCGTTTCGTCCAACGCATTGAGCGTGGGGCCGTAAGCGGAATTCTCATTGGTAGACCCCATCGCGAATTCGTCGCAGTTCAGCCTGCCAATAATAATAGCCCCTGCTTCCAGGAGCCTTTCCACCGCCGTGGCGTTGTAGAGGGATTCAAAACCCTCCAATATCCGGCTCGCCGCACTCACGGCGTGCCCTTTATAACATATAACGTCCTTGATGCCAACGACAACGCCCGCCAGCAAACCGGGCCGCTCCCCCTTTGGATCTTCTCATCCAGGGAACGGGCCTGCCGGAGGGCGTCTTCCGTAAAAACTTCCAGGTATGCGTTTAAATGACGGGTCTGCTCAATGCGGCCCAGGTACATCCGTACCGTGTCCTCGCAGTTCGCTTTCCCGGCATACAACGCCTCCTGAAAAGACGATATACTGCTGTATTCAGTCAAACCCAAACCAGTTTAAATCTTACAATGGTAGATCTCTGTAAAAATCGGCTCTGCACCTGCTATTTAGTCGCGGGTACTGGAATTAAGCCTGTTTCTTAACTTCGGACTCGCGGATGCCTTCCTCTACTTCGCGGCGCACATTGTCTTTCGCATCTTTGAACTCACGGATACCTTTACCCAGGCCACGCATCAGTTCAGGAATTTTCTTACCGCCAAACAGCAGCAATACTACAGCAGCGATGAGGATCAGTTCCGTCATACCGAGTTCCTGGAAAAGTAAAAAAGGTGATTTAACGAAAATAGCAGTCATTTCTCAGTTTTTTATAATGTTCGAGCTAACAAAGATAACGTTTATTTGGGCTTTCGCAACCCTGCGGGCCTACTTTAATCCAGTTTTAAGGTCTTCTTCACAACCCATTACAACCCCTTGATCCCCAATAAAAAAAGCGGGAATCCTACCGGACCCCCGCATACTAATTTCCCTGTATAAAATACTAAACCCTTTTTTCTTTGATACGGGCTGCTTTACCCTGGCGCTCGCGCAGGTAGTACAGTTTAGCCCTTCTTACTTTACCAACTTTGTGCAGCAGGATGCTGTCGATGTTGGGAGAATACAGCGGGAACAGACGCTCTACGCCTACCCCGTCAGAGATCTTACGAACAGTGAAAGTAGCCGTAAAACCAGTACCCTGGATCTTCACCACGTCGCCTTTGAAGGATTGGATACGCTCCTTGTTTCCTTCAACGATCTTATAGTTAACGGTAACGTTGTCACCGGCTTTAAACTTCGGAAATTGCTTGTTAGCAGTCAACTGCTCGTGAACAAAAGAAATCGCGTTCATCTTTCAATTATTATTAGGACGGCAAAGGTAAGGAAGAATATCCAATTACCAAGACCTTTTCCCGGTTTTTTAAAATTTATTTGATTCAGTCATGGTCCAGCATGTCCGGCCGGCGGGCTTTCGTCCGCCTTACCGCCTCCTCATGCCGCCACTCGTCTATCTTCCGGTGATCCCCGCTCATGAGGATCGCAGGCACCTTCCAGCCCCTGAACTCCTCCGGCCGGGTATACACCGGCGGCGCCAGCAAATCATCCTGGAAAGAGTCGAAAAGCGCCGAAGTCTCGTCGCCCAGCACTCCGGGCAACAACCGCCCGATCGCATCCACCACCACCGCGGCCGCCAATTCCCCGCCCGACAACACGAAATCCCCGATGGAAATCTCCATCGTCACGAAATGCTCCCGCACCCGCTCGTCTATACCTTTGTAATGACCGCAGATAATCAGCAGGTTACCTTTCATCGACAACCGGTTGGCCGTCCGCTGGTCGAACTTTTGCCCGTCCGGCGTCATGTAAATGATCTCGTCGTAGGTCACTTCTTTTTGCAGTGACTCGATGGCGTTCACCAGCGGCTCGATCATCATCACCATCCCCGCCCCGCCGCCGAACTGGTAATCGTCGGTCTGACTGTTCTTCAGCGTGGAATAGTCGCGCAGCTGGTGCACGTTCACCTCCAGCAGGCCCTTGTTCCTCGCCCTTTTCATGATCGAATGGGAGAAAGGGCTCTCCAGCAGATCGGGCTGTACGGTAATGATGTCTATCCGCATATCGTGTTTCTGTTACCCTAAATAAATGTCGAGCAGCCCGGCCGGCAGGTCGAGATGCAGGATTTTGCCCTTCCGGTCCACCTTCAGCATGGTTTGCTCGTTCAGCGGCAGCAGCATTTCCTTCTCCCTGTAGGTTACCCTGGCCAGCAGCTGGTGCGGCATTTCGATGATCTCATCTATCGTTCCCAGTTCGCCATGCTCCCTGTCACTCGCCACATAGCCCAGCAGGCTCAGGGGCGCCTGGCCGGAAGCCTGCGCCTGGAAATCCTCCTCCTGGAGATAAATCCCCTTCTGCAGGTAAGCCCTGGCCGATTCCCGCGTGTCGATCCCCTCCAGTTTGAGGTAAATATGCTCCGCGTCCTTCGCTTTCGCCTTTTGCACGAAATAAGGAAGAAAACTGCCTTTATGCTCCTCGATGAAGATGGCGGACACGTCTTTGAGCGACGACCGCTTGCCGAGGCTGTGCTTCAACAGCAATTCCCCGTCTGTACCGTGAACAGCGGCCAGTTTGCCGATATTGAAATAATTCGCCATGGAACGGATGGTGGTAAAAAGCAAAAAGGGAATCTTTGCGAGCAAATCTTCCCTTTTTGAAATGTGTTATACTGTCGATTATGCTTCTGCCGGTGCTTCGCCTTCTTCAGCGGCGGGAGCGCTCGGAGCTACGTCTTCAACTTTACGAACTACCGGAGCGGCAGCGCGTACTACTCTTTTCTGGCTTTCGCGGCGGGCAGTCACTTTTTCTTCGTGGTCAGCCTGCCATTGCTCGAACTTGGTGTAAGCGGTAGGTTCGTCGAACAAACCGAGTTTCACACCGCGGAGCAGGTGCTTCAGGTACAGTACGCCTTTGAAAGACAGGATTCTACGAACAGTGTCGGTGGGTTGAGCACCTTTCTGCAGCCAGCGGAGCGCTTTCTGCGTGTCAATGTTGATAGAAGCCGGTACAGTCAGGGGATTGTAGGTACCGATTTTCTGAATGAATTTACCATCACGGGGCGCGCGGGCATCAGCCACTACGATAAAGTAAAAAGGTCTTTTCTTGGCGCCGTGTCTCTGTAATCTGATCTTAACTGGCATAAATAAGTCGAATTATTTTTTGCGAGTGGTGAAAAAAAATTGTTTCTATTGGGGCAGCAAATGTATAGCTTAAAATGAATTTCACAAAATAAAAGTTCACTTTTTACTTTTGCCGCTATTTTAACTATCTCATCTTGAGCCCTTTGGCTCCTCCGGGCATCTTATTCATCATTTTCATCATCTGCCGCATCTGCTCAAATTGCTTCATGAACTGGTTCACGTCGGCAATTTCCTTGCCCGCCCCTTTCGCAATGCGTCGGCGGCGGCTGCCGTCGATCAGGTCGGGGTTGGCCCGCTCCGCCGGCGTCATGGAATTGATCATGGCCTCGATGCCCTTGAACGCATCGTCGCTGATGTCCAGGTCCTTCACGGCCTTGCCCACCCCGGGGATCATGCCCAGCAAATCCTTGATGGAGCCCATCTTCTTGATCTGCGCCAGCTGTTCCTTGAAATCGTCGAAATCGAACTGGTTCTGGCGGATTTTCTTTTCCAGCTTCTTGGCCTGCTCTTCGTTAAACTGCGCCTGCGCCCGCTCCACCAGCGTGGTGATGTCGCCCATGCCCAGGATACGCTGCGCCATACGCTCGGGGTAGAACACGTCCAGCGTGTCGAGCTTTTCGCCCATGGACACGAACTTGATCGGTTTCTGCACCGTGTAGGTGATGGTCAGCGCCGCGCCACCGCGGGTGTCGCCGTCCAGCTTCGTGAGCACGATACCGGAGAAGTCGAGCTTTTCGTTGAACGCCTTGGCGGTGTTCACCGCGTCCTGGCCGGTCATGGAGTCCACCACGAACAGGATTTCCTGGGGCTGCACGGCCTTTTTCACGTTGCTCACCTCGGTCATCATCACCTCGTCGACCGCCAGGCGGCCCGCGGTATCGATGATCACGACGTTATTGCCGTTGGCCTTGGCCTGCTTGATGGCGTTTTCCGCGATCTGTACGGCGTTCTTGTTCTCAGGTTCGCTATATACTTCCACCCCGATCTGACCGCCGAGCACCTGCAGCTGGTCGATCGCCGCGGGACGGTAAATATCCGCCGCCACGAGCAGGGGTTTCTTGCTTTTCTTGGATTTGAGGAAATTGGCCAGCTTGCCGGAGAAGGTGGTTTTACCCGAACCCTGCAAGCCTGCAATGAGGATTACGGTGGGGTTGGCTTTGAGCTCCAGCTCCACTTCGGTGTTGCCCATCAGTTCCACCAGCTCGTCTTTTACGATTTTGACCATGAGCTGGCCGGGGGAGATGGCGGTGATTACCTTTTCGCCGAGGGCTTTGTCTTTTACTTTATCGGTAAAGTCTTTCGCGATTTTATAGTTCACGTCCGCGTCCACCAAAGCGCGGCGGATCTCTTTCACGGTAGTAGCGATGTTAATCTCCGAGATGCGCCCCTCGCCTTTCAGCTGTTTAAAGGCTGACTCGAGCCGCTCTGATAATGATTCAAACATATTCGTATGCTGGTATGATCTTTAAAAAATGCAAAATGGTGAATATTTCGAATATTCACCATTTGGACTGCAAAAATAAGTTTTTACTGCGTTCGCGGGAAAAAATCAGCCGCCGAGGTAATTCCGCAGGAGTTTGCTGCGGGAAGTAGTGCGGAGCTTGGTGATCGCCTTGTCTTTGATCTGGCGTACACGTTCGCGGGTAAGGCCGAATTTTTCGCCGATGTCTTCGAGGCTCATGGGATGTTCCACGCCGATGCCGAAATAGAGCATGATCACGTCTTTCTGGCGGTCGGTGAGGGTGGACAGGGAGCGCTCGATCTCGCGGCGGAGGGAATCGTGGTGGTCGAGCTCCTCGTCTGCCGATACGGCGTTGGGGTTCTCGAGCACGTCGAGCAGGGAGTTGTCCTCCCCGTCGATGAACGGCGCGTCCATGGACACGTGGCGGGCGGCAACGCCTAGGGTGGCTTCCACTTCCTCGGTGTTGATTTCGAGGATGGTGGCGAGCTCATCGGGCGAGGGCTCGCGTTCAAATTCCTGTTCCAGCTGGGAATAGGCTTTGGAAATTTTGTTGGAGAGCCCCACTTTGTTCAGCGGGAGGCGCACGATGCGGGATTGCTCTGCGAGCGCCTGGAGGATGGATTGACGGATCCACCATACGGCGTATGAAATGAATTTGAAGCCGCGGGTTTCATCGAAGCGCTGGGCGGCTTTGATGAGGCCGAGGTTGCCTTCGTTGATGAGATCTGAGAGGGAAAGGCCCTGGTTCTGGTACTGTTTGGCGACAGATACCACGAAGCGGAGGTTGGCCTTGGTGAGTTTTTCTAACGCGCGCTGGTCGCCCTGCTTGATGCGGATGGCCAGGTTGACTTCTTCTTCCGGCGTAATGAGATCCACTTTGCCGATCTCCTGCAAATACTTTTCTAGCGACTGGGACTCACGATTCGTGATGGACTTCGTGATTTTTAGTTGGCGCATTGACATAGCACGGGAACAGTTACAGGTTATTTAAAAGTTATTTTAGAAGAATGCCCAACAAAAATAACTTTTTTTAGATACGACCCAAAAAAAATTACTAACCATTGAATCCTTTTCAAGCAAAATCGATTGTTGGTAATAATCTGTTCGTGCTATACCGCATTAACCAGCACTAATACCGGATTCACCGTTGATTGTCATGGTAATGGACGGCTGGTAGGTTTAAACATGTAATCCGTTGCAAAATACATAAAATAATTTTTTTATATTCCTTTTAGTTGTAAATCGTGAAAATGAAGGGATTAGGAAATAAAATGTTTTTCAAAATTTATTTTGATAGAATAAATATTTTTCTATAATTGCAGGCAGATGATTTTGATTTCTATAATAATACAGTGCGATGTCAAAGAAAGTGCAATATGAGTTAGAATATCCGGTGCGGTGCTCTCCCAGTATTCTTTTCGAGTTTTTATCAACCCCGGCAGGCCTCCAGGAGTGGTTTGCAGACAAGGTAGATTTCCGGGACAATGTTTTCTCCTTTTCCTGGAATGGATCAGCGGAGGAAGCAGAAGTACTGGAACAGGAAGAAGACGAGTATATCCGTTTACATTGGACACACGCTCCCAAAAATGAATATTTCGAATTCCGGATCCGGATTTCAGAAGTAACGAACATGACAATCCTGGTAATCAAGGATTTTGCAGAGAAGAAAGAAGTGGCGGATCAAAGCCAGCTCTGGGATTACCAGATCAAGGATCTTTTCCACCGAATCGGCAATTAACCTGACTATCTGACTGAGGAACCTCCCAGCCAGCCCAGCAGCGAAGCATAACTGGCCGCCGCAACGGGCATGATTTTTTCCCAATCCCTCAACTTACACTGTTTAGCTAATTTGAAGAAAGGCTTCCGCAGGAGCTCCTCCCATTCCGTTTGCGAAACGGATGCGGCCGCGCGGTAGTTGTCTTCCCCGAAATGATGCTGCCAGGGATCGTCGTTCACACAAACGTACCATCCCGCGGATGCGAGCCGTTCGTGCATGCCCGTTAGCGCGCCGCGATGGCGTTCCAGCGCCCCGCCGGCCAGGTGCAGCGTAAGGCTGAAATACCGCCCCCACCAGAAAAAAGTGCGGCAGGCGAAGATGCTTTCCCGACCGAAGGCGCGCGGATAGTCCAGCATCACGTACGGCAATCCCTGGTATTGTTCCCCCCGCGAGATCTTCGGCGGCTGCGCCCCCTCCATCCCATATCCCCCGATCACCGCATCCGCCTCCATGGCCCTTTGCAACGCCCCGAAGAGCGCAAACACCTTCCCGATCACCCGGTTCTTCGTCAGAATGATTTCCGCATCAGCCGCCAGGGCCAATTCGTCTGCCGTCAGTTCATACGCTTGCATATCGAAAATATTAACGGATTTTTGGGCGTGCCGCTGTTCCTCCTGTCCGGATTCGTGTTAACTTTGTGCGGCCGCTTTTCAAAATTAATCTGAAAACCAGGCCTTTTTACATTTTACCATTTTATTTTTCATTCGCCGATACGTGAAGCAACTCGATAAACTGATCATCAAAACCTTCGTAGGCCCTTTCATCGCCACCTTTTTCGTGACGCTGTTCGTGCTGATCATGCAGTTCGTCTGGAAATATATCGACGACCTGGTGGGCAAAGGCCTCGACACGCCGGTGATCATGGAGCTCCTCATTTACACCAGCGCCAGCCTTGTGCCCCTCGCCCTCCCGCTGGCCGTGCTCCTCTCCTCCATCATGACCTTCGGCAACCTCGGCGAAAGCTTCGAACTGGTGGCCATCAAATCCGCCGGCATTTCCCTGCTCCGCTTCATCCGCCCCCTGCTGTTCCTTTCCATTGGCATCGGCATCGGCGCTTTCCTCTTCGCCAACTACATCATCCCCATCGCCAACCTCCGCGCCAAATCCCTCCTTTACGATATCACCAACTCCAAACCCGCCTTCAATATCAAGCAAGGCGTGTTTTACAGCGATATCCCCGGATATACCATCAAAGTCGCCAAAAAAGAAGCGGACAACAAGACCATCCACCAGGTGATGATTTACGAAAATACCGTGGGCGACAAAAACCCGCGCATCATCCTCGCCGAAAAAGGCACCATGGAGCTATCGGGCGACAAACGCTACCTCCTCTTCACGCTCTACAACGGCTGGCGATACGAAGAACGCGGCAACACCCGCGCCCAGCAGGGAAACGAGCTCATCCGGCTCGGGTTCGATAAATACATCAAACCCTTCGACCTCAAATCTTTCGCGTTCGACCGCCTGCCGATGGACCTCTTCGCATCGAACCAGCAGATGCTCAACGTAAAGCAGCTCGATTACGGCATCGATTCGCTGCGCCGCATTGATTCGGCGCTCATCCGCACCGTCAACGCCTACGTGACCTCCCGCTACCCATTCTACAAATGGAAAGACACGGGCTGGGCCGCCAACGTCGCCCCGCTGAAAGTCGATACCTTCTATAATTCCATCCCCGAAGCCAACCGCCGCTATGTGGTGGAGCGCGTGGAATCGAACCTGCGCGAAACGGAATCTTCGCTGACGACTTCCGCCAAAGACTATACCGACAACAAGGAGCGCATCTCGCTCTTCAAAGTGGAATGGCAGCGCAAATTCTCGCTGGCGGCAGCCTGCGTGGTGCTCTTCCTCATCGGCGCGCCCCTGGGCTCCATCATCCGCAAAGGCGGGCTGGGCACGCCGCTGGTGTTCGCGGTGATCTTCTTCGTGATTTTCAACATCTTCTTCATGACCGGCGAAAAAATGGCCCGCCGCGAGGTGATGGCCTCCTGGAGCGGGATGTGGCTCGCCAATATCGTGCTGCTGCCCATCGCCGCGTTCCTCGTCTACAAGGCCATGAACGACAGCCAGCTTTTCAACAAGGAATTCTACTTCCGCTTCTTCCAGAAAGTAAAGAAGGAGTGGCAAAAACGCTTCAAAAAAGAGCCTGCCTGAGTTTGCGGCACGGTTGATGCGGTAAGAACGATTTTCCCGGAGGGCACTACCGCCCGGGGGAACTGCGTTATTACGGTTGAACTTATCGTCGACCGGCAAACCATATCAGACCCATGAAGCAAATTCTGATCGTTTTGGCAGCAGCGCTGCTATTCCTTCCATTTCCCGTTTTTTACCAGGCAGGCATCCCGCCCGTCGCGGAAGCGCCGCTGTACGGATGGCTGCAATCCGCATCCGTGGCTATTTTCGGGGCAGGGCCTTTTGCCATGCGCGAACCAAATGCGCTGGCGGGTATCCTCACGGTACTCACCTGTTTCCAGGTCGGGAAGCAACGGCAGGACGAGCGATTCGGGATGTGGTGGGCGCTGATGCTGGCCGGGTCGTGGTTGCCGCAGCTGCTGTTCCGGACGGATGCGCCGATGATCTGGGGCAACTATTTCCTCTTCCTTTCCATTTACCTGGCTTACCGTGTATCCTGGAGCGCACAACCCTGGCGGGCCGCCGCGCTTTCCGGCGTAATGCTCGGACTGGCCACGCTGTCGGCCGGCTTAACGGCGCCGCTGATCGCTTTGCTGACAGGGCTCGTTTACTGGACCTGGAAGCGTTTCCATACCGGTATGAAATGGCCGTTGCTGCTGTTTATCATCATGATGGCGGCGGTTTCCGCAGGCTGGTATTATGCCTGGCTGGGATGGAGCGGCGGGTTGAAGGGTTTGCACTTGCAGCCGTTTCCCGCGCCCGGCGCCGCATTTTCGGGGCACTGGCTGGCGATGCTGGCCTGCTTCCCGGCGGTGGCTTTCCTTTTTACCTGGCTGCAAACGGCGCGGACGCGCTCCATTTACCTGGCGCAACCCGCCGAAAACCGCGACCTGACCTGGTGGATGTGGGCTTTCTTCTGGACGGGGCTGCTGGCGCTGGCCGTGATGCGCGCGCCATTGGCAGGCGCTTCGCTGCTGCACATTCCGCTCAGTTACCTGGCCACCGTGCAGGTGTACCGCGTGCTGGAGGGACGCCTGCGCCTGAAACCCTGGAACTTTATCCTGCTGCTGCTCCTCGGCCTGAGTACCGGGCTGGCCCTGGCCCTGCTGCCTTTGGCGGCGTTATACCAGCCGGAGGCGCTCCCCGCCTGCTTCCGGGCTGATGCGGACTGGCAGGTAGCAGAAATGGCTTACGGCATCGTGTTTATGATCCTGGTAGCGGCCGGCGCGGCGATGGTGGGGAAGAAACAGGCGCAGGAGGGCCTATTGGTGATGCTGGCCGGGGGCATGCTGCTGATCGCTTTCGCCGCGATGCGGTTCGCGCCTAAATTGCAGACTCCCCCTCAGGCCACTACCGTGCTGCAGTAATACCCATCCATACACACATCTTTGTAAAAGGCTGTACCGGACAAACGGTACAGCCTTTTGCATTTCCATCCGAGATGGGAAACCGTAAACTAAAATGAACATTTTATATTAACAATCGTAAAAATTATTGCTAATGCAGCCCAAAACTGACACCATGCAGGTCAGCACAGGCGCTTCACATGCTGGGTGCGATTGCTGAAGCAGCCCAAAAGCTTACATCATGCAGGGTTTCACCAGGGTTGAGATACCCTTGAGATACCCTTCAGATACGGTTGAGCCACTGTTGAGACTCCCCTTAAAGGGGTAGCTCAGGGGTAACTGAACCCTGGCTCAAGGGATACTGTACCGGTGTTTAACCTACCATTAGCCGGGATTGAAGATGGGTTTTAACCCATCCTTGGCAGGAATGGACATAAAAAAAGCGACCGCTGCCGGGGGGCGGCGGTCGCAGTATGATCGAGGCTGTCGGGCCTTTTATTTTTTGAGGGCTTCTTCGTAGAGGGCGCTCACTTTTTCCCAGTTTACCACGTTCCAGAAGGCCGAGATATAATCGGGGCGTTTGTTCTGGTGTTTGAGGTAATAGGCGTGCTCCCAAACATCGAGGCCGAGAATGGGGGTACCCTGGACTTTGGCGATGTTGGTCATCAGCGGGTTGTCCTGGTTGGGGGTGGAAGTGATGGCGAGTTTGCCGTCTTTTTTGACGATGAGCCAGGCCCATCCGGAGCCGAATACGCCTTTTGCGGCGTCGGCGAACTGGGTACGGAAAGCCTCCTCGGAACCGAAGGCCGCGGTGATGGCGGATTTCAGTTTGGCGGAGGGCTCAGATTTGGTGGGCGACAGGATGCTCCAGAAGAAGGAGTGGTTATAGTGGCCGCCGCCGTTGTTGCGGATGGCAGTGTCTGTCGGTTTGATGCCCGCCATGATCTGCCCGAGGGATTTGGCGGCCAGGGGGCTCGCTTTCAGCGCATCGTTCAGGTTTTTAACATACGCGGCGTGGTGTTTGCCGTGATGGATTTCCATGGTAAGCTGGTCGATATGCGGCTCCAGTGCGCCAACGGCGTAGGGGAGCGGCGGCAGCTCGAAGGGGGCTTTGGCCGCGAGGAGTTCCTTGTTCTGCTCGCCTGCTGCAAAAAGCCCCGAGGGATTGGCCAGGGCGGCCACGCCGGCCAGTCCGGCCAGTTTTATGAATTCTCTCTTATTCATAATGAACATATTATTATTACAAATCTATTATTTCCGACGTAAAACCATGCAAATATTACACCAATGCGCGGGCTTTTACTAAATTGCGCCAACGACAGCGGGTATTTTGCAATTAATTCAAAATAATGCCATCGAGAATCGTTTAATTTGAATTTTATTGCTATTTTACTTTTCTATTCATGTGTAAGCTGTAGTGTAATTAATCATTTTGAAAAGATGAAGCCATTTATCCCTGGAGCCAGGACCTGCCCGCGAAGGAATGCAAGTGAAGCCGCCGGTATGCCTGACTGCCGCTTCCGGCGAAGTCCGGGTATCGTCCATCCCCCTTAAAAGTCGATTCAAGCGCAATTCTTTTCCGTTAAAGTTCATTAATTTAAACCCCTGTTTTCCTCCGAAAGAAAGGCAACACAGGATTTTATAGCTAGCTCACCGCAATCGGTTGGGTTAGCGGCAATTCAGTTCTCAACCGGCCGGCACCGATAATGCCGGGCGGATTTTGATTTTTGACAACAATTAGAGCACGAGGGCCAATTCAATCATTTAAAGAAAATCGAGTAGCGGCAGTATGACACTCAAGGAACGCATACAAGAGACACAGTCGGCGCCTGTCACCTTCTCCCCGGAGTTTTATTACCCGAACCGGGCGGCGGACCAGGAAGCCCTGCAGCAGTTGTTGCAGGCGCACCCGCATATCAGGGTATACGATGAGCTGGACAGCCAGCTCCGGGAGCTGGTGAAAATCCAGCACCCCACCCGCCGCCTCAGTGAAGCCGAAACGGCGGCAGCGGTACAGGCCCATCTGAACGGCATTCCGGCAGCGCAGTACGGCGTTTGGGTATACTATCCCTGGACGGCCAAACTGGTTCACCTGCTCGATAAATCCGAATTCATCGCTTTGCGCACTTCGCGCAACATGCATAAAATCACCGCTGCAGAGCGGGATTTGCTACAGGAAAAGAAGATCGGCGTCATCGGCTTGTCCGTAGGCCAGACCATCGCCCTCACCCTCGCCATGGAGCGGGTATGCGGGGAATTGCGGCTGGCGGACTTCGATGCGGTGGAGCTGACCAATATGAACCGGCTGCGCACCACGGTCGACAACCTGGGGATGCCCAAGGTGATCGTGGCGGCCCGTGAAATCGCTGAAATGGACCCGTTTTTGACGGTAAAAGTGTTTGGAGAAGGGGCTACGGAGCAGAACCTGGATGGATTCCTGACCGAAGGCGGCAAGCTGGACGTGCTGGTGGAAGAATGCGACGGGGTCGACGTGAAGATACTCAGCCGCCAGAAAGCCCGCAAGCATGGCATCCCGGTGGTGATGGACACCAACGACCGCGGCATGCTCGACATCGAGCGGTTCGACCTGGACCCGGAATATCCCCTGCTGCACGGGCTCATCCCTCCCATTGAGGATCTGAGCGCGCTGAAGCACCTGTCCAACGAAGAAAAGATTCCCATTTTGGGGCCTATGGCAGGCATGGCGCACATGAGCCCCCGGATGAAATATTCGCTGGGAGAAATCGGCAAAACCATTACCACCTGGCCGCAGCTGGCCTCCTCCGTTATGTTAGGCGGGGCGCTGGTGACGGACACTTGCCGGAGGATCCTGCTGGATCAGCTTCGCAGCTCCGGCAGGTATTATGTGGATTTCGATCAACTCATTCAATAACGCCCAATTCAACTAAACGAAGCAATCAATGAGCGCACCGATCAACGTTAGGGCATTTTTCGCACCAGACGACCCGGAAGCATGCATGCGGTTTTACGAGGGCCACAGTAAGCTGTTGCAGATTTACTTTGGCATCCATAAGATCACATCCGGCAATGTGGACTGGCTCCATCACAAAAATACGGTTGTGGTGATCGTGGAAGACGAGACCGGCACCAAAACGTACGGCGGGGCCCGTGTTCAGATTGCCGACGGGGTGCTGCCCCTCCCCATCGAAATGGCGGTGGGCAAGTACGACCCGAAGGTGTATACCGACGTGGTGCCCGGCAGCGCGGAGATCTGCGGTTTGTGGAACTCCAAGGAGGTGGCCGGCATGGGGATCGGAAGCCTGATCCTCAGCAGGGTATGCGTGGCGCTGACCTCGCAGCTGCCCGTGGGCAACGTCCATGTACTTTGCGCCCCGGTGACCGTGAGGGGCGCCAAGCGGGTGGGCGCGGTGATCGATACTTCGCTGGGTAATGAAGGGGTGTTTTATTATCCGAAAGACGACCTGGTGGCTACGGCCATGATCATACGCGATAACCACGAGCTGGCCAGCGCCGACCCCTCGGAACAGGCCCTCATCCGCGATTTGCGTAGCAGCCCTAACCAGATCAGGACCGAAACGGGGCCTAAAGGGACCTTCGAAGTGAATTACATGCTGGGATTGCCGCAAATGGTACCGTAAAATCCATTATGTTTGCTGCGAAATTTCGCCGCCTGACTATAACAACCGTGAACTGAAAATGTCTATACGCTTTTTCGCCCTCATCCTGCTTTCCCTGGCTGCCCATTTTACGACCCGCGCGCAAACGCCGGTCGTGTTCAACGACAGCGCCAAACTCATGCAGGTCGGTGAATTCCTCGACCTTTATATCGACAGTTCCAATGCCCTCACCATCGACCAGGTGCGCGAACAGGCATTCAAGCCCTCCGGCTCCAAGGTCCCCAATCTCCAGATCACGCCTTTTACCAGCTGGGCGCGGCTGCAGGTCACCAACGCCACCCACCTCAGCCGCCTCCTGCTCGAAGTGGAATACCCCACTATCGACGAGATCTCGCTGTACGAAGTACTGCCGGGCGGCGAGTACAAGGTTACCGAACTGGGACAGTTCCAGCCGTTCCATATGCGGCCCATCAACCACCAGAACTACATATTCCCTCTTGATATCGCGCAGGGGCAGACCCGTGAATATTATTTGAAGATCCGCGCCGGCGAACAGGCCCAGTTGCCGGTGTACCTGGGTGCGGAAACCACGCTGGTAGGCAAAAACACCGAGCGTAACTTCATTTTCGGGCTTTACGCCGGCATCATCCTCGTGATGGCGCTGTACAACTTCTTCATTTGGCTCACCGTCCGCGACAACAGTTACCTCATTTACGTAAGCTATATCATTTGCGTTGGGCTCACCCAGGCTTCGCAGCAGGGTTATTCGTTCCGGTTCCTCTGGCCCAACAGCCCCTGGCTCGCCATGCACGACACCCTGCTGATCCCGGTTTTTAACGGTATCACCGCAGCGCTTTTCATTCAATCCTTCCTGCACACCCGCGAAAAGTACAAGTTGGGACATAAACTCCTCACCGGTGTGATTGTCGCCTACAGCATCGCCCTGGTCCCCACGTTCATGAGCAACCACTTCGTGGCCAACATGATGACGCAGATCATCGCCATGACGGCCTCCATTCTCGCGATATTCGTGGGATTCAAGGTATGGCGCAAGGGGTATGGGCCCGCGGCCTACTTCCTCGTGGCCTGGGGGATCTTTTTGGGGAGCGTGTGTATTTTCGTGTTGCGGAACTTCAACATCCTGCCATACAACGACTTTACATATTACGCCCTGCAGGTAGGCTCCGCCGCGGAAGTTACCCTGCTGTCTTTCGCGCTGGCCAATAAAATCAACATTTACCGGAAGGAAAAGGAAGAATCCCAGGCCGTGGCGCTGCAGATTGCGCAGGAGAACGAGCAGCTGGTGCGCGAGCAAAACGTGATTTTGGAAGCCAAGGTAGCGGAACGCACGGAGGCCTTGCAGACAACCAACAGTGAGCTTAGCAAGACGCTGACCAACCTGAAGAGCGCGCAGACGCAGCTGGTGGAGGCCGAGAAAATGGCTTCGCTCGGTCAGCTTACCGCCGGTATCGCCCACGAGATCAACAATCCCATCAACTTCGTTACGTCCAACATCAAGCCGCTGAAGCTTGATTTTGAAGATATCCGTTCACTGCTACGCAAGTACGAAACCATCCGACCCGGCGAAGATGTGGCGGCCCAGCTGGCCGAGATCGACCGGTTCAAGCAGCAGATCGATATCGAATACCTGCACGAAGAAGTGGAAACCCTCATCAAAGGGATCGAAGACGGCGCCAACCGCACCGCGGAGATCGTGAAAGGGCTCAGGACCTTCAGCCGCCTCGACGAAAGCGACCTCAAATTCGTGGACATCCATGAGGGCCTCAATTCCACCATGGTACTGCTCCGCAACAATATCCCCAAGAACGTGACTGTACATTACGACTACGGTGAATTGCCGAAAATCGAATGCTTCGCGGGTAAGCTCAACCAGGTGTTCCTCAACATCATCAACAACGCCCTCAACGCCATCAAAATGAAACCCGAACAGGGCGACGAGCACCTGACGGTCAAAACCCGGCTGGAAGCCGACCAGATGGTCAGCATCAGCATCAGGGACACCGGTATCGGTATGTCGGACAAGGTCAAGGAAAAGATTTTCGAGCCTTTCTTCACCACCAAGGATGTAGGTGAGGGTACGGGGCTTGGCCTGTCCATCGTTTTCAGTATTATCGAGAAGCACCACGGGCGGATCGTGGTAAATTCAGAACCCGGCAAGGGAGCGGAATTTATCATATATTTACCTCAGAATGTGCCTATCGCCCAGAGTCATGCGTAAATAAAAGCAGAAAGAACCCTACATGAAAAATAACCGTATCAGGATTTTGTACATCGACGACGAGGTACATAACCTTAATGCATTCCGCGCGAATTTCCGCAGAACATACGAGATATATACCGCGAGTTCTGCCGCCGAAGGCATGCAGGTACTGAAAGGTATCGAGGTCCACATCATCATTGCGGACCAGAAGATGCCCACCACCACGGGGGTGGAGTTCTTCAACGAGATCAAGGATCTGCTCCCCGACCCCATCCGCATCCTCCTCACCGGCTATACGGATGTGGAAGATATCATCGACGCCATCAACAAGGGTCATATCTTTTCCTACATAAAAAAGCCATGGGACGAACACGAGCTGTTCAAAACCATCAACAACGCATACGAGATCTATTCCGCCCGCAAGCAACTGAAAGAAAAGGTACTGGAACTGGAGAAAACGAACGATGAGCTCAACCGGTTTATTTATTCCACCTCCCACGACCTCCGCGCGCCCCTCATGAGCGTACAGGGCATCATCAACCTCAGCCGGCTCGACAATACGATGACCGACCCGCAGGGGTATATGGGGATGATCGAAGTCTGCATCACCCGGCTCGACAGCTTCATCCAGAAGATCATCGAGTATTACCGCAATTCGCGGTTGGACCTGGAGTACGAAAAAATTGATTTCCAGGCACTGATGAGCGATTGCATCGATACGTTCAAGCACCAGAATACCAATATCGGCTTTAATGTGAATGTAGACCAGCCGGTACCGTTCAAAGGCGACTTCTTCCGGATCAGCGTTATTCTGAACAATCTTATCAGTAATGCCGTTAAGTATCAGAAACCGGACGAATCCTCTCCGCAGGTGAATCTTTCGGTGAAAGTGGAACCGCATAAAGCGACGATCAGGATAGAAGACAATGGAATCGGGATCCTCAGCGAGCATCTGAGCAACATTTTCAAAATGTTTTTCCGCTCCAAGAACAATAACAAGCCCGGAAGCGGTATTGGCCTGTATATTGTGAAAGAAGCCCTGAACAAAATAGGGGGCACCATCGGCGTAGACTCCCGTTATGGAGAAGGCACGCAATTTGAAATTACCATTCCGAACAGAAATGAATTCGATACCTGATCTCCGCGTAATATTAATCGACGATAACGACATCGATCTGCTCCTGCATGAACGGTTAATTTCCATTCAGCAGATCAGCCGCACGATCCTGTCTTTCAGCAATGCCAACAAAGCGCTGGAGTTTCTGTCCAGCAACATCACCCTGCCCCACATCCCGCCCACCGTCATCCTCCTTGATATCCAGATGCCGGAAATGGACGGTTTCGAGTTTCTCCGTTCTTTCGATTCTTATCCCCAGAAGATCAAGAACCAGTGTTATATCATCATGGTATCGTCGTCCCTGGATTTCGGGGATATTTCCCGCACCAACGCCAATCCGATGGTGATCCGCCTGTTGAAGAAGCCCCTCCAGCCCAAGGAGCTAAAGGATGTCATTGAGGGCATTTTCCGCGATCAGCACTAAAAAAGGCTTCTTCATGCGAGATGAAGAAGCCATAAATGTTCCCTTATTAATTTTCATTGATACCGTAATAATACGTTTTCCCGCTGCCGGGGTACGTCCCTTCGATCTGGAAATTACCGTTCTGACGCGCCAGGGCCGCTTTCAGTTCGTCTACCGTGCGCACGGCGATGCCGCCCACCCGGGTAATCACAAATCCTTCCTTCATATTCGTTTGCTCATCCAGCAGGCCGCCTTCTTCAAGCGATTGTACCTGCACGCCGCCTGCAATACCCATCCGGGCCGCATCCTGGCGTGAGAGGGCTGCAAAATCAGCTCCCAGCGCGCTCACTGTAGTATTGCTGCCTGCGGTCATATTGCCGAGTTTTCCTTTCAAAGTTGCTTCCACTTTGCTTTCCGCGCCATTGCGCAGCAAGGAGATGGCTACCTTGTCGCCGGGCTTGAGCCTTGCGATCTGTTCGGAAAGTTCAGAGCCGGAATGCACCGCGCTGCCGTTCACCGAAGTGATCACGTCGCCTTTCTTCACACCCGCCGCAGCCGCAGCGCCCGCGGGATCGGTACCGATTACATAAACGCCGTCGGTATTGTTGGCGGTGATGCCGAGTTCTTTTTTCTGCGCGTCGTCGAGATTATCGGGCGCCATGGAGATGCCCAGGTAGCCGCGCTGCACGCTGCCGAATTGTTTGATATCGTTGATCACTTTTTTCATGAGGTTCGACGGGATGGAGTAAGCGTATCCCGCATAAGCGCCCGTGGGCGATGCGATAGCGGAGTTGATGCCTACCAGTTCGCCGTTCGTGTTCACCAATGCGCCGCCGCTGCTGCCGGGGTTCACGGCCGCGTCGGTTTGCAGGAAGGCTTCCACGGGGGCAGAGCCCTGGCGGTTGATGCCGATGCTGCGCGATTTGGCGCTGATGATCCCTTGCGTAACGGTTACGTCGAGGTTGAGGGGATAGCCGATAGCCAGCACCCATTGGCCCAGGCGCACATCGTCGGAGTTGCCGACGGGGATGGCGGGCAGGTTTTTAGCGTCGATTTTGATCAGCGCCAGATCGGTGTTGGGATCGGTGCCGATTACTTCCGCTTTGTAATTCTTGCGGTCGGTGAGGGTAACGGTGATCTCGGAAGCGCCGTCGACCACGTGGTTATTGGTCACGATAAAGCCGTCGGGACTGATGATCACGCCCGATCCGGAAGCTTTCTGGTCGGGGCGGTTGTACTGCCGGCGCGGGCCGCCTTCGCCGAAGAAGTGGCGGAAGATATCATCGTCCATCCCTTCAAACTGCTGCTGCTGCGCGGATTGTTTGAATTTAACAACTGTGCGGATATGCACGACGGAAGGGACCGCATTACCCGCCGCTTTCTCAAAATCAGTAGGCTGGGCCGAAGCCGGGCCTGTATATGCTGTTTGAATCAGGGGCTGGGAATCATTGAAAGCGATACCGTCCGAAAGTCTGCCGGCCTTTCCGCTGAGGGCGAAACCGCCGGCTACTACGGCTCCTGCGATCAGGAGGCCTGTGAAGAGTTTCTTTTTGTTCATAGTATCCAGGTTTTTGATAGTGTAAAACTGCCATGGCATTCTGAATACTTTCTGAATATCGGGGAGTATGGATCGGATTTTAACGTTTCATTATCACGTGGAAGTTGTGCAGCCCGCCTTCCCAGGAGTATTTCACTTCGAATCCGTACAGGTCGCAGATTTTGCGGACGATCTCCAGGCCGAGCCCCACAGAATCAGCGTCTTTGCTGTTTTTGGCGAAGCGCTGGAAGATGCGGTCTTCCTGCAGCGGATAGGGCTGGCCGGTGTTGGAAACGGTC
Source organism: Chitinophaga pollutisoli (assembly GCF_038396755.1). Classification (NCBI taxonomy): domain Bacteria; kingdom Pseudomonadati; phylum Bacteroidota; class Chitinophagia; order Chitinophagales; family Chitinophagaceae; genus Chitinophaga; species Chitinophaga pollutisoli. The sequence goes on along the minus strand of NZ_CP149822.1, from coordinate 3,876,135 downwards.
AGCGTGCCGTTGGCGCCCTTCACCAGCAGCTTCCCGCCCGCCACATTATGCCGGATGGCGTTGGAGAGCAGGTTGCCGAGCAGGACTTCCAGGAGATTGGGGCTCATATTCACTTTCAGTTCATCCAGCCAGTCTTCCTCCACGCTCAGCCGCTTTTGCGCGATCTGCGGTTCGTATTGGCCGAGGAGATGGCGGGCCGTATCGCGGACGGAGACATCCGCCGTTTCGGGGAATTGCCCGTTCTGGATGCGCGTAAGGAGGAGGAGGCCTTTATTCAACCGGGCCATGCGATGGCTGGCATCTGCCAGTTCGCTGATAAGCGCGGCCTGGTCTTCGGTCAGCGGGTTGGTTTGCATGAGCAAGTCGAGCTTTCCCTGGAAAACAGCTAGCGGGGTGCGCAGTTCGTGGGAAGCGTTTTCCGCGAATTCTTTTTGGGAGAGATAGGATTGCCGGCTTCTTTCCGCCAGCTGTTCCACCGCGGTATTCAGTTCTTTGAACTCGCTGATGTTGGAAGGCGCCAGCTGCAGGGGGGCAGGATCATCGACCTTGTACGCCCGCAATTTCCGGAGCGTTTGGTAAAAGGGTTTCCAGATGCGGCGCGCGAGGGATTGGTTGATAAGTAAAAGGCCCGTCAGCAGCAGGATCAGCACCACGGATTGCAGGATGATGATACTCCCGATCAGCCGTTGGTGATCGGCCAGCGAGGATTTGATTTGCAGGCGGTAGGTTTCGCGGTTGATGACGAGGTAGGATGTGAGCAGGCGGTGCCTGTCGGAAGTGTAGAGCGAATCGCTGCCGGGGCGGGTGGGCGCTTTTTCGAGGGTGATGCCATCATCGAGCCGGGGCTGCGGGGCGCCGGGCTGGAACTCCATAACGCGGAGGCGCGGGATGAGCTGGGTTTTGGTGGCTTCCAGGCTGGCGTCGATGTTGGAGATCACGATGCGTTGCAGCACGTAATAAAAAACAGGGATGGCCACCATGAGGAGCACGATGGACAACCAGAAATAATATTGCAGGGTTTTGTTGAGCAGCTTCATCGGGAGAGCGTTTTATGGTCTATCAGGGTGCTTCGAGCTTGTACCCCATGCCGTAAACGGCTTTGATGTGATCGGTCCATCCGGCCTGTATGAGTTTCTTTTTGAGATTTTTCATGTGGGCGTAGATGAAATCGTAATTATCGAAGAGGCCTTCGCCGTCGCCGGAAAGGTGTTCGGCGATGGCGTGTTTGGAGACGACGCGGTTGCGGTTGGTGAGCAGGTAAAGGAGCAGATCGTATTCGGAGCGGGTGAGATCGGCTGCCTGGGTGCCTACGCGGACGGTTCTGGCGGCGGTGTCTACGGTGAGGCCGGCGGATTCGAGGATGGAGGAACCGGAGAAACGGCGGCGGCGGATGACGGCGGCGATGCGGGCGCTAAGTTCTGAGAGATGGAAGGGTTTGACGAGGTAATCGTCGGCTCCGAGCTGGAGGCCCTGGATGCGGTCTTCGATCCCGTCGCGGGCGGAGATGATGATGACGCCATCGGTTTTATCGGATGCGCGGAGGGCTTTGAGGACCTGGAGGCCGTTGCCGTCGGGCAGGGAAATATCGAGCAGGATGCAGTCGTAATCGAAGGATTCAATACGTTGCAGGGCGGATTGTTTATCGGCGACCAGCTCGCAGGTGTATGCTTCCGCCTGGAGGTATCCGGCAATGCTTTGGCCGAGGGCTTTTTCGTCTTCGATGATGAGGATCTTCATAATTCCGGGATGAAAATACGGAAATAGTTTGAAGGAGGATGATACAGAAGTGGCTGTGGCGGCGGATTGGGAAGGGCCAGTCAAAGAAAAAGAAAATAATTTTTGAAATTTCAAAAATGCCCTTATTTTTGCACTCCATTCACGCAAGGGGGTTAGCTCAGTTGGTAGAGCGCTTGCATGGCATGCAAGAGGTCAGGGGTTCGACTCCCCTATCCTCCACAAGAATAAAAAGGAAGCCTTTCAGAAAAATCTGGAAGGCTTTTTTGTGATTACCGGGATACCCAGATTCAATTCTTTGTGTACCAGTAAAACTGAAAGCGTAAGTCCTCAACCACTAATTATCAATCTATCGTGACAACGTTCGCTAAAAGAAAAGAGTGAACGAAATAAATTCTGGCTGTATTCCAGCATTCATTATTGATATATTTATTTGATTATCATGCACTTACTTTATCAAATTTCAAATAGTCTCAGATTTCTCATTTTGCATAAATGATAAATAATGATTCCAGAAGCAAACTTGAAAATATCATTAGAGGAGTTGTCATTGAGGGGGCAACGGATCATTGCACAGCCACCAGAAATTTCTTATACCGAAGCTTTAGCACAAGTACAACGGTTAAAAAGATTTCGAAAGTAAAGCAATCATCAAAGAATAGCAGCCCCAAAGCCTGAAACGCTATGCCACTGAAAACAATTTGTGGTTAACGGCGGCGCCTGATCCGAATTACTTTTTGGCTAGAGGTGGTGAAGCCAGCGTTTACTATGATGCCGATAACAGGAGTGTTATTAAATATAATGATGGAATTTATTATGCTACCTGCTGGAATACTTTAATGGCATTTTAATTCACAATTTACTTTTCAAAGATACTGCATATCAATTCCTGGAATTTATCGAATTAGATGATGTTCTATATGCCGTAAACAGTCAACCGTTTGTTACCTCTGATGCAGATCTTGACCTGAATGACGTTACTAAATTTCTCGCTCACAATGGTTTTGAAAACCGGGTAAGAAATGGAGTTTCAACCAACAATTATTACAACAAAAAGTTAGGCATTTTACCGGAAGAAATCCACGATGAGAATGTCATTGTTAATTCCAATACCCTCTTCTTTATAGATACCGTTTTTTATACGGCTTTCCTCGAATAAGGAATCACCAAATTTCCAGGTTGGAATCAGTCTGCCCTTGATCCCGGCAACATTTTGTCATTCAAACTTTACCGGTTTTTTACTAATAACATTAACGGACATACGCCAAATGCAGCAACGGATACGGCTTCCCCATCCCGTCGCGCTCCGATCTTCCCGTTTGTACAAATCCTGATTTGAGATAAAAGCCCACCGCCTGATCATTCTGTTCGTTCACGTCTACTTTGGTGACGTGCAGCTCGTTCACTGCGAATTCCACCAATGCTTTCCCGTAGCCTTTGCCGCGGGCGCCCGCGTCGATGAACAGCATTTCCAGGTTCTCGCCGGAGACACCTAAGACGCCGGTTATGCGGCCTTCTTCAGCCACGTAGAGATCCAGTACCGGGAGCACCTGCGTGGGAATGATATTTTTAAACAATTGAAAATCGCTTAGCGTTAGAAAATGATGGGTCGCCAGGACGGAGGATTCCCAAACGCGCATGATCTCCGGATAATCCGTGGGGGTAGCTTTTCTGATGTGCATGATAACTGCAATTTACAGCAATGTTCCCGAAGCGATCACCACCACCCCCAACACCCCGAAATCCTTCAGCTCTTCCCGCATGACGCCCAGGGTACGGCTCATGTGCTTTTCCACCGCTTTCACGGAAATCCCCAGGCGCTCGGCGATTTCCTTGTACGTGAGATGATCGCGGCGGGAAAGCAGGAATATTTCCCGGCTGCGCTCCGTTAACTTGTCGAGCGCCGCGACAAAGGCTTTCTCCAGCGCGCGCAAATCGTAATTGATATGCAGATCGGCCGATTGCCCGTTAGATAATTGCTGGTGATGCTGCTCATGCAGCAGGGAATTCCGCAGTTCGTTGAAGATCCGGTTGCGGAGGGAATTATAGAGATACGAAGGAATGTTTTCGATGTGGGACAGTTCCGCCCGGCGGCGGTAGATGTTGGTAAAAACTTCCTGGAGGAGGTCCTCCACAATGGCGGGCACCGGCACCTTCTTGTAAGCATAGGCATACATCGCCCCGGCATGACGTTGGTACAGCGTCTCGAAGGCGCGCGCATCGTCTCCGGCCAGCAGCGACATCAGTTCCTTATCAGACAGTGCGGAATATCCCATGTTCGACATAAAAATAGGAGAATTTTCAGCACCATGCCCTTTTTTGGCCTCCGGGGGTAGGGTACCGCGCCGATACCGTGTCTTATCCAGACACAAGCGCCCAAATGAACGATCAACAACTGCTGCAACTGCTGGACAAATACCTCCGCAACGACTGTACACCGGAAGAGCAACAGGCCCTGGAATCCTGGCTGGAAAGGTACGCGTCTCCATACCGGGAGGCCGCTCCGCCCGCGCCCAGGCTCGCGGCCGTATACGACAGCATCACTGCCCGGTTGCAGGCGGAAGGCGAGATAACCGGCGCGTCTCAGGCTCCGGTCCGCCGCCTTCGCTGGTGGAAGCCCGCCGCCGCAGCCGCTATCCTCATCGCCGCTGCCACTACGTTCTTCCTCACTTCCCGACAACCTGAATTGCTTACCGCCTCCGCTCCCGCCGGCGAAAACACTTTCGTGGAACTGCCCGACGGCAGCCGCGTATGGCTCAACGCCCGCAGCAGCCTCCGATATCCCGGCAACATGGGCAGCGGCAGCCGCACGGTGCACCTCAGCGGGGAAGGGTATTTCGAAGTAGCCCCCGACCAGCAACATCCCTTCGAGATCCATACGGAAGAACTGGCCGTCCAGGTACTGGGCACCTCCTTCAATCTCAAAGCCTACGCAGAAGACGCCGAGCTGGAAACCACGCTGGTGGACGGGAAAGTGGCCGTATCCCTGCGAAGCGATCCCTCGCGCCGCCAACTCCTCGCACCCGGCCAGAAGCTCCTCCTCACCCGGAAAACTACCGCCGGCGCCACCGGCAGCGACTGGGGCGACTTCTATGCCCAACTGCAAAACAACACCAAAACAAAAGATACCATCGCCACGGAATCGCTCTGGCGGAAAGGACGGCTCCAGTTCCGGGACCAATCCTTCTCCGAACTGGCCAAAACCATGGAAAGATGGTACAATAAACGCATCGTTATCGAAGACGCATCACTCAACGACAACCGGTTTTCAGGGGAATTCCGGAAGGAAGACATCACGCAGGCCCTCAAAGCCCTGCAAATCATCGCCACCTTCACGTACGACATGAGAGGCGACACCGTTTTTATTCAGCAATAAGTCAACCAACAAAAACAGCTATGGAACGATTCACACTTTGCAACACATCAGGTTAGGCGCTCTCCGGCCGCCATTCAACTAAAAAAGGATAGTGCTGGCACACTACCCTTTATGCCAAACATGGAATGAAACAAGGATTCCGTGCGGGAAGCTGTTTGTTTCAATTGTTCAACACTCAATCCAAATTTATGAAAAAATCGCTGCGTTCACAACCAGCATTACCCAAGCATTTCTTGCGACAAACATTACTGTTTATGAAGCTATGCCTGATCCTCATGACCGTGACAGTCCTGCAGCTGCAGGCGGCTGTGGGATATTCGCAAAACCGGTTCTCCATCGAAAGCCGGCAGATCGAACTTAAAAAGCTCCTGGAGTGGATCGAAACGAAAAGCTCCTACCGCTTCCTGTACAATATCAAAACCTTCCCCGCCGCGGAAAAGGTAGACGTCAAATTCGACAACGCCACGCTTCCCGCCATGCTCGACCGCGTACTGCAGGGCCGCTCCCTCACCTACCGCATTCTCGACGACGGGCTGGTGGTGATCTCGCCCGCAAAACAGGACGAAAAGATCACCGTCAAAGGCAAAGTGCTTTCGCCCGAGAACAACGAACTGATCGGGGTCAGCATCCAGCTGAAGGGCACCAGCCAGGGCGTTGCTACCGACGAACGGGGCAACTTTAGCCTGCAGGCGCCTCCCAACGGCGTGCTCATCATTTCCTACATCGGTTTCCAGCAACAGGAGGTACCGATCAACGGCCGCACGCAGTTGCCCAACATCATCCTGCAGCCTTCCAGCTCCGGCCTGAACGAAGTGGTGGTGCTGGGTTACGGGCAGAAGCAGGTGCGCCAGAGCATTACGGGCGCCATCAGCAGCATCCAGACCAAAGAGCTGAAGCAAAGCCCGGTCGCCAACCTCACCAACGCCCTCGCCGGGCGGCTCCCCGGCCTCATCACGGTGCAGCACAGCGGGAGGCCGGGAGCGGACTATTCGCAATTGTTCATCCGGGGTATCAATACGACAGGATCGACCAATCCGCTCGTGGTGATCGACGGCCTCCCGCGCGGCAACGCCGATCTGGGGCAGCTCGACGCCAATGAGATCGAGTCCGTTTCCATCCTGAAAGACGCCTCCGCCACTGCGCTATACGGTATCCAGGGCGCCAACGGCATCGTGCTGGTGACGACGCGCCGCGGGCAGGAAGGGCCTCCCAATATCCAGATCAACGCGCAAACGGCCATGCAGCAGCCGGTTACCTTCCCCAGGTTCCTGGATTCCTACCAATCCGCCCAGCTGCAAAACGAAGCCGCGAAGAACGACGGCATGGCGCCCCGCTGGACCGAACAGGAGCTGGAATATTTCCGCACCGGCCTCAAACCTTATGATTATCCCAACACCGACTGGTACACAGAAATGGTGCGCGACTTCTCCCCGCAGAAAACGCTCAACGTGAACATCAACGGCGGTTCCAAATACGTGCGGTACTTCGTGTCGGGGTCGTACCTGCGCCAGGAGCCCCTGTACAAGCATGGCAACGAAAATATTTACGGCATCAAATACAAATACGACCGGTTCAACTTCCGCTCCAACATCGACATCACGCTGGACAAGAACACCGACCTGCAGGTAGACCTCGCATCCCGCCTGGAAAACCGTACCAGTCCTTCCCTGGACCGCGTGGGCCAGGAATTGTACTGGGTAATTTTGTCGCAGATGACGAATCATCTTACCCCGGTTAAAAATCCGAACGGCAGCATTGCGTCAGGGAATATGCGGGAAGATTTCTATAACCTGTACGGCGTCCTCACCCAGAACGGTTACCTCGACGCCTACTGGCATAGCACCAGCGGCTCGGTGGCGCTCACCCGCAAGCTGGATTTCATCACGCCGGGGCTGAAGTTGAAAGGGCTTTTCACGTTTGAGAATTACGGCGATATCAATGTAGCGTTTGACCAGGAGTTCGATTCGTACCGTTACAAATCGAAGCCCGGCACGCATACGGGAGAATATTTCCAGCACCGCACCGCCACCAGCCTGCAACGTTCGGGCTTCAGCAGCGGGCAGCGGTATTATTACTACGACCTGAAACTGATGTACGACCGTGATTTCGGGAAACATTCGCTGGGCGGGCTGCTCCTCTTCAACCGGAACTTCCGCTCCCAATCCGGCGATCTACCCCGCGTATATGAAGGCTATGTGGGCCGTGTAACGTACAACTACGATAAAAGATATTACCTCGAGTTCAATGCCGGGTACAACGGTTCGGAGAACTTCCCGGTGGGCAAACGTTATGGTTTCTTCCCTGCGGCTTCTGCGGCCTGGATGATCAGCAGCGAGGATTTCATGCCGAAAGACGGCGCCCTCAGCTTCCTGAAGCTTCGCTTCTCGCACGGTTATGTGGGTAACGACCAGATCGGCGGCGGCCGCTGGTTGTACATGTCCGACTTCTCGCGCAGCGACGGCTTCACTTTCGGCAGCGTGGCTACCGGCGTGGGCGGATACTACGAAAGCCGCATCGGCAACACCGCCATCACCTGGGAGAAAGCCGCCAAAACCAACCTTGGTTTTGAAACGGGCTGGTTGAAAGACAAGATCAAATTCAACGTCGACCTTTTCCGCGAACTGAGGAAAGACATCCTGACCTACGCCGGCACCACTCCTTCGTACCTCGGCATCACCGCAGACATCAACCGTAACCGCGGCCGCATCATCAACCGCGGCGTGGAAGCCGACCTGCACCTCAATATGGACGTGGGGCGCGTGGGGCTGTTCGCCAAGCTTAATTACCAGTATGTGAAAAATAAGATACTGGAGATGGATGAGCCCAAGCTGCAATATGCACATCAGAGCATTACCGGTTTGCCCATCGGTTATGGATTGGGATATGTGGCGGAAGGATTATTTCAATCGCAGGCAGAGATTGACCGGCATGCCCGCCAGACTTTCGCGCCGCTTATTCCCGGCGACATCAAATACAAGGATATCGACGGCAATGGTGTGATCAACGAAGCCGACCGGGTGATGATGCCTTTGCTGAACGTGCCTACCAGTTACTTCGGCGCAACGCTTGGCATCGACTACAAGGGTTTGGACGTAAGCGCCCTCTTCCAGGGAGCGCTCGGCGGCCGGCAGATTTATTCCGCCCAGCTGGTGTGGAACTACCGCGAAAGCTACCGTCCTTTCCACGAAGGCCGCTGGACGCCGGAGAATGCCGCCAACGCCACCTTCCCGGCGCTGCACTATTCCGAAAGCAATATGGGTAACAACTTCATCAATTCCAGCTACTGGGTACGCAAGACGGATTACGTGAAACTGAAAAACGTGGAAATCGGGTACCGCCTGCCGAAGCACTGGACCAATAAAGTGAAGATCAAGAACGCCCGTATTTACGTGAACGGCATGAACCTCATCAGCTGGGACAACGTGCGCGAACTGGGCATCGATCCGGAATCCAATGCGGGCGACCGCTGGGGCTGGCAGCCTTATCCCATCATGCGCGTTTTCAACGCCGGAATCACCATCAACCTCTAAACCAGCATCATGAAAATAGCAATCATAACGAAGCGGTTCATCTGGCTGTTGCTGCCCGCTCTGTTCGCATGCAACAAGAACTTCCTCGACCGGAAACCCAGCGACAAGATCACCGAAGCGGAAGTGTTCCGGAATATCGAGAACGCTGAGAAGTTCGTGAACGTCATTTACCAGAGCCTTCCCAACCTCTTCAAACCCGGGAGCGCGTGGATGCTGAGCAGCGCCACCGACGAAACCAACCAGGCGATCGACGCATCGGCGACGAATCCGGATGCCGGGAGTTTCAATAACTCTTCCATGAGCCCGGCGGCCTTCCCCATGCAGGGCCAATGGACGGAGTTTTATGGAAAGATCCGATCCTGCAATCTCTTCCTCGCCAACTACAACAACATCCCCAACGATCCGAATTACCCGGAACGCAAGGCCCGCATGCGCGGCGAAGTGCTGATGCTCCGCGCGTACTATTACTTCCAGCTGGTGATCCGCTGGGGTAAAGTGCCGTTGATGACGGAAGTGCAAAACCCTTTCGACAATCCGGACGACATTTACTACAAACGCAATTCCATCGACGAAGTGATGCAGGCGATTGTCCGCGATCTGGACGAAGCCGCGCCGTTGCTGCCGGCAAATTACTCCGCCCGGCCAAACAACTGGGGCCGTGCGAGCAAAGCCATCGCGCTGGCGTTGAAGGGAAGGGTGCTGCTGTATCATGCCAGCCCGCTTTTCACGCCCGTGCGGTCGCAGGCCCGTTGGGACCTCGCCGCCGACGCCTGCCGCGCCGCGCTCGACACCGCCCTGAAAAACGGCTATGTGCTGAACGGCAATTACAGCGACGCGTTCACCCAGTACTTCAACCGCGAAGTGATCTGGAGCCGTCCGGCCCCGGGTGCTTACCGCGATGGCGGCCTCGACCAGGAACTGAATCCCCGCGGCGCCGGTGGATACGGCAATATCAATCCCCTGCAAGAGCTGGTAGATGATTACGAAATGAAGCCGACCGGCCTGGCCATCACCGATCCCGCATCCGGCTACAACCCGCAGCGGCCATACGACAACCGCGACCCGCGCTTCTACGCCACCATCCTCTACCCCGGAGCCATGTGGAAAGGCCGCACGCTGGACCCCAACGACGCCGACGCACCGAGACCCGGCCAGGTAACCACCAACTACTGGCCCCGCAAATATCTCCTCGAAAGCGTGAACCTCTTCAACCTCACCGGCGCCACCGACCGCAAATGGGTACTCATCCGGCTGGCAGAGCTGTATCTCAACTACGCCGAAGCGCAGTTCGAAGCGAAAGGCGCAGGCACCAATGTACTCGACGCCATCAATGCCGTACGCGGCAGGGTAGACATGCCCGCTTTCAACGGTGGAAACGAAGACGTTGTGCGCGCCAAAATCCGTAACGAAAGGAGGATCGAGCTGGCGCTGGAAGATCACCGCTTCTGGGACGTGCGCCGCTGGAAGATCGCCGAAACCGTCGACAACCGCGATGTACACGGCGTAAAAGTAACCGGCCAGGGGAACGTGACGTATGAATATCCCGTGGTGGAGAAACGCAAATTCACCAACACCCTGGACCGCGATTACTGGCTGCCGGTTCCGCAAAACGAGATCGACAAAGTATCCGGCCGTAATGATGAATTCAAACAAAACCCCGGATGGTAAATCCACTCAAACCGACAACGACCATGAAACATATTGCATTCAGCCTGATGGCTTTGCTGGTGCTCATCGCATCGGCAGGCTGCAAGAAAGACAAGGGTTTCGACCATGATCCCAACGCGCCCGTAGTGATCGAGAAATTCACGCCGGCCATCGGTGGCGCGGGTGTGGAAGTACTGATCTACGGCAGCAATTTCACCAAAGACACCACCGGCGTTACCGTTACGGTGAACGGCGTGCCCGCGTTTGTAGCGGGTGTGGTGGAAGACCGCATCCTCATCGCCATCCCGCCCAAAGCCGGAACAGGCAAAATCGAAGTGAACATCCGCGGCAACAAGGCTTCCAGCACCCAGGAATTCGGCTACCAGCCCTCCACCGTTGTTTCTACTTTCGCCGGCAGCGGCAACGAAAGTTATGTAGACGGTGTTGGCACGGAAGCTTCTTTCAATATCGGCAACCGATGCGGGATCGATATCGATGCACACGGAAACCTCTACGTTCCCGAAGCCGGCAACCGCCGCGTGCGAAAAATCGCGCCGGACGGAACAGTGACCACGCTCACGGGGAACGGGAATAACGGATATAAGGAAGGGCCAGCCAATGAAGCCGAGTTCTATATGCCTTTCGATGTGGTGGCTGCCGGAAACGGCGTGGTGTACGTATCCGACCCTTCCGCGTGGACGATCCGGAAAGTGACTGCCAACGGGACCACTTCGCTGGTAGGGTGGTTTGAAGCCTGGGGGCTCGGCATCGACCGCCGCAATGGCATGCTGTATTATTGCGACGCCAGGGCCGAAGGGAGCGTTTACCGCGTTGATCCCAACGACGGTTCTTCCTCCAAAATCATCACCGGCCTCAGCTATCCGTCAGACGTAGCGGTAGATAGCAAAGGCGACCTTTACGTGGTGGTAAACGGCAGCAATACCATCCGCCAGTTCAAAGCAGACACCTGGGAAGCGGGCGTAACGATCGGTAGCGGACAAGCGGGACTGGTCAACGGTCCGGCGGCATCCGCAAGGTTCGATCTTCCCTGGAGCGTAGCGGTAGACGCGAACGATAACCTTTTCGTTGCCGGTAACGGCAGCTGGGACGGTTCCGCCACCAATACCAACCAATGCATCCGCTTTATAAAAACCGGAACCTGGGAAGTGAGCACCTTCACCGGCGGCAGCACCGCAGGATTCGCGGACGGCACGGGCTCCGCAGCGCTGTTCAGCGCGCCTACGGGTGTGGTAGTGGCGCCCGACGGCGTGGTGTATGTGGTGGACAGAAGGAATAACAGGATCAGAAAAGTAATTGCCGAATAATTAGTTATGCAAAGAATAATGAAACATCTGCTGGCGGTCTGCATTTTTGCGGCCGCCGGCTTTTCCGCCGCGGCGCAACATGCGGCTTACAAGTGGAACGAATTGCCTGTAAGGGGCCTGCTGATGAGTGTTCCAAAGCAACAGGACGTACCGGTGTTTTGCGAATTTATCCGGAATGCTTTACCGAGGGAAGGCGTCAACACCCTGGCGATCCGTATCGAATACAGCTATCAATACAAATCGCATCCGGAACTCGCGGAGAAAGGCGCACTGTCCGAAAGCGACGTGAAACAGATCGTGAAAGCCTGCAGGGACGCGAAGATCCGGCTCATCCCAACGATGAACCTATTCGCCCACCAGTCGGAGGCAACGGAAATGGGGCCATTGCTGAAAGCATATCCGCACCTCGATGAATCGCCGGACTTCAATCCGCCGGTCCCCTGGAAAAATGGCGGGATGTTCGATTTCTACAGCAAAAGCATCTGCCCCCGCCATCCGGAGTTGCTGAAGATTTTCTTCCCGATGATGGATGAGCTGGTGGCGGCGTTTGAATCGGACGCCTTGCATGTGGGGCTGGATGAAGCGTGGATCATCGGGTACGATAAATGTCCGCGCTGCGGCGGGGGCGACCGTTCGGAGATTTTCGCGGAATATGTGAATAAACTGCATGGCCATCTGAAGGAAAAAAATGTGGAAATGTGGATGTGGAGCGACCGGCTTATTGACGGAAAAACATCGAACCTGCTTGCCTGGCAGGCGAGCATGAACGATACGCATCGCGCCATCGACCGCATTTCCAAAGACATCGTGATCACTGACTGGAAATATGAAAGCGCCCCTCCCACCCCGGGTTACTTCGCGCTGAAAGGGTTCAACGTGCTGGCGAGCCCCTGCTCCAATGCGGAAGTGGCCATCGACCAGCTTAACCAGGTGCTCGCCATCCGGAAAGATGCGACCCGCGCCGAATGGGCCCTGCCACTGGGGCAACGCATGCAGGGCATGTTCGAGACGATGTGGTTCAATTCCAAAGAATTCATCGACGCGTATTATGAGCGCGGGGAGTATCGTCCGCTTGCGAAAGATAACGTGGTGGCGTTCAAAAAACTCTTCAAAGCGATCCGCGAAGCACAGAAAAAATAGTCTGCCGTCCGATTCCGGAAACCCTATACCAGCGAAGCCGCCCATCCGGGCGGCTTTCCTTTTATCCAGCCATGCAAACCGCACATACGCGGAATTATTTCCACTAGGTAGCATTACCTATTGGCAGACGCATCCGGCGAATTAATTTTGTCGCAGAAATGAAATTAACCCCATCATGAAAAAGTTGTTAAGCGTATTCCTGCCGGTCTTCCTGCTGCTGGCAGCGTGCAAAAAAGATCCGAAGCCGGTGGATCCTGACACGGAGCAACCCGGCAAAATACCTTCCGATCCGGAAGCGAGGCCCGTGGGCGATCCGATCGGTGATCCCATCATCACCACCGTAACGCCGGCCGGCGCCACGATTACTTCGGAAGACGGTTCGTTCAAGCTGCGGATCCCCGTTGGCGCGGTCACGGAAAATATCGACATCGTAGTGCAGGAAGTGGTGAATACGGTGCAGGGCGGCGTGGGCAGGAGTTTCCAGCTGCTGCCGCATGGGAAAATCTTCGCCAAGCCGGTGACGATCGAATTTTCGTGGGCCGGCAACGAAAGTTGGGTGAATATCCCCGAAGCAATGGGGATTGCCTGGCAGGACGATAAAGATTTCTGGCGCCTGGTGAAAGCGCCGGTGGTGAATAAAGCACAGAAAACTGTGTCCGTACAAACAGACCACTTTTCCAACTGGGCCCTGCTGCAATGGTTACAACTCAATCCAGTGGCTACTACCGTGACAGAAGGCGGGCAAACCACCCTTTCTGTAACCTCCTACATTCCCCTGGCCGGCGACGACCTGTTATCGCCGCTCGTGCCGGCTGATGGACAGGATGTCACGCTGGGAGAAGGGCGCCCCCTGCCCGGGAGCTTCATCAAATCCTGGGCGGTGGGCGGCGTAGGCACGGTGAAAGGGAACGGCGGGCTCGGCACCTACTCCGCTCCCGCCACGGTGGCCAAACCCGAAATAGCAAACGTGACGGCTACACTGAAAGACAGCAAGCGCCAGCTCATGGTAGTGAGCACCGTAACGGTGATTCCCGACGGCATTTCGTTCAGGGTTGACGGCGGTGCGTGGATAAACTTCCCCGCTCATTCGGGGTTTGACGATACGAATTTCGAAATATCGGGGATGGGCGAAGAAGGTTATTTCGGAATCTCCTGGAGTGGTGGCGCCGGCGGCTTTGCCTGGCAGCGTACAGGCAAGACAGTATTGGTTTTCGCAGATATGCGCACCGCGAGAAACTGCACCAGCATATGGTACGACAAAGTCCTCAAGCGATATACCCCTGCTGGCGGAGCTCTGAACGTGAGCGAATTTGGCGGGAAAGGTGAAATGGTGAGCGGCAGTTTTACCATGTCGGGGGGCGGCGTGTTCATCGACAACGATCAGGACCCTATCGGGAAGAGCTCCATCGAAGGTTATTTTTCGGTAAGGCATGATCTTTGATTTTATGTCCGCAACATTTCATCCACGACCCGCTCATCCATTATTCCCCAAAACTTATTCATCCAGCCCCGCACATCCTGTTGTTCCCCAAAATTATTTAGTCCATTGCGCCCCGGCATCCATTTGAGATCCTCAAAAAGATCATTCAGCCCCAATATTCAACGGTTCGTCCTGCTTAAACGTGCAGGGCGGCCGTTTTCAACCGAACCCCAGTAACATATCAGGGCCGGTGCCCGTTTAACGGTAGATTCATCCTGGCCCCATCCATATGGTAACCTCAAAAGCTATTCTTCATCCAGCTGACCCCGGAAATCCATGTAGCCCCAAACATCCATTAGGCCTAAGTTGGCCTGTCGCCCCAAGCTTCTGCGGTTCCGCCCTGCCTTCCGGCAGGGCGGCCGTTTTTACCGTTAATCCATTTGAAAGTGCCGTCCGGCGGGGCTTCGGCTTTTTTTCCTTATTTTAGCCACTAGCCAACTAGTTACAACATGAGCATATCTAAACGTACCCGAAACCTGATAATTGCAGTGAGTATGACGACAGGAACCGCCACCATGGCCCAGGCTCCCGCAGAACAGAATCCGTTCATGCAGGCCTACAACACCACCTTCAAAGTGCCGCCGTTCGCGGAAATCAAGCCCGCGCACTTCATGCCGGCCTTCGAAGCGGGCATGAAGGAACAGCAGCAGCGCATTGGTGCGATCACGATGCAGCGCAGCGTACCCACTTTCGAAAACACCATCGCCGCGCTGGAAAAAAGCGGTGAGTTGCTGCGCAACGTAGGCACCGTTTTCTTCAACCTGACATCGGCCAACACCAATCCGGAACTGGAGAATATCTCGCGCCAGATCGCGCCGAAAATGGCGCAGAACACGGACGACATCTATCTGAACCCCGCCCTTTTCTCCCGTGTGAAAACGGTATACGAAAAGCGCGCTTCCGCCAAACTGACGCCGGAACAGGACCGCCTGCTCGAAAAAACCTATAAAGCCTTCGTGCGCAGCGGCGCCAATCTCGATGCCGCCAAACAGGCACGTATGCGCGAAATCAATAAAGAATTATCGCTGCTGACCGTGAAATTCGGCCAGCACCTCCTCGCCGAAACCAACCAGTTCGAACTGATCGTGGACAACGAAGCCGATCTGGCCGGGTTGCCCGCTTCCCTCAAAACGGCGGCTGCCATCAGCGCCAAAGAAGCCGGGAAAGAAGGGAAATGGCGCTTCACCCTGCACAACGCCAGCGTGATGCCTTTCCTGCAGTATTCCGCCAACCGCCCGCTCCGCGAAAAAATGTACAAAGCGTATATCAACCGCTGCAACAATAACGACGAGCGCGACAACAAGGTTATCGTCGGTCAGCTGGCCAGCCTCCGTGCCGAAAAAGCCGGTATGCTCGGCTACACGTCGCACGCTGACTTCGTACTGGAAGAAAACATGGCCAAAACGCCCGCCCAGGCCAACGATCTGCTGAACCGCCTCTGGGAAGCCGCCCTGCCGGTGGCTAAAAACGAAGCCGTGGAAATGCAGAAAGTAATGGACCGCGAAGGCAAAGGCGAGCAGCTCGAAGCGTGGGATTGGTTCTATTATGCCGACAAGGTGCGGAAAGAAAAATACAACTACGACGCCGAAGAACTGCGCCCCTACTTCCAGCTGGAGAACGTGCGCGAAGGGATTTTCGCCGTGTCGAAAAAGCTGTATGGCATTACGTTCTCGCCGCTGAAAGATATCCCCGTTTACCAGGAAGATGTGGTGGCGTATGAAGTGAAGGAAGCCAACGGCGATCATATCGGCGTGATTTATATGGACTTCTTCCCGCGGACGTCCAAGCGCGGCGGCGCCTGGATGACATCTTATCGCAAACAGGCGATCGAAAAAGGGAAGCGTGTAGCCCCGGTGGTGTCTATCGTCTGCAACTTCACCAAACCCACTGGCGACGAGCCCGCGCTGCTCACGCCCGACGAGGTGGAAACATTCTTCCATGAATTCGGCCACGCCTTGCATGGCTTGCTGTCGAACGTGCGGTATGAAACGCTGAGCGGCACTTCCGTGCCCCGCGACTTCGTGGAGCTGCCCTCGCAAATCATGGAGCACTGGGCGTTTGAGCCCGAAGTGCTGCAGATGTACGCCAAACATTACAAAACCGGCGAACAACTGCCCGCATCCCTCGTGAAGAAAATGGACGATGCTTCTAAATTCAACCAGGGCTTCGTAACGGTGGAATACCTCGCCGCTTCCATCCTCGACATGCAGTACCACAACCTCGCGCCTGGCGCGAAAATCGATCCGCTGCAGTTTGAAAAACAACAGATGGACAAGCTCGGCCTCATCCCGCAGATCGCGCCGCGCTACCGCAGCACGTACTTCCAGCATATTTTCGCCGGTGGTTATTCCGCGGGATATTACAGCTACATCTGGTCCGAAGTGCTCGACAGCGATGCTTTCGCGGCGTTTAAGGAAACAGGTAACATCTTCGACCCCGCCACCGCACAATCGTTCCGCAAGAACGTACTGGAAAAAGGTGGCACCGCCGAACCGATGGACCTCTACAAAGCTTTCCGCACCCGCGCCCCGGAAGTGAAGTTCCTCCTGAAAAACAGGGGCCTCGAAAACTAATTGATAAATTAACGAAAGGCCGGAGATGATCTCCGGCCTTTTTTTACCTTATTACATGTTGCAACATCTAAGATAACCATATCCTGAAATGCTTGTTTTAGCCGGGTTTTTAGTACATTTGCAAACACTAAAAGACAAAAACCCGTCCTGACGATGAAGCAAAAATTAAGCTGCCTTTTGATTGATGATGACAGGGACGATCAGGAAATATTTAAACTCGCGTTACAGGATGTAAACGAAGAAGTGCATTTCCTTTCTGCCGACGATGGCGTGGAAGGATTGCAATTACTGAAGTCCGGCGAGCATGAAACACCCAACTTCATTTTCCTTGACCTGAATATGCCGCGTATGACCGGCAAGGATTGCCTCGCCGCGATCCGCAGCCAGCCGCACCTTTCGGGTATTCCGGTTGTAATTTATTCTACTTCTTCCGACCCGAAAGACATCCAGGATACCAAGGCCCTGGGCGCCACGGATTATGTGGTGAAGCAATACAGCATTACATCGCTGAAGGAAATTCTCCGCCGCTTTTTCAACTGATTTTCTTCCAGATCCGCAACCGCTGCGGCAATTGCCTGTACTTCGCCGCTATGGTGGAGTAGCGCAGGCTTTCTTTTGTGCCGAGAGCGAGGAAGCCCCCCGTTTCAAGGCTGTCGTCGAACAGCTGGAGCGCTTTGTTTTGCAGGTCTTTATCAAAATAGATGAGCACATTCCGGCACAAGATCAGCTGGAATTCGTTGAACGACCGGTCGGTAGCCAGGTTGTGGGGGGAAATAACCATCCTCCGGATAAGATCCTCGCCGAATTTCGCCAGGTCGTACTTCGCCGTATAATATTGGCTGAAATCCTGGGAACCGCCTGACTGGATATAGTTTTCCGAGTACTGCTTCATGAACCGCAAGGGAAAAATTCCTTTTCGTACTTTTTCCAGCACCGCCGGGTTGATATCTGTTGCGTATAGTAGTGACCGTTGGAGTAACCCGGCTTCTTTCAGCAGGATGGCCATGCTGAAAACTTCTTCGCCAGTGGAACATCCGGCGTGCCAGATGCGGATCAGCGGCGCGTGTGCGATGGCGGGCAGCACTTCCTTGCGCAGGAGTTGGTAAAAACCGGGATCGCGGAACATCTCCGTCACGTTTACCGTTACCTCTTCCACGAAATGCCGAAAATAGTTTTCGTCGCCCAGCACTTTGTCTTTGAACGCATCGAGGCTGCTGAAGCGGTCGAGCGCCACGAGCCTGTTGAGGCGCCGTTTCAGGGAGGGGCGCGCGTAATTGACGAAATTATACCCATGTGTTTCCAACACATCGCGGAGGAACCCATCCAGCCAATCGTCCTTCATTTCTACTTGCTGCATACTGCTACTTTACTTCCCCGCGTCGTACAACCATACGCGCAGCAGGGACAACAACTGATCGATATCCACCGGTTTGCTGATATAATCCGACGCGCCCGCGGCAATGCACTTCTCACGGTCGCCTTTCATCGCCTTGGCTGTTACAGCGATCACGGGAAGATGTTTGGTGGCGGGATTGGCTTTGATGCGGCGGGTGGATTCGTATCCATCCATCTCCGGCATCATCATATCCATTAGCACGATATCTACTTCTTTATGTTTCTCCAGCAATTGTAGCGCTTCGCTGCCGTCGGTCGCTGAAATCACTTTCATGCCGAAGCTTTCCAGCGCACGGGTGAGGGAGAAGATATTGCGCACATCGTCATCCGCCAGCAGGATATTTTTGCCGCGGAGCACTTCCGCCAGCCTGCCGAGCCCGTTGCCGGGGCGCTCCGTTTCTTTCTTCTCGCCTTCCACCAGGTGGAGAAAAAGCGAAACCTCGTCCATAATCCGCTGGTACGAATTGGCGACTTTCACCACCACCGAATCGGCGTAGCTACGGATTTTCGACTCCTCTTCCCGGCTGAGGTTTTTGCCGGTGAACACGATGATGGGGATGTTCTCCAGCCCGGGTTCCTGCTTCACCTGCTCCAGCGTGTCGTAGGATCGTGCGTGGGAAACGCCCATGTCGAGGATCACGCAGTTGACTTCCTGCTTGTGCAGCGATTCGAGGCTGCCGTTGATAGTGTCGCGGATTTCGGTATTGACTTTATAATTCTCGAGGAAGTACGCCAACGCTTTCGCGTGTTGCAGGTTTTCCTCCACGATGAGCACTTTACGGGGGTTCTGGTTGAGCATGAACTCAATCTTACTGAAGATGTCGTCCATTTTTTCGATGGTGAGGGGCTTGTCGATGAAGTCCACCGCGCCTTTCGACAGGCTTTTGAACCGCGCCTGGAAGGCGGACATGATGTGGACGGGGATATGCCGGGTGAGGGAATTTCCCTTGAGGTCTTCCATCACTTCCCACCCGTCTTTCACCGGCAGCTGGATATCGAGAAGGATACCGGCGGGAATGTATTGTTCGGCGAGGGATTGCGCCTCGTCGCCGCGGACCGTCACGATGCCCTTGTACCCCTTGCTGCGGGTGAATTCGAGCAGCGAACGGGCGAAGTTGAGATCGTCTTCCACGATAAGGATGCATTTATCTCCCGGCTGGATGGCGGCGCGATCGTCTTCCACCGTGCCCACGGGGATGGCGTCGCTCACGAAACGCTGGCGGTAAACGCTTTTTTCCTTCGCGGGCATCAGTTCGGAGGCGGACAATTTCTCAACCTTCCCAACGCCCGACGATACCGGCAGCAGCACGGTAAATTCGCTGCCTTTGTCCGGCTCGCTCACCAACCGGATCTCACCGCCCATTAGGCGCGCCAGTTCCCGGCTGATGGAAAGGCCCAGGCCCGTTCCGCCGAACCTCCGGCGCGTGGAGCCATCTTCCTGCTGGAAAGCCTCAAACACCACGTCCAGCTTATCCGGCGCGATGCCGATACCTGTATCCTTCACACTGAAAGCAATGGTGTTGGTATATTCCGACGGACGGTAAGCCCGCAGCGTCACCGTGCCTTCGTTCGTGAATTTGATGGCGTTGCTGAGCAGGTTGCGCAGCACCTGGTCGAGGCGCTGGCGGTCCGTCTCGAAAACGCCCTGTACATCGTCTGCGATTTCATATTCGAAGGCCACGCCCTTCTCCCGCGCTAGCGGTTCAAACAACGCACGCATATCTTTCACCACTTCTTCCACGCCTGCTTCGGTATATACGAGGTCCATCTTGCCCGCTTCGATCTTGGAAAGGTCCAGGATTTCGTCGATGAGCATGAGCAGCCCCTTGCCCGAATTCTGGATCACGCGGGCGTATTCGATCTGCTCCTGCGAAAGGTTGCGCTCGTTGTTCTCCACCATCAACCGGGATAGCAGCAGGATCGAGTTGAGCGGTGTCCGCAGCTCATGCGACATATTCGCCAGAAACTCCGATTTATACTTGGTGCTTTGCGCCAGTTCTTCGGCTTTGCGCTGAATTTCCTTGTTGGAATCCTTGACGAGGCGGTTGGTTTCTTCCAGCAGCCGCGCCCTTTCCTCCAGTTGGGAATTGGCGTCTACCAGTTCTTCCTGTTGGGTGCGCAGCTCTTCTTCGGATGCCTGCAGTTTTTCCGTTTGCGCTTCCAGTTCGCTGTTGGCGTTTTCGAGTTCGCCATGCTGGGCTTGCAGTTCCTCAGCCTGGCTCTGCGTTTCCTCCAACAGCTCCTGGAGGCGTTTCCGGTTTTCAAGGATATGGATGACCGTGCCGATATTCTGCACGGCGGATTCTAAGAATGCTTTTTCTTTATCGGTGAAACTCCGTAACGAAGCGAGTTCCAGCACGCCCATCACCTTACGCTCATGGTACAGCGGTACGGCGATAACGGACTTCGGCTGTATGGCGCCGCAGCTCACCTGCATGCGCATCAAACCTTCCGGCACTTCTTCCAATAAGATGGTCCTGCGGCTGAGGGCGCTTTGCCCCGCGAGCCCTTCGCCGAAGGCCAGCACTTCTTCCAGCCCCTCTTTTTCCGCCGCGTGCCTTCCGCAGAGGCGCAGGCGCATGCCTTCTTCCGCAATGTAAATGGCGCCGGTGCTGCCGTTGATATAGGGCACCACGTAATTCAGGACGCGGCGCGCCAGTTCCGTCAGCTCGTATTCACCGATCATGTCATCATTCAACGCGGCCACGCCCGATTGCAGCCATTCGCGGTCGGAGAGCTCGGTGAAAGATTTTTCGAGGGAAACAGCCATCCGGTTCAGCGATACCGTAAGCTGGCCAAGCCCGTCGTCTACTTCGTCGGTAATGCGGGCGGTATAATCGCCGCTGGATATTTTGGCCGCCACCTCTTGCGTCATGTGGATGCGGCGGGTGATGTCTTCGTCTTTCTTCTCCAAAATTCCCTGCAATGCCACGCGCTCCTTATAATCGCTGTTGACTTTCAGGAAAGAAATTATTGTGATGATGATGGCCACGAGTGATGCGATCAGCACAAAAACCGGCGTGGTGCTGGCGAAGGCGTTCATCCGGCTGGTCCGTTGCTGCAGCAGCCGTTGCTCCGACGTCTTCATTTCAGCCACGATCATCCTGGCCCGGTCCATATGTTCCTTTCCGCGCTCCATGTCTTCCGGGGTTATTTCGTGCCCGCGTTTCCTTTTATCGACGTTGTTGTTCAGCACGGCGAGCCGCTGGCGGATGGTCTGCGTCAGCTCTTCCGCGGATTTCTGCTGGCGGTCGTTATCCGCCGTCATCTCCTTGGTCATGCGGATATGCCGCATGATGCTGTCTTCCGCGCCGCGGTAAGGTAGCAGGAAATCGGTATCGCCAGTGATGAGAAAACCGCGCTGGCTCGTTTCGGCATCTTTAAGGTTGGATAATACGTCGTCGAGATGACGGATCACCTGGTTGGTGTGATCTACCCAACCGGCCGTGGAAATGAGGTTGCGGATACTGATGATGGAAGCCGCCGAACCGACGATCAATAATAAAAGCGAGAAACCGAAACCGATGATGAGGTTCCGCTGGAAGTTGGATTTCATGTATCGCTGTCTTGTATATGGTTTTCGAGTTGATGTTGATGTACGGGCAACACGATGGTAAAGGACGACCCTTCTCCTTCCCTGCTGGATGCAGTTACCAGTCCGCCGTGCGTATCTATGATTTTTTTGACGATCGCCAGGCCGATGCCGGTGCCTTCGAATTCGTTCCGCCCGTGCAGTCGCTGGAAGATGACAAATATTTTATCGAGGTATCGCTCGTCGAACCCTATGCCGTTATCCCTGACGGTAATGCGGCAATACGGCCCCTCGGGATGCAGTTCCCCGCTGGCGCAAACTTCGCCGGTCCGCTCGGCGGACACGGAGATTTCAGGAGAAATCCCTTTGCGCGAGAACTTCAGCGCGTTGCTGAGGATATTCTGGAACACCTGCCTTATCTGCGAAGGGATGGCGTGGAGCAACGGCATGTCTTCGATCCGGATCACCGCGCCTTTCTCCCTGACGAGCAATTCCATATCGTCGAGGATATCGCGGAGGATGGTATTGACGTCGGTGGGGCGGAACTGCCCGCCGATGGATATTTTGGAATATTCCAGCACGTCGGTGATGAGGCTGTTCATGCGCGCGGCGGAGGAAACGATCTTATTGAGGTAATGTTCGGCTTCGGGCACTTCCGGCCCGAATTTGCTGCTGATGAGGTTGCTGAACACCTGAATTTTGCGCAATGGCTCTTTCAGGTCGTGGGAGGCGACGTAAGCGAACTGCTGCAGTTCGTGGTTGCTGTATTCGAGGTCGCGGTTGGCCTGGCGGAGTTCCATGGTACGTTCTTCCACGCGGTTTTCGAGCAGCTGGTTGATCATTTTTTGCTCGTGGATGTCAGTGAAGATGCAGACCCACTTGCCGATGGCGCCTTCTTTCCATACGGGGGTAAGGCTGAGCAGGTGATAGCGGAAGTCGCCTTCGCCGAGGGGCTTGATGCGCACTTCGAACACTTCCTGTTGCGCGGCGCCGATCGCTTTGCGGATGCATTCCGCGACCGAGGGCTCCCCTTCCGGCGTGTCGGGCAACGCATCGGGCGACGCCGCGTAACGGTGCCAGTAACGGTTCACGAATTCGATATTCCCTTCCGGCCCCAGCGTGAAAGCGATCTGCTGGATGGATTCCAGGATGGAACGCAGCTCATCGAGGCTGTGCGACAGCGCTTCCTGCGCCAGTTTTCTTTCCATGACCTCCTGCCGCAGCGCTTCCTGCGCTTCGTGCAGCTCGCGCGTTTGCTGGTGCAGCCGGTAAAAGGTACTCACCTTCAGCAGCAGGATCTCCGGATCTACGGGCTTGGTGATATAATCGAGCCCGCCCGAGGAATATCCCCGGGTAATGAACCGCTTTTCCACGCTAACGGCGGAAAGAAAAATTATAGGTATGTCCTTCGACTTGCTGTAGCCTGTTATCGCTTCTGCCACTTCGAACCCGTCCATGTCCGGCATCTGCACATCGAGGATGATCAGGAAATAGGTATTGCGCAAAATCTTCCGCAATGCTTCCTCTCCCGATGCGGCCGTGTCCACTTTGAAATGATTCAGTTCCAGAAGTTGTTGCAGGGAATAAAGATTCTCAGGCCTGTCATCAACTATTAAAATCATAATTTTCTCATAATCGGCTGAAAATTATTCATTTTTAAAACAAAACGACTGTAGATTCTTCTCTACACTCAACAATATGATTATCAGTGTGATAAACAAAAAATTATGTGGCATGATTTTTAACGGCGCGCAATAAAAAAGGGAACAGCGCCTATCACCGCGCTGTTCCCGTCAACCTGGCCACTCTATGATTCGTACTTACTTTTTGATCGATACGGCTGATCCGTTCCTGATTTCGTCGTTCGCCTTTTCCACAAGCATATCTCCTTCGCGGAGGTTTCCGAATATTTCTGTTTTACCGTCCGCCTCCCGGCCTTTCTTCACGTCTACCCATTCCGATTTTTGTCCATTGATGCGGATCACGAACACTTTTTCGGTGGAGTTGACGACAGCGGAGGAAGGCACGACGAACACGCTGTCGGCGGTTTGCATCGGGATGTGCACTTCGGTGACCATGCCGGGGAGGAGGAGTTTATCGTTGTTGATGACGTCCATTTCCACGCGTTGCGCGCGGAGGCGGGAGTCGAGCGCGCCGGCGAGGCGGTTGATGACGGCGCTGAATTCGCGGTTGCCGAGCGACTTCACAACGAATTTCACTTCGCGTTTTTCTTTCAGGTAGGGCGTATATGCTTCGGGCACGGCGACCACGAGGCGCAGTTTTTTCTGTTCCTGCAGCGTGAAGAGCGGCATTTCGGAACCTTTTCCCGAGGGGCCAACGTAAGCGCCGGCACTCACGTTACGCGCGCTGATCACACCGGCGAAGGGCGCCCTGATCTCCAGGTAGTTGCGCTGGTCGGCGAATTCTCGGTACGCGGCTTTGGCGGCTTCTTTCTGCGCGAAATCGCTCTGCTGCTTGGCGAAAGCCAGGTCGAGATCGTTCTGTGAAACGGTACCCGGCGTGAGGCTGGTCTGGTATAAACGGTCGTAATTGGCTTTGCTGGCGAGATACACGGCTTCCTGCGAGCGGAGCCGCGATTCAGCGCCGGCCAGGGCGCTCCCCAGCTCGGGGGCCTCCATCGTGGCCAGCACCTGCCCGGCCTGTACGGTAGAACCCACGTCCACATTCAGGCGGCGGACGAAGCTGTTCACCTTCGCGTAGAGGTCTACCTGCTGGAAAGCCTGCAGCTCTCCCGGCGTTCTCAGGGATGCGGAGAAAATGTCTTTCCCGAGCGGAAATGCGGTGACTACCGTCGCCGATTCTGCTTTTGCATTGTCCGGTTTGCTCTGCGAAACACCGCAACCGGCGAGCCATACGGCCGCAACAAGGGCCAGGCCCGGTGTTTTATTGATGATGTTCATACAGGTTGGGTATATAGTGTTTACTTTCTTTGTTTTCAGGATCGAGCGATACACTTTGCGTGGATACTTTCTTCATCACCCAGGCGAATACCAGCGGCAGGATCACCAGCGCGGCCACGGTGGAAGCCACCAGCCCGCCGATCACCGCGCGGCCCAACGGGCTCACCTGGTCGCCGCCTTCGCCGTGCCCGATAGCCATGGGGATCATCCCCACCACCATCGCGAGGCTCGTCATCAGGATCGGGCGGAGCCGCAGCGCGGCGGCTTCCCTGGCGGATGCCAGCGCGTCGCCGTTGTGGCGCCGCAAATGCTCCGCATTCGTGATCAACAGCACTGCGTTGGAAATCGATACGCCGACAGACATAATAATGCCCATATACGATTGCAGGTTGAGCGTGCTGCCCGTAATGCGCAGCAGCAACAGCGCACCCAGGATTACAGCGGGGACGGTCGTTAGCACCACGAAAGACACGCGGAACGACTGGAAGTTGGCGGTCAGCATGAGGAAGATCACGATGATCGCCACCAGCAGGCCGCTTTGCAGGCTGCTCAGGGTTTCCGTCAGGGTGTTACTGAGGCCCACGGGCTCCATCGTGAGGCCGCGGGGCAGTTCGCCAAGCGAAGCGATCGCGGCTTCCACGTCTTTGCTGGCGGTGCCGAGATCGGTGTCGAAGAGGTTTGCCGTCACGGAGATCATGGGCATGGCGCCGAGGTTATCGTTTTCACCGTAAGTGGTGCCAGGCGTGATGGTAGCCACATCGCCGAGCACGGGGCGCGAAGCGTTTTTGAGCAGCGGGATCTCGGCGATCTCGTCGATGCTGTTCATTTTGTTCTCCGGGACCTGCACTTGCACGCTGTAACTGAGGCCTGCTTTCTCATCCACCCAAACATTCTTTTCCGTTAAACGGCTGGAAGAGGTGGAAGCGATGAGCGACCGGGTCACGTCCGTCATATCTCCCCCCAACTGCGCCAGCCGCGTGCGATCCACTTCAATGTTGATCGCCGGGTACTTTGTGGATTGTTGCAACTGGACGTCGCGCATGTAATGGATGGCTTTCAGCTTTTCAATGATTTTATTGGCGTATTCCTCGTTCTGCTTTTTATTTCTTCCAGAGATGCGCACTTCCACCGGCGTGGGCGAGCCCTGGCTCAGGATTTTATCGGTCAGCTCGATGGGCTCGAACGAAAACGTCATATCCGGCACTTTCTCTTTCAATCCCGCACGCAGCCTTTCCTTCAGCTCTTCCAGCTCGAAGTGTTTGTCTTTGTTCAGGCTCACCTGGATCACCGCTTCGTGCGGCCCCGCCATGAACAGGTAGATCGGGCTCACCGAAAACAACGCCGGGTGCTGGCCTACATATGACGATGTGATGCTAATATTTTCCTTACCAACGATTTCTTCGATAGTGCGAATGGCGCGCAGCGTTTTTTCTTCCGTTCTTTCCATTCTCGTCCCTTCTTCCGCACGCATCCGCAGTTGGAATTGGCCGCCATTGGTACGCGGCAATACATCTCTCCCGATCCCTGCCAGCAACCAGAAGGCGAGGCCGCTAATGACTACCAGGTATACGATCACTACGGGTTTGCGCGCCGGCATCAGCCTGTCGATCATCGCCATAAAGCGGTTACGGAATTTCTCGAAACGGCTGATCTTCCCATCGTTATTGAAATCCGCGCGTTCCACAAGTACTTTCTTCTGGTCCCAGGTATCGTTTTCATCAACGGGCACATGTCCTTTCTTATGTCCTTTCATGATCCAGTTGGCCATCACCGGCACAAAGGTCTGGGACAGGAAATAAGAAGTGATCATGGAGAAGCCGATCGCCAATGCCAGCGGGAGGAACAGTGACCCGGGGATGCCTTTCATCGTGAAAGCGGGTGCGAATACGGCGAGGATACAGAACAGGATCAGGAGCTTTGGGAAGGCGATTTCTTTACAGGCGTCCCATATGGCGAGGGCTTTTGGCTTGCCCATATCGAAGTGCTGGTGGATATTTTCGATCGTCACCGTGCTTTCATCGACGAGGATGCCGATCGCAAGCGCGAGGCCGCTCAGCGTCATGATATTGATCGTTTGGCCGAAGAGGCTCAGGAACAATACGCCTGAAATGATGGAAACCGGAATGGTGAGAATTACGATAAGCGCGCCGCGAAGGTCTCCCAAAAAGAGGACCACCATCAGCCCCGTGAGGATCGCGCCGATGATGCCTTCGGTGACGAGGCTCTTCACGGCGTTCATCACGTAGGTGCTCTGGTCGAATTCGTAACTGAGTGTTACATCTTCCGGCAACTGCGCCTGCAGGCGCGGGATGGCTTTCTTCAGGTTCTGCACCACTTCCCAGGTGGATGCGTCGGCCGATTTGGCCACGTTGAGGTAAACGGAGCGGCGGCCATTTACGAGGGCGTACCCCGCGGCGATATCCGCTCCGTCTTCCACCGTTGCCACATCGCGGAGGAAGAGCGTTTGCACACCGCCTTTAAACAGCGGCAGATTCTCGAAATCCTTGATGTTTTTAACGGTCGTATTCGTAGGTGTGATGTAGTTTTTGTCGCCGATGCGCACGTTGCCCGAAGGCGCCACCTGGTTGCCGAAGCGCAAAGCTTCCACCAGCTGGTCGGGCGTGAGCTGATGGATACGCAACAGCTCGGGGTCAGCCTTGATCACCACCGTGCGGATGTTGCCCCCGAACGGCGGCGGCGCCACGAGGCCGGGGATGGAAGTGAACGAAGCGCGGACGTACACGTTGGCCAGGTCCATCAGCTCATTGTTGGTACGCTTTTCGGAACTGAGCACCAGCTCGCCTACCGGCAACGTCGACGCGTCGAAGCGGATGATGAACGGCGGCTGCGACCCCGGCGGGAAGATCGCCTGCGCACGGTTCGAGAATGCGGACACTTCCGCCGCGGCCTGGCTCATGTTGGTGCCTTCGTAAAAGTTGAGCTTCATGAGTGTGAGGCCCTGGATATTCTTGGTTTCGATCGATTTCACACCGTTCACGAAAAGCAGGATGTTCACATATTGCTTGGCGAAGAAGGCTTCCATCTGGTTGGGCGTGTACCCGCCGAAAGGGTGGGCGATGTACAGCACCGGCATGTCAAGCTTCGGGAAGATATCTACTTTCACTTCCCGCACCGCTTTCACACCGAAGAAAAACAGTCCCGCCACCAGTACCATGATGGTGATCGGTTTGTTTAGTGCGCCTTTAATAAGTCCCATTATCCGGTAAGATTAAAATTCGTTGATAAATAATCCAAAATCCCCTGCCGCCGCGGCTTTCAGCAGCAGCGCCTGCCACACGTTGCTATACGCCACATCGCGGTCGGTTTCCGCGCGGTTGAGGGTATACAGCGCCTGGGTAACGTCTACCAGCGTGCTCAACCCGTTCTTGTACATCACGGTTTTCTGGAGATAGGCATCTGAAGCGGATTTGATCTGCACCAATGCTTCGCGGTAGGTGTCGATCGCATTTTTCATCTTCGTATCGGCGAGCGAAAGTTGTGCTTTCAGTTGCTGGTCGACGACTTCCATCTCATTTTGCAAAGCTTTGGAAGTGTATTCCTGCGCGCTCATCTGCTTGTTGACGCGCGTGATGCTCGTCAGGTTCCAGGTAACGCCCACGCCGAACAGGTAGTTGGTGCGGCTGGGTTTCACGCCGGTCCAGTAGTCGCGGGTGAACGCCGTGTGGTCGGTGATGTATTCCGCCTGGAAGCCGGAGCCCCTTGTCTGCAGCACGCTGAACAGGCTGAACGCGGGATATTGCAGGGTACGGATGTATTTCTCCTGTTCCTGGCTCAGCCGGATGCGGCTTTGGTAGAATTGCAGGACGGGGTGGACGTCAGTCCGCATCGCTACGGTATCCGTTACCACCAGGGGCAGGCGCGTGAGGATGAAAGAGTCGAGGATATAAGATTGCGGCACCGTTCCCATGAGCTGCGCCAGCTGGTTGCCCTGCTCCTGCTCCACGTCGCGCGAGCGCACGAGCGAGATCTTCGCATTGGCGACTTCCGCATTGGCCAGCGAGGAATCCACACCGGCGATGAGGCCGTTCAGCGCGCGGCGCGTCACCACCGACCGGAAGGTATCGGCTCTTTCCAGGTTGCGCTCCCAGGCTTTGGTGAGCCGCTGCGCCGCCAGCAGGTTCAGGTAAGTGGCCGCCACCTTTACTTCGTGACGGAACTGCTCCTGCTGCCAGTCGCGCTCATCGCGGCGGGCGAGCGTTTCGGCGGCTTTGATCTTCTCCTTCATCCTGCCGAAGGCAAAAAATTCCCAGTTAATGTTTGCGAGATAAAGCGCCCCGAACGCGGCATTCCAGTTTTGTTCCGGCATGGCCATCCCGGAGGAGGCTACGCCCAGGCCCCCGAATCCGTAAAGCGGACCGTTCTGGCCGTTGATGGTACCATAATCCTGTTGCGCAGACACGCTGAAGTTGGGCAGGTAATCCCGCCGAGCCTGTTCCGCAGCCGCTTTGGAAGCATTGACGTAATTGGCTTTCGCCTTGATGGAACCGTAATTGTTCAGTGCCGTTTGTACAGCATCTTTCAGGGTCAGCACCTGCGCGCGGGCGCCGATGGAACCGGTAAGAAGGATAACAGACAACAGCAGATGAACGGAATAGCGTGATGTCATCTGAATGAAAATGTGCGGTTTTTAAAGCATGGCAGCCTTACAGCTGAGTTTTCTCATGCAAATAGCGCGTATCATTCTGAAGCAATTTTGAAGAAGTGAAAGTGGAAGGAAAATCGATCGTAATTATGTGATGACCGGCTTGAAAGCGGTACTCAATGGTAAAGCCGTTCATATCACAGATCTGCTTCACGATAGACAGGCCGATGCCAACGGAGCTCTGGCACGCCGTACCCTTCCGGAAACGCAGGAACATCTCTTCCGGGGGCGCCTGCGGCTCGGGGCCGGTATTCGAAATCATAAGGTGCCGGCTGTTCAGCTCGATCGAAATATGCCCGCCCGCGTAGTTGTGACGGATGGCGTTGCCGATGAGGTTGTTGAGCAGGATATCCACCAAAGCCGTGTGCAGCTTCACTTCCACCCGCTCCTCGATGCGATAGTCCATCGTGAGGCCTTTGATGGTAATGAGGTCGCAGAAAGTGTTGACCGTTTCCCGGGCGTACCGCGATATATCCAGCAATTCCTCGCATTCGAACTCATTGTTTTCAAGGCGCGACAGCAGCACGAGGCTGCGGTTGATCCGCATGAGCCGGTCCACCGCGTTCTGCATATCGGAAATCAGCACCGCCTGTTCGCCTTCAATATTATATTCCGACATCAATTCCAGTTTGCTCCGGATGATGGCCAGCGGCGTCTGCAGCTCGTGGGAAGCATTTTCGGAGAATTCTTTCAGATGGATGTAATCGTCTACCGCCTTGTCCGTCATCTTCTCCACGAAACAATTCAATTCGTTGAATTCCTTCGTCCGCGAACGCTTGAATTTCAGTTTCGTGCGCGAGCGCAGGTTGAAGCGCTGCAGTTTCTTGAGCGTGCTGTAAAAAGGCGCCAGCACCAGCCGCGAAGCCAGGCGCGCCGTGAGTACGATCAAACCGATCAATATGACCAGCTTCCACATGATCGATTCCCGCAAACCCGCCAATATCTGCTCCGAACGCGTCACATAGTCGCCGGAAATAATTTTGTAGCTCACGCCGTTGATCATATGCCAAGACGCCACGGTGATCTTCCGGTCGTAATCCTCCATATCCGGATCGTGTTTAACGTCGCGGTCGGTGATGAGGAAGAAGTCCGCTGGCATGGTGGAATCCGAAGGCGCCGCTTTAATCCGGCACCCCTGCATGAATTCCCCGACAGCCTCGCCCCTCGCCAGCTGCTGCGCGGCCCGCTCGTTCACATGCTTCAGCCGGGTAATGGCCGCCTTGTCGATCTGCCCCTTGATGCTCTGGTAAGTAATCACGCTGTTGATCGGGATGATCAGCAGCGTAACGCCCAGGAACCACAACGTAAATCTGTCTACAATCTTCATGGCGTTGTTATTGACGGGATGTATTGAATTTATACCCCAGCCCGTACACCGTGCCGATGTAATCGGTGCCGTTGGCGGCGCTGATTTTCTTGCGGATGTTCTTCACATGCTGGTATACGAAGTCGAAATTGGAAAGGTTATCGGTGTAATCGCCCCAGAGATGCGCGGCGATCGACTGGCGCGACAGCACCCTGTTCTTGTTGACCATGAAATACATCAGCAGGTCGAATTCCTTGCGCGTCATGTCCAGCATCGTGCCGTTGACCCAGGCTTCGAAAGTGTCGATGTTGAGGGTGATTTCGTTGAAAGCGATAATATTGCTGCCATTGAGCTTCTTCCGCCGGTAAATGGCCCGGAGGCGGGCATTGAGTTCCGGCATGTGGAAGGGCTTCGTCAGGTAGTCGTCGGCCCCTTCTTCCAGCCCGATGATCTTGTCGTCCAGCGAATTTTTGGCGGAAAGGATGAGGACCGGGCTATGCACCTGGTCTTTGCGCATAAACCGGAGGATCTCCAGCCCGTTGCCATCTGGCAGCATGATGTCGAGCAGCACGCAGTCGTACTGGAAGGAAATCAGCTTGTCCAGCGCATCGCGCATATTGTAGCTTACTTCGCAGATATACCCCTCGCGGGCCAGAAACGCCGAGATGCTGCTGGCCAGCTCCACATTGTCTTCAATCAGCAAGACTTTCATAATCAGGCAAAATTACGCACAAATTTGAAGCAATTTTGAAGCGAACCCTTTGCCCTGGCCCGCTGTTATCCATAAAAAAGCTAACTTACTGAGCGCCAACAGCCATTTGAAACTGGCACGGCTTTCGCGTACTTTGGCCGTTTTTAAAACATTCCTTATGAAACCATATGTTTTATTATTCCCTGTCATGGCTTTGCTGACCGCCTGCGCGGGCGGCGGGGAAAAGAAAGCCGAAGCCGAGGCTGCGGAAGCTTCCCGGATTTCGGCGATCAGTACCTATGTATCCAGTATCGACGAAAAAACCGTCACCAACAAGATGATGGCTGCCCACAACTTCGTCAACGGCGATAATTCCGCCGGGCTTATTGGTTTATATTCCGGAAAAGACACGCCCATCCGTTTCTACATCTTCCCTGAAGGCCCTCCGGGCGATTCCAGCATCGAAACCTGGTTTTACCTTGATACGGTGACCGTACAGGTGAAAATGCTCCGCGAATTGATCACTACCCCGAAAGGCGTTACCGAAAACACGTTCTATTTCGACCAGGATACATTGCTGGGCGCCGAAAGCCGCTCCGCGGCCGACCTCCCCGCCCTGGAAGCCGCCGCCATCACGCCTTATAAGTCACCTTTCGGAAAAAACGACTATCGCTTCAGCGCCGCCGAAGTCAACCAGTTGGTCCAGCGGGCCGACGCCGCTTTGCGTATCGACCGGAAAGACCTCAGCCCCAAAGCCAATGAGATGCGCCGGCAAGGCGCCTCGCACTGGGCCGTAGGCAGTGAGCCCGGTTGGTGGCTGGCCGTGATCCCGCATAAAAAGATCATCTATACCGGCAATTATGGTGAAAATGTGATTGAATTCCCGGCGGCCGATGCGCAAAAGGGCGATAACGACGCTACCATTTTTACGACGAGATCCGGCTCTCACACCCTTACGGCGAAGTTCGACAATGTGGTTTGTACCGACGACGCGGACAAGAAACACCCCTTCACCGTAACCCTCACGGTCGACGGTAAAACCTTCCGCGGTTGCGGCGAACCGCTTTACTGACAACAGTTCGAAAATGTGACCATAAAAAAAGGACGCCCCCTTGCGGAGGCGTCCTTTTACATATTCCGGAGAACGGATTATTTGGTGGCGGTGGCGTTCACCTTCTTCCAGCCTTCCAGACCGGCTTTCAGCCAATCCGCATATTTCTGGATATCGGGTTCGTAAGCCACGGGCCAGGTCAGCAGCTGCTCGTCGGGCGTAATGAGCACGTACAGGGGCTGCGACTGGTTAATGAAGTTCACGCGCTGGAAAGTAGCCCAGTGGTCGCCAACGGTCACGATCTTTTTGGACCAGCCTTCGGCATGCGTGTATTTGAATTGTTCTTCCTCGGGGAGCTTCTTGCGGTCGTCAGTGTAGAGCGATACGAGCACGAAGTTATCCTGTATGAGGGAGTGCACCTCAGGATCGGTCCATACGTTTTCTTCCATATTGCGGCAGTTCACGCAGGCCCAACCGGTGAAGTCGATCATGACGGGCTTGTTTTTCTCTTTGGCGAGAGCCAGGGCCTTGAAATAATCGTTCATCACATCGGGTTCCACAGCGCCGTTTTCGTGGGCGTTGTTGCCGTACCAGCTGTAAGACATGGGCGGCGCGAAACCGCTCATCAGTTTGATACGGGAATACTTGGTATTGGTGATGCCCGGGATAAGGTACAAGGTAAACGCGGCGAACAGGATACCGAAGAAGATGCGGACTTTGCCGAGCTTCTTGATCGGGCTGTCGTGCGGGAATTTGATGACCCCGAAGAGATACAGCGTGGTGAGCAGGCCGATGATGATCCAGATGAGGAAGAATGTTTCGCGGTGTAGGATGCCCCAGTGCATCACGAGGTCTGCATTGGAGAGGAACTTCACGGCGAGGGCCAGTTCGATGAAACCGAGCACCACTTTAACGGAGGTGAGCCAACCGCCGGACTTGGGCAGCGAGTTGAGCCAGTTCGGGAACAGGGCGAACAGGGCGAAAGGCAGGCCGAGGGACACGCCGAAACCGGCGAGGCCGGCGGTCAGCATCCATGCGCCGTTGGTGCTTCCGGCGGAGCCGGCGCTGGCCAGCAGGGTGCCAAGGATCGGGCCGGTGCAGCTGAACGATACCACTACCAGGGTGAGCGCCATGAAGAAAATACCGATGATGCTGCTCTTGTCAGCTTTGGAATCGGTTTTGCTGGCGAGGCTGCTGGGCAGGGTGATTTCGAAGAGACCGAAGAACGACAATGCGAACACGACGAACACGGCGAAGAAGATCACGTTCAGCCACACGTTGGTGCTGATGTTATTGAAAATGGCGGGATCCGCGGAGCTGAGCAGGTGGAAGGGCAGGCTCACGGCGAGGTAAATGAGGAAAATGAAGAAACCGTAAGTTACTGCGCTGGTGATCCCTTTTTTCTTGTCCTGCGCCGATTTGGTGAAAAACGAAACCGTCAGCGGGATCATGGGGAACACGCAGGGGGTAACCAGTGCGAGCAAACCGCCGATGACGCCGAAAATGAAGATGAGCCAGGGGTTGGAATTGCCTTCCTTACCGATGTCTCCTACTTTCATGACGGGATTTTTGAGGTCCACGGCTTTGCGGTCGATCCTTTCTGCGATGGCGGCGTCGGCTTTGAGGCCGCCTTCTTCACCGGTGAGGTTGCCGGCGGCGTCCGCCACGAAAGTGAAGGGCGCTTCTTCCGGGAGGATTTCCTCGCCTTTGAGCACGAAGTAAGTAACGTTACCACGGAGATTCTTGATGGAATCGGAGTTGTATTTGATGGTGGCGGTTACTTCGGCTTCGTTTTCGAAGTATTTGATTTCCATGTTATCGAGCAGGGGCTCCTGGGCGCTGAGGGGCGCTTTCACGTCCGCGAGGGCCTGGATGGCGGCGCGGGAATCGCTGAGGCTGTCGAAAACGATGCGGGTATTGGGATCATCGTCGCCCATGGAGGCGGCCATGAGTTTCCAACCCTGGTCTATTTTAGCTTTGAATTTCAAGATAAATTCTCCCGGCGCCTTTTTCTCCGCGGAGAATTCCCATTTGGCGTGAACTGGAGTGGCTTCCGGCTCCTGGGCTACGGCGGCGGTGCCGAAAAGCAGCAGGAATGCGGACATCAACGATACGATATACTTCATATGTACGATAGACTTAACAGAATGTATTAATGCATAATGCAAAAACGAGTTCTTTCGGGTTGAAAGAACTCGTTCCTATGAAAATGTGTTGAAATCCGGATTATTTACCACCCACGTTCACGGCGAATTCCACTTCAGTCGGCGGAAGGCACTGATGGTCGTCGCAAACCATGAATTCCACGGAGCCTTTCACTTTGGTCACCGCTTTACCTTTTACGGTTACTTTCTGGATAAAGGAAACGGTGTTTTCGTAGTATTTCAGTTCGGAGTTGAAGTTCTTGTCGAAAGCTTTGTGCAGTTTACCGGATTCGGTCACTTTGCCTTTGGGCGTAACGAGGGGGTTCTTCGCGAACTTGAAGGAGGTGGGAACCGGACCTTCGCCGGCTTCCTGGGCATAGAGGTGCCAGCCGCCGTCGATCGTGGCTTTGGCGATCACTTCGTATTCGGTAGCGCTCACTTTTTTGGAAGTGAATTCCCATTTAACGGGGTCTTGCGCAAAGGCCAGGGCCGGCAGCGCGAAGAGCATGATGGCAACGAGCAATTTTTTCATAATTCTTTCTTTAATTGGTTGGTTTGATGGTTATTCGACCAGGCCTTGCGCCTAGTTATTGTTTATAAGGCTTTGGAAGATCAGCTGGCCGTCGCGGTTGCCCAGCACTTCGCTGGTAGCCCGCTCGGGGTGCGGCATCATTCCGAAAACATTTCTTTCTTTATTACAAATCCCCGCGATGTTGCGGATGGCGCCGTTCGGATTAGCAGAATCAACAATGTTGCCAAACTCATCGCAATAACGGAAAATCACCTGGTTATTTGCAAACAGCTCGTCCAGCGTAGCCTCATCCGCATAATAACGCCCCTCGCCATGCGCAACCGGGATCATCAGCGCGCGGCCGGTTACTTCCTTCGTGAGGGAAGCAGCGGTATTCTCGCTCTTGATAAACACGTTCTTGCAAACGAACTGCTGGTTCTCATTCTTCAGCAGGGCGCCCGGAAGCAAACCCGCCTCGCACAGAATCTGGAAGCCGTTACATACGCCGATCACACGGCCGCCTTTGTTCGCAAACTCCACCACGCTCTGCATCATGGGGCTGAACTTGGCAATCGCTCCGCAACGCAGATAGTCGCCATAGGAAAAACCACCAGGGATCAAAATGCAGTCTTCCGTAGTAAACATGCTCAAATCCCTGTCTTTGTGCCAAAGGCTGATCACTTCCTGGTTCAGATCCGTACGCAGCGCGTCGATCATATCTTGGTCGCAATTAGAACCGGGAAACGTAACAACTCCGAATTTCATTTATTTATTTGTTTGAATATTTCTCAAGGAAAGAACAAAATTACTGACCATTGGGGAATTTACAATCACCACTCATCAGATTTATGATTCCACTAACAACCTCCCCTTCTCCCCCTTAATGGCTAAAGTATTGCATAATAATAACATATGCGATCACCAGCATGTGTATTGCATTGGCAATCGTATTGTTGGTTACCGACCAGAAGACGTTCGCCGCGAATAACGACACCGGCATCACCGCCAACACCCAATACGTCGCCGAAAAGTGCCCGCTGAACAACGGCAGCAACATCGCCACCAATGCATAAATCACCACCGTAGCCCATATCTTCCGCCCCTGGATCAGCATCTTCTTGAACGTACGCTGCAACAACAACCATCCCACCACAAAAAACAACATCCCCCCGATCAGCGCCCCCCAGACCTTATAATCCGTGATAACCGGCAAATTCGCCCGGATATTGACCAGCTCCGATATCATATCCCACCGGTTCGTCAAAAACAACCAGGTCCCCAACAGGTAAAACGGACAAATAATCCCCAACAACCCAATGATCCACTCCGCCAGCCTGAACGCCCGCATAATCAGCAGGCTCAGGAACAACAAAGCCACAAACAAGACTGCGGGAAAGTAAAACAGCCCGCAAATACCCAGCGCAAACCCGATGTTGAACGACACGTCCCGCGCCGAATTACGCATATACAGGTCCGTTATGCTCGAAAATATCCACAGCATCACGGTATTCACGATCAAAGCCGGTGAAAACACGTTCCAGCTCTGCAAAAGCGACGTCAGTAACAGGAAACACATCGCCGGCAGGTAGTTGTCTTTCGCAAACAACCGGTGATTGTTCACAATGCGCGTCAGCAGCAGCGCCTGGAGAAAAAGCAGCATCAGCGCCAGGAACGTGAAAAAGAACGGGCTCGGCCCCACCATCCCTTCCAGCCAGTCCACCAATAGCTTATACATCAACCCTTCCGACCCGTCTGCCAGGTACGGCGACGGATGAAGCAGGTAGAAAAACTTGATGAACAACATGTACAGGAACAGCAGCAATACCGTCAGCGGGTTGCCCGATCTGAAAAACTTTATCACGATGCAAAGGTGGGGTTAAAAGTCAATTTTTGCAAAGCAAATATAATTCCTGTAAATACAGGGGATGAGCACCGTCCGGCCACTTATTTGTTTGCCATAACGGGGCATCCAGGTAAACCCCTTGTCGAGATTCCGCAGCGTGGGCTTGCGGCTCACCTTCCCATCCGGGCCAAGGGTATTCTCCGTCAGCACATACTGCCGGCGCTCCAGTTCGTTGAACAGGAACCGCAGCTCGCTGCCCACATTCACAAGCATATAACTCAGGTACAGATCCGCGCCGTCGTCGAACTGGCTTTTGTGCACGAAGTTGCTGAACGTCAGTTCCCCCTGCTCGTCGAACGCCAGCACCGCGATGTTATCGTAGTGGTACCGCGTTCCCTGACCGTCGTTCCAGCCGTAGGGATTGTAATAATACGGGCTGTAGGGCGAGTAGTAATAAGGATAATATCCACCATAACCGCCATACATGTAATTCCAGCGGTTCCAGGGCTGGCTGCGGGAAGTTGTATAATAAGATTCCGCCGTCAGCATAAAACCGCCGTTGGACGTATTCACGATCTTGCGGATGAAATAATCATTGAAAGCCGCATTGGTGGAAGCATCGCCTTTCGCCTTCTGCTTCAGCTCGGGCGTAAACACCACCTCCTTCTCGAACACTTTCCGGTTGCCCGCATAATCCAGCCGCATGAGGTACATCCCTTCCACGTTCCCGCGCTTCTGCTTGTAGAAGAAGGCGGTCACCAGGGCCTGTTTGTCCTGGTTATCGAGTTTGAGCTTCACTTCGTCCAGCAACAATTCCTTCTTTTCGAATGGATACGTCTCGAAAGCGTCTGTGGTCGCCCGTTTAATGATCACGCTGCCATTCACGATGTAATCCTCCCCGAGCCTCTTTCCAGTTTGGTGAAAAACAGGTCGCCGTCGTTGTTGAGATTGAAATTATTGAGAAACTGCTTCTTGCCCGCCATGGGTAGGCTGACGCGGCTGTTGTTGATGAGGTTGAAGGAACTGTCGTACAGGAAAGTATAGAAAACGTTGTTGTCTTCCTTATCCTGGTTGATTTTATAAATGAGGATGCGGTTTTTGTCTTCCGAAGTTTCTACGGAGTAGATTTTATTTTCTTTCGAATAGAAGCCGATGCGGGTGGAATCGATCATGAGCGGGGCTTCCATGAACTGCCCTTTCCCGTTGACGCGCCCCACGAAGCTGTACACCGCATCTTTCCGCTGGAACTGGTAGATCATGTACGAGAATTCGGGGTAAGACACGAAGTCGACACTGATCAGTTTTTTGGGAAGGAAGTCGAGCTTCACGCGGTCGAGCAGCTGCATCCCGTTGTCGTAAACCGAAATATTGTATTCGCCGCGGTCGGCTTTATACACGAGGATGTTTCCGGAAACCCTGCCTACGATTTCGAATTCGGTGGTTTTATAATCATCCCTTTCCGGCTCGGAGTAGGTGATTTTCTGGGCCATGGCGAGGGAAGCGCAGAGCATCAGCGCGATAAACGGGAGGATATGACGGAAGCGCATGGGCATAAGTTTAAGGTAATCTACAGGATAAACGCCTGATACGGCGGTTTTAGCATAGATCCGGTTCAAACCTACATGAAAAATATCTTATTGCCAAGTAGCAGGAACATGCCGGAATTTATTGTGTAAATTTACGGAGGAACAACTGGCTTTTCATCATGATGGACACGGTTTTGATAACAGGCGGCACCGGCCTGGTAGGCAGGGCGCTGACGGACTTCCTCCTCGAACGGGGTTATCGCGTTATCGTCTACACGCGGAAGATGCGATCTCCCCACCACCCTAACCTCCGATACGCCCTCTGGGACCCCTCCGCCCAAACGCTGGATGCAGCCGCGCTGCAGGAAGCCGACCAGATCATCCATCTGGCAGGGGCCAATGTGGCCGACAAGCGGTGGACCGCATCCCGCAAGCAGGAAATCCTCGACAGCCGCGTGCAATCTTCCCAACTCCTGTTCGACCAGCTTTCCCGCACCGAAAACAAGGTCAGGACTTTCGTAAGCGCCTCCGCAACGGGGTTCTACGGCGAATTCCAGGGCAGAAACTTCACCGAAACCGACCCTCCGGCCAACGATTACCTCGGAAACACCTGCGTGGCCTGGGAAAACAGCGTCCGCCAGATGGAATCCCTCGGCAAAAAAGTCATCATCTTCCGCACTGGTATCGTATTATCCAATAAAGGCGGCGCCCTGAAGGAATTTATCAAGCCCGTCCGCCTCGGCTTCGCCACCGTCATGGGCGGCGGCCAGCAATTCATTTCCTGGATCCACCTCCACGACCTCGTCCGCCTCTACCATAACGCTCTGGCCAACGACCAGCTGAGCGGTATCTACAACGCTGTGGCGCCCTTCCCTGTCACCAACCAGGAGCTCGTGACCCAGCTGGCGCGCACCGTTAAGGGGAAAAGCTTCGTCACGGTACACGTTCCCGCTTTCGCCCTCAAGCTGGCGATGGGCGAAATGAGCGTGGAAGTCCTCAAAAGCGTGAAAGCCTCGTCCGCGAAGATCCAGTCTACCGGTTTCCAGTTCTCCTACCCGCGCATCTCCGATGCGCTGGCGCAACTGGTCACTTCGGGCGAATAACCCGCTCAGATACCAAGGGCCTGGCGCAACGCACGGGCTTTCAGGAGACATTCTTCCCACTCTTTTTCCGGGTTGCTGTAAAAGGTAATGGCGGAGCCTGTCTGGAAGGATACGTAATGATTTTCAGCACTATACAGAATACTGCGGATCACCACATTGAAGTCGAAATCGCCTTCGGGCGTGATGTACCCCACTGCGCCGGAGAACAGTCCTCTCCGCGTTTTTTCGTATTGTTCGATCAGCTGCATGACTTTCACCTTGGGCGCGCCGGTCATGGAGCCCATGGGGAAGGCGTTGCGGATGGCGTCGGTGAAATGGAAGGCGGGGTCGAGTGTGGCCGAAACGGTGCTGATCATGTGATGCACCTGCGGGAAGCTGTAGATTCCGAAAAGCTCCGAAACTTCCACGCTGCCGCGCACGGCGGTGCGGGAGAGGTCGTTGCGGACGAGGTCTACCACCATAACGTTTTCCGATTGTTCTTTGGGGGAGTTGCGCAGCGCCTGCAGCAGGGCTGCGTCTTCCGCGGGGTCTGCGGCGCGGCGGATGGTGCCTTTGATGGGCTGGGATATGATCCGGTCCCCTTCTTTACGGAGGAAGCGCTCCGGGCTGGAACAGGCCAGGTAGCGGAGCCCACGGCGGTAATATGCCGCGAAGGGCGCGGGGCTCAGGCCGTTGAGGCGGAGGAACACGGAAGCGGGGTCCTGGAGGCGGGCGTGGGCGTATTGCTCGCGGCAAAAGTTAACCTCGTAGCAATCGCCTTTGCGGATATGCTCCTGTAGGGCATGGACGGCTTCCAGGTAGCCGGCGCGCTGGAGGCGCGACTGGGAAACGAGCGGCAGCGGCGGTGCGGTGGATATCGCCGGCTGGGACAGCAATTCGGCATGGATGGCCCTGGCTTCCTGCTCGCTGAGGCTTTCGCCTGAGATTTCGAGCGTGGAGGCGGAGAGGCGGAGGACGTAGCGGGGACGGAAGAATGACAGGTCGGGGAACCCGATACCGTCAGGGTGTTGGCTCCCAAGCTTTTCCGTTTCGTTTTTAAGATCGTAGGACAGATGGCCGAAGAGCCATCCGGGCTTGTCGTCGTGGAAGCGGCGCAGTTTATTGAAGGCGCTACCGGCGGGGGATTCCAGGATTTCGACAGCATCTGCGGCGAGGATGGCTTCAGCGCGGGAACCAGCCAGGCTATAATTGTTATTGTCCAAAAAACAACAAATGTTGAACCGGTTGCCCCAGCTCAACATTTGCAGTTTCGTTGCGCTTATATCTTTAACAGGAAAACTGTATGATAGCACGTTTACAAATTAGAAATCATCATCGTCGTCGTCGAAGCGATCGTTAAACAGATCCATGTCTTTGAATTCCTCATCCAGTCCAAGATCGTCGTCATCGTCGGAGCTTTTCTTGGAAGGACGGCCGCGCTTGTTTTTCGGCTTCGGCATATCGAATTCTTCGAAATCCGGATCATAATCCTCGTCTTCACCTTTTTCCCATGCATCGTCATCGGCATCGTCGTCGTCGGCATCATCGTCGTCATCATCATCGCTTTTCTTACGGGTGCCGGCTTTGGCGGGGCGACCTCTTTTCGGGGCATCGTCCTCGTCATCGTCGTCATCATCGTCATCGTCGTCGTCTTTCTTCGATTTTGCCGCAAGCTTATCTGATTTTTTAGATGCAGCAGACTTACGGGGAGATTCCTCCTCATCCTCATCTTCATCCTCGTCTACTTCCTTCTTAGGCCTGGCGCTGGCTTTCTTTTCAGAGGCTTTGTCAGTCTTAGGCGAAGTAGTCTTTTTAGTCTCTTTCTCTTTATCAGATTTTGATTTCATAATGGTACGTTACAATTAGATTCTAAGGGTAAAGTTTTAACAGTTTTTTTGTTTCGCCAAATTTTTTTTGACTGTTTTTTTCGTAGCTTTTTGCCTTTATTTTTCGAGAATCTGATCTCTACCCGGCCCGTTGGAAACGTACTGTACAGGCACTTTCAGGTAGTCTTCCACAAAAGATAAGAAATTTTTCATTTCCAAAGGTAATGCGTCGTATCGTTCACTTTTTGCAGTGGGTTCCGACCATCCGGGGAAGCTTTCCAGCACGGGCTCGATTTTGGCCCCGCATATATTGAATGGCATTTCGCGGGTGGTCTGACCGTCAATGTTATACGCGATGCAGGCGTGAACGGTATCGAAACCGTCGAGCACGTCCGATTTGGTCATTACCAGCTGGGTAACGCCGCTGAGCATGCAGGTATAGTCCAGGGCTACGAGGTCGATCCAGCCGCAACGGCGGGGGCGGCCCGTAGTGGCGCCAAATTCATGGCCTGCCTGGCGCAGCTGTTCGCCGGTCTCGTTTTCCAGCTCGGTCGGGAAGGGACCGCCGCCCACGCGGGTGCAGTACGCCTTGGTCACCCCGATCACCTCGGTGATCCATTTGGGAGCGATGCCCAGGCCGGTGCATACGCCGGCGGAGATGGTGTTGGAAGAGGTTACGAAGGGATAGGTACCGAAATCCACGTCGAGCATGCTGCCCTGTGCGCCTTCGGCCAATACTTTCTTGCCGGCTTTCAGATAGCCGTTCAGCCAGTATTCCCCATTCACGATATTCATTTTCGAGAGGAATTCCACCGCTTCCCAGAACTCATTTTCCCATTCGGCGATGTCTTCATCGAAATTATAATTGGCTAGTAACTGGAGATGTTTGGCCTTCAGTTTTTCATACTGCTGGCGGAAGTCGCTCCGGAGCACATCACCCACGCGGAGGCCGTTACGCCCCGTTTTATCCATGTAAGCCGGCCCGATCCCTTTCAGGGTAGAACCGATCTTTTCCTGGCCTTTCGACAACTCGGAAGCTTTGTCGAGCGCCCGGTGGGTTGGCACGATGATATGCGTTTTTTCCGCAATAAAAAGGTTTTTGGACAGATCGATGCCCAAATCCGCCACTTTCTGGCATTCTTTACGGAAAGTCACCGGGTCGAGCACCACCCCATTACCGATCAGGTTGAGGGTATTGCCGTGAAAAACGCCGGAGGGGATCGTATGCAGCACCACTTTCTGGCCGTTTACATACAAAGTATGGCCCGCGTTCGGGCCGCCCTGGAAGCGTGCGATGATATCATATTTACCGGCAAAGTAATCTACGATCTTGCCTTTGCCTTCATCGCCCCATTGCAGCCCCAGCAGAACATCTACCATTGTTGAAAAGTTAATTATGGTTTAAAGAAGTGGCAAAAATAAGGCGATTGTATGAAAATCGGGAGAAATAAAATTAATCTTCCAGCCGGTTGATGCTCTGGATACCATCCAGCCCCTTCAGGCGGTTCACCAGTTCCTCCAGTTCGTCCTTATCATGTACGAAAACCTTGATCAGCCCTTCAAACAACCCTTCCTTCGACTCGATCGTAAGCCCGGCGATATTGATCTTCAGCTCACCGGAGATGATATTGGTGATCTTGTGGATCACGCCCACATCGTCCATCCCCACGATCTTCAGCCCCGTCAGGAACGAGATCTCACGGTTTTTCACCCATTTCGTCTTCACCACCCGGTGGCCGTAGTTGGCCAGCAGCTGGGCGGCGTTGGGGCAGTTCGTCCGGTGGATCTTCAGCCCTTCGCTGGCCGTCACGAAGCCGAACACGTCGTCGCCCGGGATGGGGCGGCAGCAGTTGGCCAGTTTATACGCAATCTTGTCGGAGCTTTCCCCGAAAATGATCAGCTCGGCGTCTTTCTTGTTGGACTCCTTCACCTTATGGTGTTCCTCCACCGGGGCCGGTTCCGCAGGCTTCACGGGTTTGGGAGGCTCCAGTTTGTCGCCCAGCACGTTGAACTGCTTCAGTTCCCGCAGGTCAATGTTCTTCACCGCGATCTGGTAGTAGAGGTCCAGCGGCGAAGGTTGTTTATAGAACTGCACCAGTTCGTTGATATTATACTGGCTGGGGCTGGCCTTCATGTGATCCAGCTTGCGGTACAGCACTTCCTTCCCGTCCATGGCCACTTTCCGCTTTTCTTCCTTCAGCGCGTCCTTGATCTTGCTTTTGGCTTTGGCCGTGAGCACGATATTGAGCCAATCTTCCGAAGGCTTCTGCTTGTTGGACGTGATGATTTCCACCTGGTCGCCGCTGCGGAGCTTATGGCTGAGGGGCACCAGTTTATAGTTCACCTTCGCGCCGATGCACTTGTTGCCCACGGCGGAGTGGATGGAATACGCGAAATCGAGGGCCGTGGAACTGGCCGGTAGTATTTTGAGGTCCCCCTTGGGGGTGTAGACGTAAATTTCCTCCGTGAAGAGGTTGCTTTTAAAATCGGCCAGGAAGTCGAGGGTATTGGTATCCGGACTGTTCAGGATTTCCCGGATCTGGCTGAACCATTGTTCGAACTTGGATTCCTGGACGTTGGAGTTGCCTTCCTTATACCGCCAGTGGGCGGCCACGCCTTTTTCGGCGTAGTCGTTCATGCGCTTGGAGCGGATCTGCACTTCCACCCACTTCCCGTTGGGGCCCATTACCGTAACGTGCAGGGCTTCGTAGCCGTTGCCTTTCGGGTTGGAGAGCCAGTCGCGTGTGCGTTCGGGGCTGGGGTGGTAGAAGTCGGTGATGATGGAATAGACCTTCCAGCAGTCGGCTTTTTCCTTATCGGCAGCCGAATCCAGGATGATGCGGATGGCGAAGAGGTCGTATACTTCCTCGAACTGGACGCCTTTGGTTTTGATCTTGTTCCAGATGGAGTGAATCGATTTGGGGCGGCCGTAGATTTCGAAGTTGAAGCCTTCTTCCTGGAGTACTTCC
This sequence comes from Chitinophaga pollutisoli, assembly GCF_038396755.1. Lineage (NCBI taxonomy): Bacteria > Pseudomonadati > Bacteroidota > Chitinophagia > Chitinophagales > Chitinophagaceae > Chitinophaga > Chitinophaga pollutisoli. The sequence continues at coordinate 3,831,870 of NZ_CP149822.1, read as the reverse complement.
TTGATGGGCTTGATGAATTCGTTGATATAGCGGGTGCGCTCGCGCTTGGTTTCTTTCAGGCGGCGGGCGATCTCGCGGTAGTTGTCCTGCTCGGTGTACTTCATGGCGAGGTCTTCGAGTTCGGACTTGATATTATACAAACCGAGGCGGTGGGCCAGGGGGGCGTAGATGAACACTGTTTCGGAGGCGATCTTGAGTTGTTTCTCGCGGGCCATGGAGTCGAGGGTGCGCATATTGTGCAGCCTGTCGGCCAGTTTGATGAGGATGACCCGCGGATCGTCGGCCAGGGTGAGGAGAATTTTTTTGAAATTCTCCGCCTGCATGGTGCTGGTGTTGGAATCGATGACGGTCGATATTTTGGTAAGGCCGTCCACGATATGGGCGATTTCGCTGCCGAATTCGCGTTCCACGTCTTCGAGGGTTACTTCGGTATCTTCCACGGTATCGTGCAGGAGGGCGCAGATGGCGGATCGTACGCCGAGGCCGATTTCTTCCACGGTGATTTGCGCAACGGCAAGGGGGTGGAGGATGTAGGGTTCACCGGATTTACGGCGCATATCCCGGTGCGCGTCGGCCGCCATTTCGAAGGCGGTGCGCACCAGTTCCCGGTCTCCTTTTTTGAGACGGGGCTTCAGGGCACGTAAAAGAGCGCGGTAATGGCGGACGATCTCCTTTTTCTCCTGTTCTTCGTCGAGATTGTATTTTTGAACGGTCACTGTATCCATGCTAAGTTCAAAAATACAAAAAGAGGACCATACAGGGGAATTCTGCCATTGCGGCAGGCTGCTACCCATTAGCGATACTTATCCACACAACAAACTGATTATCAATACAATAAATTCTCCTACCCAGTCCCCGATATCCATAATTTTTATAATTCCTAAAAAAGAATACCTTTGCATCCTTCGAAAAAGCGGATGTGGTGAAATTGGTAGACACGCCAGACTTAGGATCTGGTGCCGCGAGGCATGGGGGTTCGAGTCCCTTCATCCGCACTGGAAAAAAGGAATACCGCAAGGTGTTCCTTTTTGTTTTTATATCGTTGATGCGGCAGCAATTAGATTTGACACGCCAGACTTAGGATCTGGTGCCGCGAGGCATGGGGGTTCGAGTCCCTTCATCCGCACTGGAAAAAAGGAATACCGCAAGGTGTTCCTTTTTGTTTTTATATCGTTGATGCGGCAGCAATTAGATTTGACACGCCAGACTTAGGATCTGGTGCCGCGAGGCATGGGGGTTCGAGTCCCTTCATCCGCACTGGAAAAAAGGAATACCGCAAGGTGTTCCTTTTTGTTTTTATATCGTTGATGCGGCAGCAATTAGATTTGACACGCCAGACTTACGATCTGGTGCCGCGAGGCATGGGGGTTCGAGTCCCTTCATCCGCACTGGAAAAAAGGAATACCGCAAGGCGTTCCTTTTTGTTTTTATATCGTTGATGCGGCAGCAATTAGATTTGACACGCCAGACTTAGGATCTGGCGCCGCGAGGCATGGGGGTTCGAGTCCCTTCATCCGCACTGGAAAAAAGGAATACCGCAAGGTGTTCCTTTTTGTTTTTATATCGTTGATGCGGCAGCAATTAGATTTGACACGCCAGACTTAGGATCTGGTGCCGCGAGGCATGGGGGTTCGAGTCCCTTCATCCGCACTGGAAAAAAGGAATACCGCAAGGTGTTCCTTTTTGTTTTTATATCATTGATGCGGCAGCAATTAGATTTGACACGCCAGACTTAGGATCTGGTGCCGCGAGGCATGGGGGTTCGAGTCCCTTCATCCGCACTGGAAAAAAGGAATACCGCAAGGTGTTCCTTTTTGTTTTTATATCGTTGATGCGGCAGCAATTAGATTTGATACGCCAGACTTAGGATCTGGTGCCGCGAGGCATGGGGGTTCGAGTCCCTTCATCCGCACTGGAAAAAAGGAATACCGCAAGGTGTTCCTTTTTGTTTTTATATCGTTGATGCGGCAGCAATTAGATTTGACACGCCAGACTTAGGATCTGGTGCCGCGAGGCATGGGGGTTCGAGTCCCTTCATCCGCACTGATAAAAGGAATACCGCAAGCAAGGCAACATCGTATCCACCGACGCGCCGCGCCCTTCCTCCCCGGAACTGAAATCGATGCTGCAAAACGAACTCAAGAAATAATGTCGTGATAGCAAAAATCGGTAAAGCCGCCTTTTTACAGGCGGCTTTACAGTTAAAAACGAGCTTGACAAAGGGTTACAGGTAGGATGAGATACCCTTGAGATACCTTTGAGCCACGGTTGAGCCATCGTTGAGCCACCCTATATAAGGGGTATCTCAACCGTATCTCAAGTATGGTTCAGGGATGGCTCAAGTAAGTCACACGACACAAACATGTATGTGTATAATAAGAAGAAAGCCGCCTGTTACGGGCGGCTTTCAGCGCTTGAGGCGCGGAGGCGGGTGCCCTCCGGGGTTTATTTTACATGCTCGAATAGTGTCCAGTCGATGCAGAAAAGCTGGCCCTGTTGGCCGGGATTGCGGAAAACGAACCAGAGATCCAGGCGGGCTTTGCTTTCCTTGACGGGAGCCGTCAGTTCCACCCATTCGCCTTTGCCTGCGGGTACTTCCAGTTCGCAGACCCAGGGGCCGTCTTTCGAGCCCACCCGCAGCTCAAGGGTGCCACCCGCGCCCTGCAGCATCACGCGGAAACGGGCGCGATTTATTCCTTTGAGGTCGATGTTCCTGAACATGAAATAACTGCCGTCACGCGCTACGCCGTAGCTGAGCAGCTCGTTGATGTAATTGAGGAAACGGATATTCCCGTCTACATCCCGTTCTTCCGCTTCCAGTTTCGGATGGCGAAGCATAACGAATTGCTGGCCCGTGAGTGACTCGATGCCATTGGCGCCGCCATCAGTATAACGGGCATGGAGCAGATAGACGCCGGAGGCGGGTTTGCCGATGTGGTCCTTCAGCACCATCGTCCCTTGCGGTTGCAGGCTGGCTCCCGTATTCCTGAGCGACAAAATATAATCCACGATCATCTTCGCTTCTTCCACCGCCATCCCCGGATGCGCGCTCATCGGGCGGTTGCCCCACACGCCGCTTCCCCCGCGGATCACTTTATCAGCCAGCAAGGCCGTGTTCTTATCGTCATGCGCATACTTTCCGGCGATATCCATCAGGCTCGGCCCTACGGACGCGCTGTTTTCGGTATGGCAAGCCTTGCAATCCTGCGAATAGAACAGTTCCTTCCCTTTCGGCGCGGGCATCGCCCCACCCTGCGTCAGCACACCGGCCATATCGCGGCCGTACGGGATAAAGCTGAAACCCACCGTCACCTTTTCCGGCGCAACAGGACCATCTTCCGGATCGGTTACCGTCACTTTATACGGGAAAGTTGCGTTATCCCAATAAAACGAAGTATTCGCGTCGGACGTAATCTCCACCACGGGCGGCGTGTTGCCGGCTTTGATATAGAGTGAAGCGGTGTCGAAGGCTTTATGATCGTCCGTCACCGTCAGCATCACTTTATGCACGCCAGGGTTGTTGAAAGTGTGGGAGATCGCCGAATCGGAATAATCCTTTCCTTCGATGCTCCAGGTGTAATGCAGCGCGTCGTTCCGGTCGGGATCGGAAGAACCACCGGCAGATAGCCGCACCGTCATGGGCGCCGGCCCCGCCAGCTTGTCGGCCGCAATTGCGGCTACCGGCCGGCGGTTGCCAGCGGCGTAGGTGATGCGGACCAGGCGCGCGTCCATGTTCCGGGAAAACCAGTTGGTACCATATTCCAGCATGTAAATGGATCCGTCGTCCGCAAAACGCAGATCGATGGGGGCGGCAGGCTCCAGGTGGTCGAGGAAGGGCTCCATGCGGAGATAACGGTGGTCTTTGTCGAAGGTAACCGCCATGATCCAGCGGCGCACCCAGTCGTAAATGAGCAGCTTGCCGTCGTAGTAATCGGAGAGTTTGTATTCTGCATTGGCGAACTGGTCGGCGTAATACACCGGCCCCGCCATCACGCTCTGCCCGCCTTTGCCCACCAGGGGGAATTTGGCGGAAGGCCCGTCGCCAAACCAGATCATCGCGGGTTGCGCGGGCGGCAGCTCGCGGATGCCTTTGTTATTGGGAGAAGCGTTTACCGGTTTCGCCGGGTCCAGCTTCGGGCCTTCGGTTTTAGTGGCGAAATTCCATTTGGGCAGCCCTTCGTTCTCGCCCAGGAAGTACGGCCACCCGAAGAATCCGGGCTGGCGCGCCTGGTTGATTTCGTCGTAACTGATGGTGCCTTCGCTCCCGGGCACTTTGGTATCTGGCCCCACGTCGCCCCAGTACACATATTGGTTTTTACGGTCGACGCTGAAGCGGAAAGGATTGCGGCAACCCATCACGTAGATCTCCGGGCGGCCGGCGGAACCGTCCTTCGGGAACAGGTTGCCGTCGGGGATGGTATACGTGCCGTCGGGCATAATGCGGATGCGGAGGATCTTGCCGCGGAGGTCCGCTGAGGAGGCGGATGTGGCCTGGTCGTCGGCCAGTTCGTGGCCGGGGCGCTCGTCTACCGGGGTATATCCTTCCGTTTCTTCGGCATTGGTATTGTCGCCGGTGGAAAGATACAGCAGCCCGTCGGGCCCGAATTCCATGTAACCCGCCGAGTGGCAGCAGTATTTGCGTTGCGTGGGGATTTCGAGAATGGTCTTTTCCGTTTCCGGCAACAGCTTGCGGTCGCGCATTTCCATGCGGGTGAGGCGGCTGACGTGCAGGTCGCCGGCTACGCCGTAATAGAAATACACGAAATGGTTTTTGTCGAATGCGGGATCGAGGGCCACGCCGAGGAGGCCGTCTTCCAGCCCGCTATAAACGTTGAACTGCGCGAGGGTGACCACATCTTTTTCGCGGCTGCGGAAGAGGCGTACGGCTCCTTTGCGTTCTGCGAAGATGACGTCGTTTCCGGGGAGGACGGCCAGCTGGAGGGGTTCATCCAACCCTTGTGCGAGCATCGTGTAGGTGTAACGGTTATTCTCCGGAATGGCCAGGGTGATGCAGGCGGAATAGTCGAGCCCCCGGGCTTCGTCTCCGGCTTGCTGCAACACTTTTTCCAGTTCGGTGGGCGAAGCCATGAAGACGCGATTGTTATCTCCCAGCGAATCGAGCCAGGGCCATCCTTTCAGCGTAAACACGGAATCTTTCACCACGGCCCAGGTGCCGCCGGCTTCGAGGTAGCGCTGGAGGGCGTTGAGCTGTCGGTGGTCGAGTGAATCGGGGTACGACCATGCGGACACAACGGTGCGGTAATGCTGGAGGGAATCCGGGTGCAGGAAGGTTTTATTTCCTTCCACCAGTTCCCATCCGTTGGCTTCGGCCGTGGCTTTAACGACGGCGGCAATGGTTTCCGCGCTGCCCGTGGATGGCAGCAGCAATACTTTGTTTCCGGGCGATTTGCGCGAGCAGGCGGCCAAAATCAGCAGGCACGCGAACATCCAAAATTTTCTCATGAAGTGCATCTATAATGTACCGGGACGTGGTCCGGCTTCCTTTTACTTGTTCCAACATCGCTTCCAGGCTGCAACCTTTCTGACCATACATCTCCCTGCCGGTATTTCAACCGGTCATGGCTGGACGCCGGAACACAACCTTCGTTGCGGCCTGTTATTAAGTGAATGAAACCTCTGCACACAATGGTTGCAGACAAGTGCGGTGTTTGACGGATGATCGCAACTTCTCCTGCAGACGGCAGCCAGTAATAAACGTGGTATGCTGCCGTACCCGCTAAAAATAGAAAATAATTTCAAATCCCCCTAAACCCCGGGAATAATACTATGAAATACAGTAAAAATGAACATCGGAGATTGTTGCATTATCGGGATTTTGCGTCCGCTTTCTTTTGCCGTTCAGCTACAATATCCGCTAGCCGATTAAACAAACTTTTAACATTCCTGTCGGATTGCATACTCATTTCATACCATGCCCCTCCTCCTTCATAGTAAGCAACGGGAGCGTTACTGAGCATTCCGTTTTTCTCAAACTCATCGAGGTAATCGGTAAATTTCTTGCGAAACCCGTCGTCAGTGATAACCCTTTTATCAAATTCCATTTCGAGTGCCATGTTGTTAGTCTTGGCAAAACTAATGGCTCCCGTCAGGGCAGTGTGAGGAGTACTAAGTTTAAAAAAGTAATTAGGCTGTTGATATGCAATGTCAAATCCGAGATCTTTCCAACTCCCCGCTCCTTTGGCACCATAATAAGGAATCCAGAAAAATCGCTTCCCTTGCTTTTTTATTTTGGCGGAAACTGCAGGCAAAACTGTTTTGGCATCAATATCCCGTTCCGCCACCCAATAAAATCCCGCCAGCTCCAAATGCTTGAACCCGGCCTTATTCCACAAAGCCGTCGCTTTGTCAATATACCACTTGCAGGCTGCTATGCGATCTGCATTCGATGCGAAATTAATCTTCCGGCCGTTGATACGTCCCCAATTCTTGTTAGTCTTGATCGGCTCGGGTATTGTAAGTACAACTTTCCGCTTCCGTACTGGCTTTCTCCCAGCCAGTGAAAGGCTGTCGAGCAAGCTATTCAATGCATGAATAGCTTTCCCTTTTTCAAAATTTCGATTGAGCAGCCATAGCCATTCTTGTTGTCCAGCTGGTCGATGTCCATAACCCTCCGCATATTCAAAACCACGATTATCTTTAAATTCGATAAACAAAAAACCGTCAAATAGCCATTCGAAACCGGCGCCACTCTGACGAAATACATAGGGACTGAATTGATCTCGGGTCCAGTCCATACGATGGGTACCACCCTGATATATAAGTGCCAGATCAGAAACGTAATTAGCGGGTAGCTTTTTACTGGTAACTGTCGGGGATTGTTGTCCGAAAATCGGGGCATTCAAACTAACTAGCAGGAAAATCCCTATGCATGATGACATTCTCCTAAATGCACTTGCCATAATACAATGTATTTAACCTGAAGTTAAACAATGTATTGGAATTGCAGTTGAGTGATAAAAAAAGACAATGCATATAGTATTCTCTTCGTGAAATCAATTGGAGCGGCAAATGAAGATTTGCGCCCTGTATGCTATTTCACTTAACACGTATCTAATCAGCAATTGTTATGAACGGTCGTTGCCGATCTCGTGCATCGTGAAGTCTATCATCCAAGAATTTCGGTGCAGGGATCAGGATATGGGGCCAGTTCGATCAGGCGTTCCGGCAGCGGCCCCTGCTGCCAGGTGCTGTGCAGCGCCAGCGCGGCACCCAGTGCGGTAGCCTGTGGCACTTGCGCGGCAAACACTTCTATACCACGGAACTGCATGGCGAGCATTTGCATGAATACATCATTCTTCCCAAACCCTCCGTCCACGAATATCTTTCCAACCGGCGCGCCTGCCAGCACCAGCGAAGTGGAGCGGTGTTGCGCCGATACGAGATCGAAAATCAATTGATGGTAAGCCTCCGCATCCGACCGGAATTGCGAGAGGTCGCGCGTAGCGAAATCTCCGGCGGGGAACATCTTTCCCATCAGTGCTGCATCGAAAGGCACAGATTGGCAATGCGCCGACTGGCGGTTGAAATGCTCCGCAATCCTGGCTACCTCCCGCTCATGCACAAATCCCGAAAAGAGGCGCGAGGCTTTCACGGGGCGCCCGTCGAAGGAAAGGTAGCACAGGCAATCCTGCTCCAGCTCCTCCGCCGTGAGCGGTGTGGCGTTGAACGGATTGAGGGTGATACACCATGTGCCAGTCGAAATCAAGGCAAAAGGCTCGCGGAACTGCATCAGGTAAGGGATCAACGCGGCGGAAGAATCATGCAGTCCCGGCCCCACCGGAACTTCCTTCCCGCTTACCTTTCCCGCTACCACCGTTCCCGCATCGCGCAACGGCGCCATAACGCTTTCCAGCCCTTCGTCGCGCACCCAGGCGTGATAGGTATTTTTATCAAAATCCCATAGCGCTGTATGGCAGCCGATGCTGGTAATGTCGGCGCAGGCCTCGCCGGTGAGCAGAAAACTGATGTATTGCGGCAGGTGCAACGCATGTTTCACTTTGGCAAACAACTCCGGACGCCCGGCCTGCAGGCGGAAAAGCTGCAGGCCTGAGTTAAGGCTGTCCAAAGCGGGAGAAGCGGTTTGCCGGGAGAATCCTGATTTTCCGCCATATCGTGCGTACAGCCCATCCCGCAAATGGCCGGGGTACGATTTAAGATAATTGTAAAGCGGCGTCAGCGGTTTGCCGTCGGCATCGATATACACGAGGCTGGCGCCGTAGGCGGATACGTTCACGGCGCGCACGTCCACTCCAGGCATCGCCAAAGCTTCCTCCAGCGACGACTGCACGAAATCGCGCAGGCTGTGGATGCATTCGCAGGGGTCCCCGTCTTCGTCGGCGGTTTCCGGGAGGCGGGCATTCTTCTCATGCACCACGCGGTAACTTTCGTCGAAAAGGAACAACTTCTTATTGGTTTTGCCGATGTCGAGCACGGCGATAACGGGAATCTTCGTCATGGTTTATAAACCTGTAGCGATGGTAACAAGCCCCCTCCTGCGGATAAGCCCCGCCCGCACCTGCTCGCCGCGGTACACGGAAAGCGGCTCCAGGGCGCCGCCTGCGCGGAGGCGCGCTTCGGCTACCATCGGACGAACGTCCGTCCGGTACGCCTGTTGCAATATTTCCTGGGCCGCCACCACGTCATTGCGCTCCTGCGCGGCGGTGAGGGCTTTGCGATCCACCAGCAGCGCCTGGGCATAAGCAATCTGGATTGCTTCCACGGATTGCAGCAGGTCTTCCAGCGGATCTTTCACATTATGCGACGCGTCGATCATCCAGCCCAAATCGGTGGCATGTTTCATGCCGCGCGCATTCATACCGTCTACCAGTTCGCAGAAAATCAGGAACAGCTGGTACGGCTTGATGCTGCCTACGGTGAGGTCGTCGTCGCCGTATTTGGAATCGTTGAAATGGAATCCGCCCAGCTTGCCTTCCATCAGCAGCAGCGCCACGATCTGTTCGATGTTGGCATTAGGGAGATGATGGCCCAGATCCACCAGTGTATAAGCCTTAGGGCCGAGCTTGGAGGCGTAGAGCAGGGATTGCCCCCAGTCGCCCACCGTGGTGGAATAGAAGTTCGGTTCGAAGGCTTTGTATTCGACGAACATTTTCCAGTTGTCGGGCAGTTCGGCGTAGATCTCGCTTAAACCTTCCAGCGTATTTTCAAACGCTTTGCGGAAGCTGAGCTGGCCGGGGAAGCAGGAGCCGTCGGACAGCCAGACCGTAAGCGATTCCGATCCCAGGGCAATGCCGTGGCGGATCACTTCGATATTATGTTCGATGGCTTGCTGGCGGATATCGCGGCTCACGTTCTGAAGGGAACCGAATTTGTAGCTGTGCGCCTGGCCCGGCTGGTCCTGGAAGGTGTTGGAGTTCATGGCGTCGAACTTCAGCCCGTGCGCGGCGGCGACTGCGCGGATGTGCGCGGGATCTTCCGGGATATCCCAGGGGATGTGGAGCGAAATGGCGCCGCTGGCGCGGTTGAGGCGATGCAGCAGCCCGATGTCTTCGATTTTTTCTTCGAGGTTGCGGGGCTCGCCGCCTGCGGGGAACCTGCCGAACCGGGTGCCCCCGGTGCCGAGGGCCCAGCTGGGAATCGCGATCTGGAATTCGCCGAGCTGGGAAATGATTTCCGCCGCATGGGGGATCTCGCCCTGAAGAAATGCCAGCGCCCGCTCATGTTTGCGGAGCGACTGGCTATTGTAACCGTCTATTTTATTCTGGTCGATTTGCATGGTGTTCTATTTTTATCTGACGAAAGCCATGGCTACTCCGCCATCTACATTCAGCACGTTACCGGTGGCTTTCTGCAATAATCCTCCTACAAAAGCGAAGCAGGCATCCGCGATATCTTCCGGCAGGATCACCTGGTTGAGCAGCGTGCGTTTGGCATAGTAAGCCGGCAGCTCTTCCACTTTCACGCCGTAGGCTTTAGCCCTTCCTTCCGCCCAGGCGCCGGCCCATATGGTGCTGTCGGCGATCACTGCGTCGGGGTTCACCACGTTCACCCGGATGCGGTCTTTCCCCAGCTCCGCCGCATTGAGGCGGCTCAGGTGCAGCTGCGCGGCCTTGGCGGAACCGTACGCGGCGTTGTTGGGGCCGGATACGAGGGCGTTCTTGCTCACGATGTTCAGCACGTCGCCGCCGAGGTTTTGCTTACGCATCACGTCTACCCCCGACTGGGTAACGAGGAACTGGCCTTTCACGAGTACATCGTACAACAGATCCCAGTCTTTTTCGGTATGCTCTTCCAGCGGTTTGGAGATGGAGAGCCCGGCGCAGTTCACCACGATGTCCATTCCTCCGAATGCCAGCGCAGCGGTGCGGTAGGCGTTGGATACGTTGCCGGCGTCTTTCACGTCGAGCAATGCGGCGGCGCAGGTATCTTTTCCGAATTCCTTTTCGAAGGATGCTTTGGCTTCGGCGAGGCGGTCGGCGTTGTTATCGCTGAGCACCACCACAGCGCCTTCCTGGGCAAACTTCCGCGCAATTGCCTTCCCGATGCCGCCGGCGCTGCCCGTTACCAGGGCGATGCGGCCGGTGAGCGCCTTGGGTTTCGGCATGCGTTGCAGCTTCGCTTCCTCCAGCAGCCAGTATTCGATGTCGAAAGCTTCCTGGCGGGGCAGCGAAGTGTAAGATGATACCGCTTCAGCGCCGCGCATCACGTTGATGGCGTTGATATAGAATTCAGCGGCCACGCGCGCCGTTTGCTTGTCTTTTGCAAATGTGAACATACCAATTCCCGGGCACAATATCACTACCGGGTTCGGGTCGCGCATGGCGGGACTATTCGGATGTTTGCAGGCCTCGTAATATTCCGCGTACATTTTCCGGTATGCTTCAAACGCGGCTTCCAACCGGGTGCGGTCTGCCGCTGTTTCGGGATGCAGTACCAGCGGGCTGATTTTGGTGCGGAGGAAGTGGTCGGGGCAGGAGGTGCCGAGGGGCGCGAGGCGCTCCAGGTCGTTGGAATGCATAAACTGCAACACGCGCTCGTCGTCGGTGAAATGGCCGATCATCCGCTGGTGGGACGACGCGAGCCCTCTCAGTTCGGGCGCCATCTCTGCTGCTTTGGCGAGCCTTTCTTCTTTGGGGAGCGCCTGCATGCGGGGGCCGCCGAAAACGGGGCGCGCCTTGCCGAGGTGCTTCTCCAGGTATTCCGCGCACTGCTCGATCACTTCGAGCGTGTTGATGTAGGATTCGTAAGCCGTATCGCCCCAGGTGAAGAGCCCGTGCGAGCCGAGCATGATGCCGCGGATCCCGGGGTTTTCGTCGAGGCAGGCTTTCAGCTGCAGGCCGAGGTCGAAGCCCGGGCGCTGCCAGGCCACCCAGCCGATCTTGCCGCCGAACAGCTCCTTGGTGATCTGCTCCCCGTCTTTCGCCGCGGCGATGGCGATGGCCGCGTCCGGGTGCAGGTGGTCGATATGTTTGAACGGCAGGAAACCGTGCAGGGGCGTATCGATGGAAGGCGCTTTGGATTTGAGGTCGTAGATGCAATGATCGAAGAGCGTTACCATTTCATCTTCCATCTGCATGCCTTTGTAAATATTTTTCAGGCTGCGGAGGCGGTCCACATACAGCGCGGCGAGGCCGCTGCGCTGGAGCGTGCCGAGGTCGCCGCCGGAACCTTTCACCCACATTACTTCCACGGGTTTGCCGGTGAGGGGGTCCGGAGCGGTGGCCTTGCAGCTGGTGTTGCCGCCGCCGTAGTTGGTGAGCCGCAGATCGGCGCCCAGGAGGTTGGACCGGTAGATCAACAGGGCCACCTCATCGCCGGCCATCGCGGCGGCTTTGGCCTCATCCCATAAATAACTTACATGTTTGAATTGCTTCGTCATCGATCAATTAATTTTCAAGTGAAGTGCCGTATCCTACCAGCATGACAGACAAAATAATCGTGGCGATTCCCGCGAGTACTGTCCGGTAGGTTTTGGGGGACACGCCTTTCCATTCTTTCAGCGCAAACCCCCATAACGTGGAAATCAGAATGATAAAGGCCATATGGAGAATCCATGAGCCGGCGCCGTTGCCAAGCTTGCTTTCTCCCATACCGTAGAAGAAGAATTGCATGAACCAGGTGGTGCCGGCCAGGGCGGAAAAAAGTAATTCGCGGCCAGCGGCGTTTTCCTGTTCGTATAATCTTTAAAAGAACGGTTGCGTGCGTTGAGAATCATGCACCAGATAAAGTTGGTCGTTAACCCGCCGAGCATGATCACTACAAAAGTTACGTTGTTGGCGAACAGCGGATTGGCGCCGTTTGCGACTGCTTCCTTTCCCATGGATCCTCCCGCGGAAATCGCGAAACTCATGCAGGCGCTGAGAATACCGGAAATACTGGCTACCGTCAAACCTTTCTTCAGGTCGAACTCGCGGATATTCTCCTGCTTCTGGTCGTTTGTCAGTTCTTTCTCTTTCCGCATCCCCGCTTTGCCGCTGATCATGATCCCCAGCAGGCAAACCGCCACGCCGAGGAGTACGAACACGCCGCCGTGCGTACTGATCATCGCGCCGAAAGTATGTTCGCTTTCCGCCATAATGCTGCGGTAGATGGGTGGAATGAGCGCGCCGAAGGCGGAACAGAAGCCCAGTGCCACGGCCATTCCGAGGCTCATGCCGAGGTAGCGCATCGATAAGCCGAAGGTGAGGCCGCCGATGCCCCAGAGCACACCCAGGATATACGTCCAGAACAGGGTGGCGCCATCGGTGTTGCGGATGATGTCCATGAACCCCGGCACGGTGATCCACGCTGCGATAAACGGAACAAAAAGCCAGGAGAAAATCCCGCCGGTGATCCAGTAACTTTCCCAGCTCCAGCCCCTGACTTTTTTGTATGGCAGATAAAAACTTCCGGAGGCGAACCCGCCCAGCAAATGGAAGAACAATCCCAGGATAGCATTCATAAAACGTGGATTTTTGTAAGTGACTCACAAAATATGCAAAGCGTCCGGAATCACTGTCATGCCCCGTCCTGCCTGTGTTTTTTCAATTATTTCACTACTTTGGGAGACGTTATGAAAACACCAGACATCCTCCGGCACATCGCCATCGACGACTTCTCCGCCACGCCGAAATACCAGCAGCTGGCCGACGCGCTTTTGCAGGCGATTGGCGAGGGAAAGATCAAGCAGAACGACATCCTTCCTTCCATCAACGAGCTTTCCTACAAGCTGGACATCTCGCGCGACACGGCCGAAAAATCGCTCAAGTTGCTGAAAGCCCGCGGGATCCTGGGCTCCGTGCCGGGCAAAGGATATTTCGTGCAGCAAACGGGGCTGCGCCAGCAGTTCAAGATCCTGTTACTTTTCAACAAGCTCAGCGAACATAAAAAAATCATTTACGACGCCTTCGCCGGCAAACTGGGCGACGCGGCCAGCATCGACTTCTATATTTACAACAGCGATTTCGGGTTGTTCAAGAAACTGTTGCAGAGGAATCTGTCCGAATACACGCACGTGGTGATCCTCCCGCATTTCCGGGAGCGCGTGGAGGTGGAGGAATTGCTCAACGACATTCCCCGTGAGAAGCTCATCCTGCTCGACAAAAAGCTGAAGGGCGTGACGGGCGGTTACGGCGCCGTGTACGAGAATTTCCGGGAGAACATTTACGAGGCGCTGGAAGCCTTGCGGGAGCGGCTGGAGCATTACCAGGCGTTGACGCTCATCTTCCCGGAGAACACGTATTACCCCGACGAGATCCGCGACGGGTTCCTGCAGTTCTGCCAGGATTATGCCTTCCCGGCGCGGGTGGTGCATGACTTAACCGCCGGTGGCGTGCGGCCGGGGGAGGTATATATCAACCTGCGGGAAAGCGACCTGGTGGAGCTGATCGGGAAGACGCGGGCGCAGGGGCTCACACCGGGGAAGGATGCGGGGATCGTCTCGTATAATGAAACCCCGCTGAAACCCTTTATCCTGAATGGTTTGACGACTATTTCGACCGACTTCCAGCTGATGGGCGAGCTGGCGGCGGGAATGATCCTCGACGGGGCGCTGTCGCAGGTGGAGGTTCCCTTCCGTGTGACGCCACGGGCTTCGCTCTGAAGCTTCCCATGCCGATGTTTTCTTATATGAGTTGCTATAGGGCATAAATTCACGAAAACGCGCTATCTTCGCGCTTCGCCGGTAGTGGCATTTTTTACAAACCGTTGAAATCTATCGCTTTATCTGGCGCCGGGCATGTTCCGGGGACCGGGGTTTGTGATATTCTGTCGGTCAAACGGCCCTCCCGCCCTGCTAAAAAGGCAGGTTTCCCGTACTGCGGGGCCGTGGCACAATCTTGGTTGACAGGATTGGGCACGGGAAACAACAAACAATATTTATTTTCTGTGTTTTAATATTAACAAAAAGCAAAAATGGCAACCGTAACCAGAGAGAACATTGGTTTATTAAATGATAAGATCACTGTGAAAGTGAGCCAGGAAGATTACCTTCCGAATTTCGAGAAAGCTGTAAAGCATTTTTCCAAAACAGCCAACATCCCTGGATTCCGGAAAGGCCAGGTTCCCGCCGGCATGATCAAAAAAATGAGCGGCCAGGCGCTGTTTGCAGACGAAATTCTGAAAACGGTGGAAAAGGAACTGATGACTTACATCCAGAACGAGAAACTGGAGATCTTCGCCCAGCCCCTCTCCCTCGAGAATGAAGCAAAGAACTTCGATTACAATAAACCCGAAGCATTCGACTTCGCGTTTGAAGTAGGCCTGAAGCCCGCATTCGACGTGGATCCCCTGCTCGCGAAAACTTCCCTCACCCGCTACAATGTAAAGGTGACCGACGAGATCGTTGACCAGGAACTGGACCGCCTGCAGCTGAAAGGCGGCAAATCCAGCGAACCCGAAACCGTAACCGGTGAAAACAACGTGCTGAACCTCGAGTTCATTGAAACCGACAGCAAAGGCAACATCGCGGAAGGCGCCGAGAAGAAGGAAAACTCCCTCCTCGTGAAAACCTTCTCCGCCGCCGCACAGGAGAAACTGATGGGCAAAAAAGTGGGCGACACTGTGGTGCTCCAGCTGTCAAAAGCTTTCGATAAAGACCGTATCGAATACATCACCAAAGACCTCGGCCTGGCCAATGACAAAGACGCTGCGAAAAAATACTTCCAGCTCACCATCACCAAACTCACCCTGATCGAAAAACGCGAGCTGAACGAGGAATTCTTCAACGAAGTATACCCCGGCCAGAACATCGCTACCGCTGAAGCTTTCCGCGAAAAACTCCGCGAAGAGATCGGCAAGTACTGGAAACAGGAAGCTACGAACCACCTGCACAACGACCTGTTCGAGACGCTGGTGCACGAAACGCCTATCGAGCTTCCGAAAGACTTCCTCAAACGCTGGCTGCAGAAAGGCGGCGAAAATCCGAAAACGGAAGCCGAAGCAGAACAGGAATACCCGAACTTCGACCATCAGCTGCGCTGGACCCTCATCAGCGACAAACTGATCCGCGATAACAAACTCGACGTTTCTTTCGACGAACTGAAAGACAACGCGCGTACCAAACTCATGTCTTATTACGGCCTCGGCGGCGAGCAGGCAGAGTGGATGGACAGCTACCTGGAGCGCCTGCTGCAGGACGAGAAGTATGTTGACCAGACTTATCGCGAACTGATCACCCAGAAGCTGTTTGATTGGGCTGAAGCCAAGGTGAACGTAAAAGAGGAGGAAATTACTGCAGAAGAATTTGTTAAATTACCTCATAAACATCACCATCATGAACATTAATAACGAATTCCGGAAATATGCGATCCACCACAGAGGAATCAGCAGCCTGGTTGTAGATAGTTACGCCCGTAGCTCGCAGTTCAACGCGCTTACCCCCTATATCCTGGAGGAGCGTCAGCTGAACATGCAGCAGATGGACGTGTTTTCCCGACTGATGGCCGACCGTATCATCTTTTTGGGTGACCCGGTGAACGACTATGTGGCGAATGTGATCACCGCACAGTTGTTGTTCCTGGAGTCCGCCGACCGCAACCGCGACATCCAGATGTACATCAACAGCCCCGGTGGCTCCGTATATGCCGGTCTGGGTATCTATGATACCATGCAGATCGTTTCGCCCGACATCGCCACTATCTGCACTGGTATGGCCGCCTCTTTCGGCGCCGTACTGCTGGTAGCCGGCACGAAAGGCAAGCGTACCGCCCTGAAACACGCCCGTGTGATGATCCACCAGCCGCATGGCGGCGCGGAAGGCCAAACCTCCGACATTGAGATCACCGCACGCGAATTCGTGAAGCTGAAGAAAGAGCTGAACGAAATCATCGCCTCCCACTGCGGCCAACCCGTGAAAAAAGTGGAGAAAGACGGTGACCGTGACTTCTGGATGACAGCCGACGAAGCCAAGGAATATGGCATCATCGACGACGTACTGGATAAGAATCCCCGTAAGAAAGCTGCGGAAGGCAATGGCACTGCCCAGTAACTGACGGACAAACGCATAAAAAAGGCGCTTCTGAACGGAAGCGCCTTTTTTCTTGCCATACCCGGTTCGGCCGCCGTGCATGGCATTCCGGCCTATTTCCCCTTCCGAAAGCCGCAAAAAAAGCGTAATTTTGTAACCTTGTAAATCAGGCAAAAACAGCCTTACATTCAAAAAATCTGATAAATGAAAGAATCCAAGATACGCTGTTCGTTCTGCAACCGGAACAAAGACGAGGTGAGGATACTGATCGCCGGGGCGGAAGGCCATATCTGTGAAAACTGCGTGGCCAATGCACAGGAGATCATCGAGCAGGAACTGAACCCGGGCGGGGAGGCTCCCCGCAAAGCCGGCCCTTCGCACTTTGTCCCCAAAGTCGCCAAGCCGGTAGAGATCAAGCAATTCCTGGATGAATACGTGATCGGTCAGGACGATGCGAAGAAAATCCTCGCCGTGGCCGTTTACAACCACTACAAACGCCTGAACCAGCAGGTGACGGAAGATGACGTGGAGATCGAGAAAAGCAACCTCATCATGGTAGGTGAAACCGGTACGGGCAAAACCCTGCTGGCCAAATCCATCGCCCGCCTCCTCAACGTACCCTTCACCATCGTAGACGCGACCGTGTTTACTGAAGCCGGTTATGTAGGGGAAGACGTGGAAAGCATCCTGACCCGCCTCCTCCAGGTTTGCAATTACGACGTGGAAGCCGCTGAAAGAGGTATTGTATACATCGATGAGATCGATAAAATCGCCCGCAAAAGCGATAACCCTTCCATCACCCGCGACGTGAGCGGCGAAGGCGTGCAACAGGGCCTCCTCAAGCTCCTGGAAGGCACCGAGGTGCTCGTTCCCCCGCAAGGCGGCCGCAAGCACCCCGAGCAAAAACTGATCAAGGTAAACACCCAGAATATCCTCTTCATCTGCGGCGGCGCTTTCGACGGCGTTGACCGTATCATTTCCCGCCGTATCCAGACCCATTCTATCGGGTTTACGGTGAACAAGGAACAGGAAGAGCAGAACCGGAAGCACATCCTGCGCTACATCAATTCGCAGGACCTCAAGCAATTCGGCCTCATCCCCGAGCTGCTGGGCCGCCTGCCGGTGGTAACCTATCTCAATACCCTGGACAAGGACGCGCTCAAAGCCATCCTCACCCAGCCCCGCAACGCCCTGGTAAAACAATACAAGAAACTGTTCAAGGTGGAAGGGATCGATTTCGAGATAGAAGCCGATGCGGTGGATTACATCGTGGAAAAAGCCCTGGAATACAAGCTGGGCGCCCGCGGCCTTCGCTCCATCTGCGAAGTGGTACTGGCCGACGCGATGTTCAACCTGCCCAGCACCAATGAGAAAACTTTTGTGCTCACCCGCGCCTATGCCGCGGAGAAGCTTGAGAAAAGTACGCTCGTAGCCCTCAAGGTAGCCTGATCACCCGTTTCATCAACGATAAAAAGTAACCCGATGCAAGAGCTCATCCAGCAAGTAAAAGATAAAGCCGGCATAAACGACGAACAGGCCGCAAAAGCCATCGAAGCCGTGAAAGATTTCGTGAAAAGCAAACTGCCCCAGATGATCGCGGGCAATGTGGACGTGTGGTTTGCCGGAATGGCAGGCGGCGCCCAACCACAAAAGCCGGACGCCGCTGAAGATTTTCTGGATTAACATCAGGCAGCGCGACGGATGCTGCGGCAGGCGTCTGAAACCAGACAATAAATGAAATCACGCGAATTCTGCGCAGCAGACACAAGCAACAAAAGCATATCCATCTTTTTTATACAGAGGCGCCTCCCGGCGTCTCTGTTTGTTTATAATAAAGTCCCTGTCCTTTGGGGTTGCGTACATATAACGCCGCTTCTTCCCTGCTACCCCTATCCCGTTCAAAAATTATTTTGATCTCCAGTTTGTATATCGTTCCCGGACGGGCGATAGTTACAGGGTTTTCAAATATCTATACAGGGCGGTCAGCTCCTCGTCCGAATACTTGTTGGTCATTTGCCAGGGCATGTCTTCGTTTTTGATGGCGCGGCCATCGGGGGTGTTGCCGGTACGCAGCACGGCGATAAACTCCTGCTCCGACCATTTGCCGATGTTGCCGGCGGTGGTGATGTCTCTGACGTAAACGCCGCCGGGAATGGGGCTTTCTCCGCCTTTCAGATTAGGTTGGTGGCATCCGGTGCAGGACATGGAGAGGTATTGGCCGTATTCGGCTGTGGGGCCTTTCGGAATGGGTCTACCGGGCCGCCAGGCATGGTCGATTTTTTCGGCGGGGATAAGGGGGATTTTATCGAGGGCGGAGAGCACCGTGCCGAGGGGGCCCAGTCGCGGCGGGGCTGTTTCATGATCTGCCGGGGGCGCCGCCTTGAGATAAGCAATCAGCGAACCCAGATCCTTGTCCGTCATCCGGTAATATTCGTAGGAAGGCATGACCAGTAAGGATTTCCCGTCTTTACGGATACCGTGCCGGAGCGCCAGGATCCAGTCGCGGTCGGTATATTCCGCCACTTTGCTGCCTTTGCCGCGGGTAAGGTTGGTGCCGGAAAGGGTACCGATCGGTCCTTCATCCATAAAAATTTTTCCGGTCATATCGGCGCCGTGGCAATCTGCGCAGCCACGCGTTGCGTAGATATGCGCACCAGCCGCTACAGTGGCGGAATCCGAGGGAATCTCGAACATCCGTACTTCTACGTCGTAGATTTTGTCCCGTTTATTTTTCACCTTGATATGCATGGTGAAATAAAATATAAGAAGGCCCGCCACCAGTAAACCGATGATTCCGCCTGTCCATTTCAGTACTTTCCGCAACATAAGATTGATTATTTTTGTGGCATCAAAAGTACGCCACCCTGTACCCCCTGGTGGTACGCAAAACGGATAATACAGTACGACAAACGGATTTCGTTATGACCCCAAAAACTTCAATCGACGCGCAAAGCGTTGTAGCCACGCATGCATTTTTCATGGACCACGCGACGGTACCGGATACCGATTACGCGGGTGACTGGGATCCCATCCAGGCATTGCTTCACTTCCAGGTGAAAGCGGAACCCGGGCGCATTATTCCCCCCGCCGATGTAACACGGCTCCAGTCTGTCAAGGATTTCCTTCGCGAAAACTTCCTCGAACAGCACCTCAGCCTCGGCTTCCTCTGCCGCCGCTTCGGGCTCAATGAGTTCAAACTGAAAAAAGGATTCAAGCAATTGTTCGGCAACACCGTGTTCGGCTATGTGCAGGAAATGCGGATGAAAACCGCGCGCAGGCTCATTATCGAAGAGAAAAGAAATGTAAATGAAGTGGCTGACTTCCTCGGCTACAGCTCACCGAATCATTTTTCCGCGGCTTTTAAACGGCTGTACGGCTTCCCGCCGGCAAAGCTAAAGGCCTGGCAAATGTAATGTTGAAAGGATAAAAGGCCGCATTACTCCTTCAGCGGGTGCAAATAAAAACCGCCCCGAGGGGGGCGGCTTCTTTTTGGAGTAAAATTTTCTCGATCTTTCTTAATGTTTAGGTTGATAAATTGGTAAGGAAAGTAATTAACTCAAATTTAACTTTCTGTTATCAATTTTCCATCACACTAAGGTGTAAATATTGAAAAAAAGAAAAAAGCATGATCATTATCAGGAAGTTGAATGATATATGATGCTTTACAGTTTATTAAAAAATATACTTTGTGGATAAAAAGTTCGAAGATTGAGCGCTTACGATCTCATTTATGAGCGCTTTATTCTCTTCTGTCTGTTTTGTAGCCACTAAAGACCGGATTGAAAAGGCGCGTAAAGCATCGAAAACAGAGAGCGTAGCTTCCGCGGAATCCTTTCTTCCGGTGAACGGGAAGATGTCGGGACCGCGTTGACATTGGCAATTGATGTTCACGCGGCTCACCTGGTTCACCAACGGATCGATGAGCGAAGCAAGTTCCGCCGCGTCGTTGGAAAACACGGCCACCTGCTGGCCATGATCCGCTTCGATCAGGTATTGGATCGGCGTTTCGATGTCATCAAAAGGCACCACGGGGATCACCGGCCCGAATTGTTCTTCGCGGTACAGTTTCATTTTTTCATTGACGGGATACACGATAGCCGGGTATACAAACGATGCGTTGGCGGCGCCACCGAAAGGGTTCACCACTTTCGCGCCGTGCGCCACGGCATCCGCCACGCAGCTCTGGAGGTAACCCGGCTTCTGAGGCTCGGGCAGCGGAGTGAGGAACACATCTTTTTCCCAGGGCATCCCGAACTTCAGCTTGCCCACGGCAGCGGAAAGCTTCTCCAGGAATTCGTCGGCCACATTGCTGTGCACATACACGATCTTGATGGCGGTGCAACGTTGACCGTTAAACGATAGCGAGCCCAGCACACATTCTTTCACCGCTAGGTCGATATCGGCCTTTTCCGTGATGATGGCGGCGTTCTTGGCATCGAGGCCGAGGATGGCGCGGAGGCGGTTAACTTTCGGGTGCATCTTCTTCAGCTGGTTGGCCACCTTGCTGGAACCAATGAGCGTGAGCACGTTGATCTTCCCCGATTCCATGAGCGGCGCGATGATCTGGTTGCCGCGGCCGTAAATCGTATTTACCACACCTTTCGGGAAGCACTCGCGGAAAGCTTCGAGCAGCGGGTAGTGCAACAGCGTGCCGTGCTTCGGCGGTTTAAAGAGCAGCGTGTTGCCCATGATCAACGCGGGAATCAGCGTGGTGAAGGTTTCGTTGAGGGGATAGTTGAAAGGCCCCATGCATAGGACCACACCGAGCGGACTGCGACGTATCTGCCCGATGATGCCCTGCTCCACGGCGAAGGACGACGATTTGCGGTCGAGGTTCTTGAGCGCGTCGATAGTGGCGTGAATGTACTCTACCGTTCGGTCGAATTCCTTCACGGAGTCGGCGTAGGATTTACCGATTTCCCACATGATGAGTTTTACCACTTCCTGTTTTTGGGCGATCATTTTGCCGGTGAATTTCTCCACGCAGGCGATGCGCTCGGGCACCGACATGGTGGGCCATTCTCCCCTCCCGTCAGCATACGCGGCCACGGCGGCGTCGAGGGAAGCCCTGGCCTCGTCCGGGCCGCAAAGAGGGTACGAACCGATCACCCGACGCTCCAGGCCGTTGGGGGTTTTAATACAAATGGGCGATACTACCGTGTGGACGTCGCCCAGCCAGTTTTTCATAACGCCGTCTGACAGATAGCTCCGCTGGTGTATCTCGCCGGGCAGATCGTACGCCGCCGGAATAGCGGCTGCATCGGGGAATAACTGACGCAATTGGTCTTCAAAGGTTGTCATATGTTAGATTCTTGGGACCACAATTTATAAAAGTTATCGTTAAAAAATAATGAAATCATTATCAATCAATTACAGTCATGCAATCGATTGATTAAATTTACACTTATGTATTAGCGAATAGTATAAAGCGGGGTAAAATAGTATTTGACGGCGTTAAAATGGAATGTATTCACCCGATGGAGGGTGAAAATTAATTCCACTGCCGGCGTTGGAAAGCCACGATAATTTCCATCCCGTGATCCGTTGTGAAGTAGCGCGTTTTACCGTTGCGCAAACGTACTTGTATCAACTGTTTTCCGCTGTAAAACCGCAGCGGCTGGCCCTTCTGGAACCAGCCGCTGAACTATTTGGATTGACCTTTTCTATGTTTATGCTTTCAACACTTCCCGCGCGATCACGATTTTTTGGATCTCGCTGGTGCCCTCGCCAATGGTGCACAGCTTCGCATCGCGGTAAAACTTCTCCACCGGGAAATCTTTCGTGTAGCCATATCCTCCAAAAACCTGAACCGCTTCATTCGCAATGGACACCGCGATCTCCGATGCATAGTATTTAGCCATGGCGGCCTGTTTGGTCATGGGAAGATGTTTGTTCTTCATGTCCGCGGCCTGCATGGTGAGCAATTCCGCCGCCGCGATCTGCGTGGCCATATCCGCCAGCTTGAACGATATCCCCTGGAAGCTGGCAATAGGTTTATCGAATTGCTGGCGTTCCTGCGCATATTTCAAAGCCGCGTCGTAAGCGCCTTTCGCGATACCCAGCGAGAGCGCTGCGATGGAAATACGGCCACCGTCGAGCACCTTCATCGATTGTATGAATCCGTCGCCTTCCTTACCGAGCATATTGGCGGCCGGGATGCGGCAATTATCGAAAATCATTTCAGCGGTTTCCGAAGCGCGCATGCCAAGTTTGTTTTCTTTCTTACCACCGCTGAAGCCCGGTGTACCGCGTTCCACCACGAAGGCGGTCATACCATGACTGTCGCGCACTTCACCTGTGCGGGCGATCACTACGGCCACGTCGCCGCTTTTGCCATGCGTGATCCAGCACTTGGTGCCGTTGATCACCCATTCGTCGCCTTCTTTGCGGGCCACGCATTTCATGTTCATAGCATCGGAACCGGTGTTGGGCTCCGTTAGTCCCCAGGCGCCGATCCACTGGCCGGCGGCGAGTTTGGGCAGCCAGCGCCGCTTCTGTTCCTCGCTACCGAACTGCAGGATATGCCCCGTGCACAGGCTGTTATGCGCCGCGAGGCTCAATCCCACCGCGCCGCAAATCCGCGCTACTTCGCTGATCACCGTCACATATTCCAGGTACCCGAGCCCTGAGCCGCCATAGGTTTCCGGCACGAGTACGCCCATCAGCCCCAGTTCACCCATCCGGTGAAAAAGGTCTGCGGGAAATGTCTGGGACTCGTCCCATTCCATAATGTGTGGCTGGATGTTGGTTTTTCCAAAATCTTTGATCACCTGCGCAATCTGTTGTTGCATGTCCGTTGGCTGAAAATTCATAACCTGAAATTACGTTTTAAGGGGCGGTTAAGTATTTTTCAATTTTACGATAAATGGAATCATTCACCAAAGGCAATGCGCGGAGGTCTTCCACCTGCCTGAAACGCCCGTTGGCACTGCGATAGCGTATGATGGCACGGGCTAATTTCGTGTTGATGTATGGATGATCGGCCAAAGATTTTTCATCTGTCTCATTGAGATCGATTTTTCTTAGTGATTCATCACCCAGCTGTAAGTACGGTTGAATTTTTTTAAATACGGAATCCGGCAAACCGTAGGCTTCACTCACTTGTATGCGGCTGTGGAAGCCGCCGAGGCGCTCCCTGAACCGCACGATCCTCCCCGCGTACCCCGCGCCGATGTACGGCAACCGCTCCCATTCCGCACTGTCCGCTGTATTAATATCAATAACCGGCGGCGTCTTCCGCTCCCACGCCGTTTTCCGGGAACTGTCGCGCGGCCAGGGCCTGCGGAATGTACTGTCCCTTCGGTAAGCGGGCCGTTTCCAGCTGGCGCGCATGCTGTCGTACCGCCGCGTTTTCTCCCGCGCCCCTTCGGCCAGGAGCGCCGTTACCGCCCGATCCGCTTCCGCGATGCCGGAAGTATCCGTCAACGGCGGCTCCGGGCGAACGCGCGTCCACACAAATGGTAAACCCTGAAAAACTAAGATGAGGATCAGCAGACAGGCAACGCCCAGTCTTTCCCGACGGGAAAAATCAAAAAAAGTATCCGGCACAAACAATGGTTTTAATCGATGCCGAATGTAAGGATTTTTGGATTACAAATGTATTTCCAGACCATCGTAGGCGAGGTGCGCGCCTTCCGGCAACGTGGGCTCCACTTCCGCATGCAAACCAAGCTGGTGGCTGATATGCGTAAACAGCACCTGCGGCACTTCCAGCTCCTGGCCCAGCGCGATCGCTTCATCCAGCGTGAAATGGGAGATGTGTTTTTCACGGCGCAATGCGTTCAGCACGAGTACCTGCGAACCACGGATCTTTTCCTTTTCCTCCGGCGCGATAAAATTGGCGTCGGTGATGTAAGTGAAGTCGCCGAAACGGAATCCGAGCACGGGCATCTTGTGGTGCAGAACGTTTATGGGCGTGAATTTCATCCCGTTCACGAAGAAGTGTTCATCGCCGATCGTGCGGAGGTTCAGCTCCGGGATGCCGGGATATTTGAAGTCGGCGAACGCGTAGGAGAATTCGCGGATGATAACGTCTTGTGAATATTCAGAAGCGTAAATATCGATGGGCTGTTGCTGGAAAAAGTTGAACGCGCGGATATCGTCCATCCCGGCGATGTGGTCTTTGTGGGAATGCGTGATCACCACGGCTTCGAGGCGCTTCACCTGCGCGCGGAGCATCTGGTAACGGAAATCGGGCGTGGTGTCGATCACGATGTTGCCGGCCTTTTCGTCGGAAATGAGGATGCTGGAACGGAGCCGCTTGTCGCGCGGGTCTGCGGAGGCGCAGACGTGGCATGGACAGGCGATGACCGGCACGCCCTGCGAGGTGCCTGTTCCGAGGAAAGTTACTTTCACGGCTTCGGGGTTTCCGGGTTTTCGTCTGCAGGAGCTTCGCCGGCGTCGTCTTTACCGGCTTCCCCATTTTCTTTTTCCTCTTTGGCGGCGGCTTCGGCCTTGCTTTCGATTACCTGGCGGTAAAGCTTCTGCGATTCAGGCGTGAGGAAGCCTTCCTCCAGGGTGATGGCGGGCAGGATATCGAGCAGGGTGTTGATACGGCCTTCCACGTTCAGGAATTTGTTCACTACCACGACTTTCTTATGCTCCAGGATGCAGTAGCCGGAGTTGAACGTTCCCTTTTCGTAACGGATGATGTATTTGGCCTCGTCGAAAATCTTCTCCAGCTTCGCCAGGTTGGCGGGGGTACTCTTCAGGTTCATATTGTCTCCCGTTGTTTATCTATTTGCTGACCATCTTCGCTACCGGAACGATCATCTCTTCGAGAGAAATGCCGCCGTGCTGGAAGGTGTTGCGGTAATAGTTCACAAAAAAATTATAATTGTTAGGATAGCAAAGGTATCCGTCTTCGCGGGCAAAGATATAAGAAGAATTGACATTCGGCCTCGGCAGCCCCGCATCTTTCGGGTCGCGGAATGCCAGCACCTCTTTGGGATCGTAGTTCAGGTTCCGCCCGTGCTTGTAGCGCAGGTTGGTGGTGGTTTGCTTGTCGCCGATCACCTTTACCGGTGTTTTCACGCGAACGGAGCCGTGGTCGGTGGCTACGATGATATTGATCTTCTTGTCCGAAATCTTCTTCAATGCCTGGTGCAGCGGCGAATGCTCGAACCAGCTGGCGGTGATGGAGCGGTAGCTGACTTCGTCGCCGGCCAGTTCCTTGAGCACTTCCATCTCGGTGCGGGCGTGGCTGAGCATGTCCACGAAGTTATAAACGATCACGTTGAGCGGATAGTTCAGCAGGTTGTGCATGTTGTTGACGAGATGTTGCCCGTCGGCATGGTGGACCACTTTGGTATACGAGAACCTGGGATCCATTTTGAGGCGGGCCAGCTGTGCGGCGATGAATTTTTCTTCATGCATGTTTTTGCCGCCTTCCTCGTCGTCGTTTTTCCATTCATCGGGGAACTTCGCTTCGATATCGATGGGCAGCATGCCGGCGAAGATCGCGTTGCGGGCGTATTGGGTGGACGTGGGCAGGATACTGTAAAAAGTATCTTCTTCCACAACCCGGAAAGACTCGGAGAAGATGGGCTGGATGGCCTTCCACTGGTCGTACCGGAGGTTATCGATGAGGATGAAGAAATTGGGTACGGAAGGGTCGAGCAGGGGCACTACTTTCTTCGCAAAGAGGCTGTGGCTCATGATGGGCGCGTCTTTGGCGCCAGGGGCCACCCAGTCGGCGTAATTCCGGCCGATGAATTTGGCGAACTCGTTGTTGGCTTCGGCTTTCTGGGACTGGAGCACTTCGAGCATCTCAGGGCTGTCGGACTTCGCCATTTCCATTTCCCAATACACGAGTTTTTTATAGATATCTGCCCATTCTTCGTGGTTCGGGTTATCGTTGAGGGCCATAAAGAGGGTCCGGAACTGTTGCTGGTAGGCGGTGGTGGTTTTTTCGGCCACGAGGCGCTTGTTGTCGATGATTTTTTTGAGAGACAGCAGCACCTGGTTGGGGTTTACGGGCTTGATGAGGTAATCGGTGATCTGGGAGCCGATGGCCTCGTCCATGACGTTTTCAGCTTCGTTTTTGGTGATCATCACCACGGGGATCTGCTGGTTGATCTCCTTGATTTTGCCGAGGGTTTCCAGGCCGGTGATGCCGGGCATGGATTCATCGAGCAGCACGACGTCCACGATATTATCGCGGAGGAACTCGAGGGCGTCGTAGCCGTTGGTGAGGGCGGAAACGTGATAGCCTTTACTTTCCAGGAAAATGATTTGGGATTTGAGGGAATCTATTTCATCATCGACCCAGAGTATGTTGATTTGATTCATGTATACGAATTACGAATTTATTTAGAATATATTGGCAAATATTTAGATAAGGTCAAAAATCGTACCCGTGCGGTGTTAAAACGGGTTTACGGGGCTCCTGGTTCAGTAAAAGTTAGCGCGGATGGCGTAGATTTGTACCGATCGATTTAAAACAAGCGAATGACTGACCGAAAACGCAAGATTGTGAACGACCCGGTGTATGGGTTTATAACAATCGATCATCCATTGATATTCAGCCTCCTGTCGCACCCGTATTACCAGCGGTTGCGGCGGATCCACCAGATGGCGCTGGCGCACCTGGTATATCCGGGGGCCATGCATACGCGGTTCCATCACAGCATGGGGGCGTACCATCTTATGAGTTGCGCGCTGGCGGAGCTGAAGGGCAAGGGTGTGGAGATCACGGAGGAAGAGGAAGTGGCGGCAAAAATGGCCATATTATTGCATGATGTGGGGCACGGGCCTTATTCCCATGCGCTGGAGCATACGCTGGTGGAGGGCGTCTCCCACGAGGAGATTTCCCAGCTGCTGATGCAGACCCTGAACCGGGAAATGGACGGCGCGCTGGATCTTACCCTGAAGATTTTTAATGACCGGTACCATAAAAAGTTCTTGCATCAACTGGTTTCCAGCCAGTTAGATGTCGACCGGATGGATTACCTGAGCCGAGACAGCTTTTACACGGGTGTTTCTGAAGGCGTGATTTCCTACGACCGGATCATTAAGATGCTGACGGTGGCTGGCGGGGAGCTGATGGTGGAGGAAAAAGGGATTTATTCGATCGAGAAGTTTATTGTGGCGCGGAGGCTCATGTACTGGCAGGTGTATTTGCATAAAACGGTGCTGAGCGCGGAAAGCATGCTGGTGAAGGTGTTGCAGCGGGCCAAGGCGCTCGCCCTCCGTGGCGAAGAGCTGTTTGCTTCCCCCGCGCTGAAGTACTTCCTGTACCGCCGCGTGGGCCGCGAGGCATTCGGGCACGACCCCGAGGTGCTACGGCAGTTCTGCCTGCTCGATGATTACGATATCATGGGCGCCATTAAGGTCTGGGCCGGGCATCCCGATAAGACCCTGGGTACCTTGTGCGGTTGGCTCGTGAACCGCCAACTTTTCAAGGTCACCCTTCGCAACGACCCATTTGGGCCGGAAGAAGTGGCCGCCTGGCGGGAAAAAGCGACGGAAGCGCTGGGGCTTACCCCCGAGGAAGCGGAATATTTCGTGTTCACCGATACCGCCAGCCTCAAGGCGTATGACGCTGAAGATGAAAAGATTAACATATTATATAAGGACGGCAACGTGCGGGATATTTCTTCGATCGACAATGCCCTTGTATCGCATACTTTGGCAAGACCGATAAAAAAATTCTACATTTGTCATCCAAAATTCTAGGCTAACAACGTTTTATACGAACTTAACATGTTAGTGAATACATTCATATCAGCCGGAGGCAGCCTGGAAGGTAACATTTTCAAATTATAACTATGCAATTCAGCGCATTACAGCTGGCTACCATATTGAACGGTAAGCTGGAGGGGGACCCGGAAGTGAAGGTGCACAATATCGCCAAGATTGAGGAGGCAGGAGACGGCATGTTAAGTTTCATCGCCAATCCCAAGTACGAAGAATTTATTTACACCACCCAGGCCTCTATCCTCATCGTAAACGATACACTGGAGATCGACAGGCCCGTGAAGCCCACGCTTATCCGCGTGAAGGACGCATACAGCTCCTTCGCCCTTTTGCTGGAAAAATACCAGCAGATGGTGGGTGCGGGCGCCAAAACCGGCATCCAGCAGCCTTCTCATGTTCCGGCGACCGTGAAGATGGGCACCGGCGTGTTTATCGGCGCTTTCGCCTACCTCGGTGAAAACGTGCAGCTGGGTGACAACGTAAAAATTTACCCCGGCGTTTACCTGGGCGATAATGTGAAGATCGGTTCCGGCTCGGTACTGTACCCCGGCGTGAAAGTTTACGACCATTGCGTGGTGGGCAACCGCGTGATCCTCCATGCCGGCTGCGTGATCGGCGGCGACGGGTTCGGATTTGCGCCCCAGGCCGATGGCTCCTATAAAAAAGTACCCCAGGTGGGCAATGTGGTGATCCACGACGATGTGGAGATCGGCGCCAACACGACGATCGACCGCGCTACTATGGGCTCCACCGTGATCCTTTCCGGCGTGAAGCTTGACAACCTCATCCAGATCGCCCACAACGTGGAGATCGGGCAAAATACCGTGATTGCGGCGCAAACGGGCATTTCCGGCAGCACCAAGATCGGGAAGAACTGCGTGATCGGCGGGCAGGTAGGCATCGTGGGGCATATCCAGATCGCCGACGGTACGCGCATCAATGCACAGAGCGGATTGTCCAAATCCATTACTACGCCCAACACCGCCCTTACCGGCTCCCCGGCGTACGATTATAAAAGTTCGCTAAAAAGTCAGGCAATTTTTAGAAATTTGCCGGAATTGGAAAAACGGGTCAAAGAGCTCGAAGACATGGTGAAACAGCTGCTGGCGGAAAAAGCCGGCGTGTAATTATTAAAACGAAACTGAATACGTAGCTATAATGATGGACACTCAGCAACAGAACCAACAGACCCTGAAAGGCCCCGTGACCATCTCAGGCGTTGGTTTGCACACAGGCGCGCATGTGAATATGACACTCAAGCCGGCGATGCCCGGCTTCGGCATCAAATTCCAGCGCATCGATCTCCCGGATCAGCCAATCGTTAAAGCAGATGTGGATTATGTGGTAGATACCGCCCGCGGCACCACGCTCGAGCACAACGGCGCCCGCGTAAGTACGGTAGAGCACATCCTCGCTGCCCTGGTGGGCATGGGCGTAGACAACGTCCTGATCGAGATCAACGGACCGGAGATCCCCATTATGGACGGCTCCTCCCTCCCCTTCATCGAACTGATCGAGGAAGTGGGCATCCAGGAGCAGGAAGCCAAAAAGATCTGGTACTCCATCGACACCAACATCAATTACTACGACGAAGTGAAGAAAGTGGAAATGGTGGCCCTGCCCGCAGTGGATTACCGCATCACCACGCTCATCGACTTCAATTCTCCCGTTCTCGGCACCCAGCACGCCAACCTGAAGAGCCTGGCCGATTTCAAGAAAGACATCGCGCCCTGCCGCACCTTCGTGTTCCTCCACGAGCTGGAATACCTGTTGGCTAATAACCTCATCAAAGGCGGCGACATCAACAACGCCATCGTGGTGGTAGACCGCGTGATGAGCCAGGAAGAGCTGAACCGACTTGCTAAAGCTTTCGACCGTGCGGAAATCGCCGTTCACCAGCGCGAAGGCATCCTCAACAACGCACAACTCCACTTCCCCAACGAACCGGCACGCCACAAGCTGCTCGATATCGTGGGAGACCTCGCCCTGATCGGCTATCCCATCAAGGCGCATATCATCGCCAACCGTCCGGGCCACGCTTCCAACGTGGAGTTTGCCCGCAAGATCAAGGCATATATCAAAAAGAACAAGCACAACCGCGACGTTCCCATCTACGATCCCAACCAACCCGCGATCTACGACATCAACCGTATCGTGAAAACCATGCCGCACCGCTACCCGATGCTGCTGGTCGACAAGATCATCGAGCTGAGCGACACGCAGGTGGTAGGCATCAAGAACGTCACTTTCAACGAGCAGATCTTCCAGGGGCACTTCCCCAATAACCCGGTAATGCCCGGCGTACTGATCTGCGAGGCCCTGGCCCAGGTGGGCGGCATCCTTGCCCTCAACCCCAAGCCGGACCCGGAAAACTACGACACCTATTTCCTTAAGATCGATAATTGCAAATTCAAGCAAAAAGTGATACCCGGAGATACCATGGTACTGAAAATGGAGCTGCTCAGCCCTATCCGCAGAGGCCTGGTGGAAATGCGCGGAACCGCTTTCGTCGGCAATAAAGTAGCGGCGGAAGCAGACATGGTTGCTCAAATTGTAAAACGCGAAGGCTAAAATAAAAGCATGATTCATCCGCTCACATACATCCACCCGGACGCCAAAGTAGCGCCCAATGTAAAAATCGATCCTTTTACCGTTATTCATAAAAACGTCGAGATCGGGGAAGGCACCTGGATCGGTTCCAATGTGACCGTCATGGAAGGCGCCCGCATCGGCAAAAACTGCCGCATCTTCCCCGGAGCGGTGATCGCCGGCATCCCGCAGGACCTCAAATTCGAAGGCGAGGAAACCATCGTGGAAATCGGCAACAACACCACCATTCGCGAGTATGTGACCGTTAACAGGGGCACCAAAGACCGCTGGAAAACTTCCATCGGCAACAACTGCCTCATCATGGCCTATAGCCACATCGCACACGATTGCATCATCGGCAACAACTGCGTGTTCTCCAACAACACCACCCTCGCCGGGCACATCACCATCGGCGACCACGTGGTGCTGGCGGGCATGGTAGCCGTTCAGCAGTTCTGCAAAGTGGGCAATCACGCCTTCGTGACCGGCGGCTCCCTCGTCCGTAAAGACGTGCCGCCCTACGTGAAGGCCGCCCGCGAACCGCTGTCGTACGTCGGCGTGAACTCCATCGGGCTCAAGCGCAGAGGCTTCTCCCTGGACAAGATCAACCACATCCTGGACATCTACCGGATCCTCTTCGTGAAAGGCAACAATATTTCCAAAGCCATCCGCATCATCGAAGCCGAATTCCCGGCCACGGACGAAAGGGACGAGATCCTCTCCTTCATCCGCGACTCCGGGCGCGGCATCATGAGGGGATACAGCACCCGGGCGAATGACGATCTCGCTTAACCAGGTCGGCAAAAGGTATAACCACGACTGGATTTTCCGTCGTTTCACCCACACATTATCCGGTACGGGCGGTTTTGCCATTCTCGGGCCCAATGGCTCCGGTAAAAGCACCCTGCTGCAGATCATTAGCGGCCATCACCATCATAGTGAGGGCCAGATCGAATATTTCTTCAACGATCAACTGCTTCCGCAGGATCAGTTCTTCCGCAACTGCGCCATAGTGGCCCCCTACCTGGAGGTGGTGGAAGAACTGACCCTGGAGGAATGCTTCGGATTCCATCTTCAGTTCAAGTCGTTCCTCCCCGGGTTCAAACCCCGGGAAATCGCCGGCATCGTGGGCCTCGACGGCGCCTGGCAAAAACAGGTACGGCATTTCTCTTCCGGCATGAAACAGCGCGCCCGGCTGGCGCTCGCCATCTTCTCCGACGTCCGCGCCCTGCTGCTCGACGAGCCCTGCACCAACCTCGATGCCGCGGGCATCGCGTTGTACCAGCAGCTCATAGCGGAGTACGGCGGCAACCGGCTCATCATCGTGTCTTCCAACGACCCCGCGGAATACAGCTTCTGCAAGGAGCAAATACGCATCAGCGACTACAAGTAATAATTTGTACTTTCAGGCTTCATTGTGAATGATTAAATACTCCCTATGAGCATTCCAAATAAAAAAGTCGTGAACGGATGGGCCATGTACGACTGGGCCAATTCCGTCTACAACCTCGTGATCACGACCACCTTTTTTCCCCTGTACTTCATCTCCATTACCAATGCCAAATTCGGCGGCGACGTGGTGGATTTCTTCGGTTGGCAGCTGAAGAACTCCGTGCTGTACGATTATGCACTGGCGTTTGCCTACCTCCTCATCGCTTTTACCATGCCCATCCTCGGTTCCATCGCGGATACGCGGGGCAATAAAAAGAACTTCCTGCGCTTCTTCACTTACCTCGGCGGGCTGTCGTGCATGGCGTTTTTCCTGTTCACAAAGGATTCGTCGCTGGAGCTGGCGGTATTGTATTTTGTATTGGCAACGGTTGGATATTGCGGCGGGCTGGTGTTTTACAATTCCTACCTCCCGGAAATCGCGCCCGTGGCGCTGCGCGACCGCGTGTCGGCACGCGGTTATTCCTTCGGATACATCGGCAGCGTACTGCTGCAAATCATAGGCTTCGCGCTGGTATTGACGTTCGAAGCGAACGGATGGCCCGGCGACCTCGCGCCCCGAATCACTTTCCTCCTCGTAGGCGTCTGGTGGATAGGGTTTGCGCAGATCCCTTTTGTGCGCCTGCCTAAATCGCAGCCATCCGTTGAGGTACATAAAGGAGGCGTGTTTTCTGAAGGATTCACGGAATTGAAGAAAGTATACGCCCAGGTGCGCCGGATGCCCGTGCTGAAACACTTCCTGCGCGGGTTCTTCTTTTACTCGATGGGCGTGCAAACCGTGATGATGGTAGCCACGATTTTTGGTTTGAAGGAATTGAAAATGGCGCAGACCAACCTCATCGGTTGTGTGGTGATCATCCAGCTGGTGGCGATCCTCGGCGCATGGGGCATGGCCCGCCTGTCCGAACGCTACGGCAACTTCCGGATCCTGATGCTCACTGTCGTGTTGTGGATCGGGATCTGCCTTTGCGCGTATTTCATCTCTTCGGAAATGCAGTTTTACCTGCTGTCTGTAGCCGTGGGGCTCGTGATGGGCGGCATACAGTCGCTGAGCCGCTCTACCTACGCCAAGCTGATCCCCGAAACGAGGGACACCGCTTCTTTCTTCAGCTACTACGACGTGACGGAGAAATTCTCCATCGTGCTGGGGCTCTTCAGCTTCGGGTATATCGAGCATCTGACGGGCGATATGCGGACGTCCGTGCTGGTTTTGATGGGATTCTTCGTCATCGGGCTCCTTTGGCTGTTCTCCGCTTTGCGGAAACAACGTAGATTAGCAGTGGCGGAAAAACCCGCCCTCACCGAAACAATGTAACGCATGAAATTACACACGATCAATACCGGCCTCTTCAAGCTCGACGGCGGCGCCATGTTCGGCGTAGTGCCCAAAAGCATCTGGAACAAACTCAACCCGGCCGACGATAATAACATGTGCTCCTGGGCCATGCGCTGCATGCTCGTGGAAGACGGCAACCGGCTCGTCCTCATCGACAACGGCATCGGCAATAAGCAGGACGCCAAATTCTTCAGCCATTACTATCTCCATGGCGACGATACGCTCGACAAATCGCTCGCCGCCCTGGGATACCACCGCAACGATATCACCGACGTCTTCCTCACCCACCTGCATTTCGACCATTGCGGCGGCAGCATCGAAAGGGAAGGCGACAAACTGGTGCCCGCCTTCAAAAACGCGCATTACTGGAGCAACGAAGCGCACTGGAAATGGGCCACCGAGCCCAACGACCGGGAGAAAGCATCGTTCCTCCGCGACAATATCCTCCCCATCCAGCAAAGCGGTCAACTCAAATTTATCGACCAGCAGGACGGCATTTCCTTTACCGACCACATCCGGGTGCGCTTTGCCTACGGGCATACCGACGCCATGATGCTGCCCGAGATCCGGTACAACGGCCATACCATTGTGTACATGGCAGACCTGTTGCCTTCCACCGGCCACATTCCGTTGCCGTACGTAATGGCATACGACATGTTTCCGCTGACAACGCTGGAGGAGAAGAAGCGCTTTCTCATGGAAGCCAACGAGCGCGATTACGTGCTCTATTTCGAGCATGACCCGAATGTGGAATGCTGCACGCTGCAAAGCACCGAGAAAGGTATCCGCGTGCATGAAACCTTCCCGCTCGCCAATCTGTAACGTTTAAACCGAAACATATGCAAAACATCTTACGCACACTGCCCGTAGCCGCAGCTATCTTTATCACCGCCTGCAACAGCGGCGGAACCGGCGCCACGCAAAACACCGCCGCCATACAGGATTCCCTCGCCATCGATTCACTCAGCACCGAAGTGATGGCCATTCACGACGAAGGTATGGCCAAGATGATGGTCATCCGCCGCCTCCGCACCCGCGTTGCGGAAATCACCGATTCGCTGGGCAAGAAAAAGGCCGACACCACCGCTTACCACACCGCCGGCTCCATGCTCGACAGCGCCAACAACGCCATGAACACATGGATGCACGGGTACGACATGGAAATGACAGGTAAAGACAACGCGCAGAAAAAAGCGTACCTCGAATCCGAAAAGCAAAAGATCAGCACCGTGAAAGACCTCATGCTCAAAAGCATCGACGAGGCTAAGATCCTGCTGAAAGAACAATAATCAAATCCGCAAACCGCTATATCTATCTTCACGAAAACCGATCGCATGTCTCGACAGGAAACTTTCAAGCAATACATCAACAACGGATACACGTTCAAAGGCGAACATTTTAAACTGGGATGCGCCATGCTGGATGGCGAAGTCGTAACAGGGGCCGACGTGTTCCTGCCACTGAAAACCCTCAACCGCCACGGCCTGATCGCCGGCGCCACGGGAACGGGTAAAACCAAGACCCTCCAGGTGATCGCCGAGGGCCTCAGCGACGCCAGCGTGCCCGTGCTGATGATGGACATAAAAGGCGACCTCAGCGGCATCGCGGCGGCAGGAGCTTCCAATGCGAAGATAGAAGAGCGGTATGCCAAAATCGGCGGCTCGTGGACGCCCGCCGGATATCCCGTGGAACTGCTCACGCTAAGCCACGAGAAAGGCACGCGCCTGCGGGCCACCGTCAGCGAATTCGGGCCGGTGCTCCTTTCCAAAATATTGGAGCTTAACGATACGCAAGCGGGGCTCGTGGCCATGATCTTCAAATATTGTGACGACAATAAATTGCCACTGCTCGACCTGAAGGATTTTAAGAAAGTTTTGCAGTACGTGAGCGACGAAGGCAAGAAAGAACTGGAGAAAGATTACGGCAAGATTTCCACCACTTCCACCGGCACCATCCTGCGGAAAGTGATAGAGCTGGAGCAACAGGGCGCCGCGCTCTTCTTCGGCGAAAG
This sequence comes from Chitinophaga pollutisoli, assembly GCF_038396755.1. Taxonomy (NCBI): domain Bacteria; kingdom Pseudomonadati; phylum Bacteroidota; class Chitinophagia; order Chitinophagales; family Chitinophagaceae; genus Chitinophaga; species Chitinophaga pollutisoli. The sequence continues at coordinate 3,796,365 of NZ_CP149822.1, read as the reverse complement.
GTCTTTTGAAGTCGACGACCTCATGCACATCGGCGACGACGGCCGCGGCGTGATCTCCATCGTTCGGGTGGCCGACATCCAGGATCGCCCGAAGCTCTTTTCCACCTTCATGCTCAGCCTGCTCGCGGAATTGTACGCCACCCTTCCGGAAGAAGGCGATATGGACAAACCGAAGCTGGTCATGTTCATCGACGAGGCGCACCTCATCTTTCAGGAAGCCAGCGATGCGTTGCTGCAGCAGATCGAAACCATCGTGAAGCTCATCCGCTCGAAGGGCGTGGGCATTTTCTTCTGCACCCAAAACCCGATGGACGTGCCGCCTTCCGTGCTGGGCCAGCTCGGCCTCAAGGTGCAGCACGCCCTGCGCGCATTCACGGCCAACGACCGCAAAACGATCAAGCAAACGGCGGAGAACTATCCGTTGTCCGATTTTTATAAGACCGCCGAGCTGCTCACGCAGATCGGCATCGGGGAAGCGCTGGTGACCTGCCTTAGCGAAAAAGGCACACCCACTCCCCTGGCCGCCACCATGCTCACTTCTCCCCGCTCCCGGATGGATATCCTCAGTGATGCGGAGCTGGATGCGCTGGTGGGCAAATCCAAACTGGTCCGCAAATACAACCCCGAGATCGACAGCGAAAGCGCTTACGAAATACTAACGGCCAAACTGGAAGAAGCCGCCGAGAAATCGAAAGCGGAGGAAGAAGCGAAGCCCGCGTCAAAAGGCCGTCAAAAAGAAGAAAAAGGCCTGCTGGAATCGGTACTGACCAGTTCAGCCGCCAAACAGGCCGGCCGTACCGCCGCCAACATCATCACGCGCAGCCTGCTGGGCGCGCTGGGTTTGGGAGGCAGAAGCAGCAAGAAAGGTTCCAGCTGGTTTTAGGAATCGCTGCCGGTTGTAAAGCATCAATTCAAAAGCAAAATTTATGGTGCTGATCATTCTTTTGATAGGACTGATTTTTACGATCATGGGATACATCTTCGGGAAGTTCCCGCCGAAAAAGATCAATCCCATTTACGGTTACCGCAGCCGCCGCTCGATGCGGTCACAGGCAGCGTGGGATGCGGCGCAGGTGTATTCCTCCCGCCAGATGCGCAACGCGGGAATGGTGGTGCTGGCGCTGTGTATTCCCGTATGGCTCACCAGCGATGTGGAACTGACCTATGTGCCCGAAGTATGGGTGATCGTGCTGCCGCTGCTGTTCAGCATCGTTCCGGCGGCCGTTGTCATTGTCAATACCGAGAACTATCTTAAAAAGCATTTCGACGATACGAAAAAAAACAACTGAAGATATGTCAACACCCATCAAGACCGGACTTTGCTCCTACGGACACAGCGGATACGCGTTCCACGCGCCCTTCCTGCATGTGCACCCCGGCTTCGAACTGACGGCCGTTACTGAACGCAGCAAACACCTCGCGCAGCAACGCTATCCCTACGTGAAGATCTACCCGGACGTGATGTCCATGATCAACGATCCCGCGCTCGAACTGATCATCGTTAACACCCCCAACTACTCCCACTACGAATACACCAAAGCCGCGCTCCTCGCGGGGAAGCACGTAGTCGTGGAAAAGCCGTTCACCGTGAATTCCGCCGAAGGAGAAGAACTGATCGAACTGGCGAAAAAACAGAAAAAACGCATCATCGTATACCAAAACCGCCGTTACGACAGCGATTACAAGATCGTCCGGAAAGTGGTGGAAGAAGGGCTCATCGGCGATGTGCTGGAAGTGGAATTCCACTACGACCGCTTCAAGGAAGAACTGAGCTATAAAAAACATAAAGAAGCCGCTTCGCCCGGCACTGGCGTGCTCTACGACCTCGGCTCCCACCTGATCGACCAGGCGCTGACCATCTTCGGCATGCCCGAAGCGGTGTTCGGCGATATTCGCATCATCCGGAAAGACTCCGTGGTAGACGATTACTTCGAACTGCTGCTCTATTATCCCAACTTACGGGTACGCCTCAAATCCAGCTATCTCGTGAAGGAAGCGCTCCCGGCCTACATCCTGCACGGCCGCAAAGGTTCTTTCATCAAAAGCAAATCCGACATCCAGGAAGCGCTGCTCATGAAAGGCGTGCTGCCCGATACACCGGATTGGGGCGCGGAAGCACCGGCAGAATGGGGCCTGCTCCACACCGAAGCCGACGGGATCATCAGAAAAGAATTCCTGCCTGGCGGCAACGGCAATTACCTTGATTTCTACAAAGGGGTGTACGCCGCCATCCGCGAAGGAAAAGCCAATCCCGTTACACCGGAAGAAGGATTGAATGTGGTGAAGGTAATTGAAGCGGGCGCTCTCAGCAGTAAGGAACGCCGCGTGGTAACATTATAATATTTCAGGGCTTTGCCGCGATGAGGAACCCGTCTCCGTCGCGCAGCACAAGCCCTTCGGCGATGAGGAATTGCAGGGTTTCCAGGATCCTGCTTTCCTCTGCGTCGAGTTTTTGCATGAGGGCGGGCACGCTCGTTCTTTCTCCCAGCGCCGCGAGGATCGCTTTGGCAACTTTGCCGAACTCCCCAGGCTTCAGTTTCCCTTTGCTTTCTTTCACGCACACATCGCAAACACCACACTTTTCGGCGTCTTTTTCCCCGAAATAACGTACCAACTGGCGCGTGCGGCATTCGTCGGCGTTCTGCGTATAGCGCGTGATGGCGTTGATCTTCGCTTCCATGACTTTCTTACGTTGCGCGAGGCGCTCCATATCGATCCGGAGCTGCTGGGCGCGGGGGCGCTCCTGCAGGAAAGATAACTGGGGACTGTCTTTCCGCGGATAATACCGGATAACAGCCTGCCGGTGGAGCTGCTGGAGGTTATCGATGATCTCATCTTCGGTACAGCGCAGGATGCGGGCCATTTGCTTTTCGAAAACGGGGACCGCGAAATCCAGAATGCCCTGGTAGGTGCGCAGCATGGACTTGATGAGCTGGTCGAGCCGGGGATTGATGGTTTCGTATTCGAAGAGCGTTTCGCGGTTGGTGATGAATTCGACTTTGGAAGGCATGTATACGCTTTCGCTGAGTTGCCAGACGCCCTCCTGCTCGATGATGCGGATCGCGCTGTGCGCCACGGCCACATTGAGTTTGAAGCGTTGTACGAATTCATTGAAATCGAAATCGAAATACACGCCTTCCACTCCGCCGGCGGGTGCCTGGAGGTAATTCACCACGCACTGGAAGACTTCCCGGATGGTGTCTAGATCGGGAAACTGCTGTTCCAGCCGCACTTTCATTTGTTCGAGATCGTTGGCTGTGTAAAGCAATACGGCGAAGGCTTTCTGTTCATCGCGGCCGGCGCGGCCCGCTTCCTGGTAGTAGGCCTCGATGCTGTCGGGCACGTCGGCATGGATAACGAGGCGTACGTCGGGCTTGTCGATGCCCATGCCAAAGGCGTTGGTACATACCATCACGCGCGTTTCGTTGCCGATCCAGGCGGCCTGGCGGTTGTTGCGTTCTTCGTTGGAAAGCCCGGCGTGGTAATAATTCGCTGAAATTCCCTGTGCAGTGAGGAGCGCTGCCAGTTCCTGCGTTTGCCGGCGGTTGCGGCAATACACCACGGCAGTGCCGGGCACCCTGTCGAGGATGTTTTTGATGCGCAGGGATTTGCTTTCTTCTTCCAGCACGCTATACGAAAGATTCGCGCGGGCGAAGCTTTTGATGTAGATATGCGGTGCGCGGAGTTGTAACTGGATGCAGATATCCTTTTGTACGGCGGGCGTTGCGGAAGCGGTGAGCGCCAGGATGGGCGCGTTGGGGAACTGGTCGCGGATATTGGCGATCTGCAGATAGGCGGGCCTGAAGTCGTAGCCCCATTGCGAGATGCAATGCGCCTCGTCGACGGCGATCAGCGTGACGGGCAGCACTTCGCAATACCACAGGAAGCGGCGGCTCTGCAATCTTTCCGGCGACACGTACAAGAATTTGATTTCTCCTTCCCGCGCCAGCGCCAGCACTTTTTCCACATCTTTCGCCATCATCCCCGCATAAATCGCAAAAGCCGGAATGCCGCGGCGGTTCAGGTTTTCGACCTGGTCTTTCATCAAAGCGATGAGCGGCGTCACCACGAGGCAAAGCCCTTCCTTCATCATCGCGGGCACCTGGAAGCAGATGGACTTCCCACCGCCGGTAGGCAACAGTGCCAAAGTATCGTTCCCCGACGCCACGGACTCCACGATTTCCTGCTGCATGGGCCGGAAAGCGTGATAGCCCCAGTATTTATGTAATATCGATTGTGCCGTAGACATGTATTATTGCTTCTCCAGGTACGGCAACGACCAGCCTTTCCGCAAAGCTGTGAGCCTGATTGTGATTACAAGAATGATACTGGCCACCATGTTCCAGTCCTGGTCCACGCCCAGATGCCGGAGCCCGATGTACAGCGCCGCGCCGGCGAGGCAGGCGGTGGCATAGATCTGGCGGCTGAAGATGAGCGGGATTTCGTTCACCATCATATCGCGGATCACCCCGCCGAATATGGCCGAGATCATCCCGAGTATGACCGCGGCCCAGGGATGCACCCCGAACGCCAGCGCCTTCTGCAGGCCGATTACGGTATAAAATCCGATGCCCAGCGTGTCGAACAGGAAAATGGAACGGCGGTACCGCAGGAACCGCGCGCGGAAAAGGATCGTAACCCCTACGCCGAGCACGATGGCGATCACGTATCGCGAGTCGTTCACCCAAACCGGCCGTGTTCCCAGGATGAGGTCGCGCATGGTGCCGCCGCCAATGGAAGTCACGAAGGCGGTGAAGCTCACCCCGAAAATATCGTGGTACATCTTCTTGTCCCAGGCTGCCAGCGCACCGGAAATGGCGAACACAAAAGTGCCAATGAGGTCTAACCAGTATATCATTCACGAACGGATTTCGATATACGAATTAACGACAATTTTTAATGGCTTACACGCTTGAAACGAAGGCGCACGGAATTGATGGCCAATACAACGTCGGACAGGCCCATTACCAGCGCGCCCACGATCGGGTTCAGGAAACCGAGCGCGGCCACGGGAATGGCTACTACGTTGTAAATGAAGGCCCAGAAAAGGTTTTGCTTGATGGTAAGATAGGTATGTTTGCCCAGCCCCATGGCGAGCGGGAGCGCGCCGAGATGGTTGTTCAGCAGGATCACGTTCGCGCTCTGCATGGCCACCTGCGTGGAATCGGAGAGTGAGATCCCGATAGTCGCCTTTGCCAGCGCCGGCGCGTCGTTGATGCCGTCGCCGACCATCGCGGTGGGATCTTCCTGCATGAGCGCGTCGATTTTCTCCAGCTTTTGTTTAGGCGACTGCTCGGCGAACCATGCGTCGATCCCCAGTTCAGCCGCCATTTCGCGGCATTTGCGCGTGGTGTCGCCGCTGAGGAGGATGGTGCGGATGCCGGCGTTTTTAAGGCTTCCGATAACGGTTTTCGCTTCGGGTCGCAGCTCGTCGGTGAAATCAAGCCAGCCGGCCAGGGCGCCGTTTTTGAGGAGGTAGATGTTATGGGAATCGTCGTTGGTCAGGTCTTGGGCCATGAGATACGATCCCAGCTTCCATTCATTGCCTTCTTTATCGCTGGCCTGCATGCCGAGGCCTTTCACTTCGCGCACCTGGCGGATCGTGGTTTCCGGCGTACCTTTCCATGCCGCGGTAATGGAGCGTGCGATGGGGTGGGAAGAATATTTTTCGAGGCTAAAAACCAGCGAACGGAAGGTATCGTCATCGATACCGATGGCTTTCCACTGGCCGATGCTGAGTTTGCCGGTAGTGAGGGTGCCGGTTTTGTCGAACACGATCTGGCGGATGTTGCGGAACTGTTCGAGCGTGTTGGCGCCTTTGATGAGGATGCCGTTGCGGGCGGCCCTTCCCAGCCCTACCATCACTGCTGCAGGCGTGGCGAGCCCCATGGCGCAGGGGCATGCGATCACCAGCACGGCGATCGCCCGCATCATGGCTACCTGCAGCTCAGTGCCGCCGATGAAATACCAGCCGAGGAACGTCAGCACCGCGATTCCCAGCACCAGCGGCACGAAGATGGCGCTGATCCGGTCGGCCAGCTTTTGCATAGGCGGTTTGTTGCCCTGGGCCTGTTTTACGAGGTCGATGATATAGGAAAGCACCGTGTCTTTCCCGGTGGCGGTAATGTAAACTTTCATGGAGCCGTCTTCCAGGATGGTGCCGCCGATGACTTTATCTTTCTCCTGCTTGCCTACCGGCGCGCTTTCGCCGGTGATCATGGATTCGTTGACGTGACCGGAGCCCCAGTAAATGGTGCCGTCCATGGGAATTTTATCGCCGGTGTTAACGAGCACGCGGTCGCCGGGCCGGAGGGCGCTGTTGTCGACTTCATCGATATGTTCTTCGCCGTTTTCGTGCACATGCAGGCGGCGGGCGGTGGTATGTTGCAGGCGCGCCAGCTCCGCGATGGCCGTGGTGGTGGATTTGACGGAACGTTCTTCCAGGAGGTTCCCCAGGAAAACGAGCGTCAGGATGGCGGCGGTGGTTTCGAAGAAGAGGTAATCTTCCCCGAGGCCCTGGAGGGCGCCGATGAGGCTGTAGGCGAAGGCAGCGGTGGCGCCGAGGGTCACGAGCACGTCCATATTGGCGACGCCGTTGCGCAGCGAGCGGAAGGCGCTTTGCCCGAACCAAGTCATGCCCACGACGTATACCGGTAAAGTGAGGGAAAATTGTACCCAGGGGTTATGGAGCCAGTGCCAGCTGACTATCATATGCAGCAGCAGCGGGGTGGTGAAGATGGCGCAGAAAATAAACCGGAAGGTAAGGGTGGCATAGAAAGGCTGCCGGCGGGCCTCCGCACCGGGGAGCACCACTTCATACCCAAGATGATTGATGCCGTTGATCACTTCCTCCGCGTCAGCCCCCTGTGGGAGGTTGAAGCGCAATTCTTCCGTGGCCACGCTGATCGCCACATCTTCCATGCCTTTATTCTCGAGGTATTTGGAGATGGTTAGCGCGCAGCTGGAGCAATTCATGCCCTTAACTTTGCAACTGATCGTTTCCATACCGTAAAATTACCACCGAATGCCCGCAAACCCAGCAGTTTTTAATGCAACAGCGGTGCTATTTCCGCACCTACAGCGCGCTTCCGGGCTTTCGGCGCAGCATTTCGCCAAACACTGCCGATTATTGCAACATCCTTGCTTTTCCCATATCGACCCCGCCGTCAAACCCTTGAAAAACACTATAAAACGGCCTTAAGTGGCCGGGAATCGCTAAATTTATGCTCCGATAAGGGAAACACGTATGAAATTGACTTTTTCTCTGGAAGATTTACCGGAAGCAGCCCGCCAGTTTTGGGCCAACTTCCCCAAAGCGCGCGTTTTCGCGCTCAACGGCGACATGGGGGCGGGCAAAACCACCTTCATCAAAGCCCTCTGCGCAGCCAAAGGCGTAAACGGCGCCACTGCCAGCCCCACTTTTTCCATCATCAACGAGTACAGGTATAAAGACGGCCGCGAACAGGACCGGATCATCTACCACCTGGACCTCTACCGTCTCAAAAATCTCGAAGAAGCCGTGGAAGCCGGCGTGGAAGACTGCCTGTACCACCCCTCCGCCATCTCTTTCGTGGAATGGCCCGACGTGGTGAACGACATCCTGCCCGCAGATACCGTACATATTTACCTTTCCGTTACGCCGGGCCAGCAACGTAATCTGGTGGCAGGTTCTGCCCATCCGGGGGAATTCCATCCTTCCCTGCAATAATAAACGTAACTTTGAAAGCGACCCTAACATACAACTGTCATTAATTATGGAGCATAGGCCAAAACCTGTTGTGAGTGCCGGTTTTACGTATTCACCGCTCGAAGAAACGCTGGACATCCCGCAAAAGAATTCCCGCCTTTTTATCGGGATACCGAAGGAGACGTCTTTCCAGGAAAACCGTATCGCGCTGACGCCCGACGCGGTCAGCATCCTGTCAAACCACGGGCATCACATCGTTGTGGAACACAAAGCGGGCGACGGTTCGCATTTTTACGACACCGACTATTCGGAAGCCGGCGCGGAAATCGTGTATGACAAGAAGGAAGTCTTCAAAGCCGACATTATCGTTAAATCCGCTCCGTTGAACGACGAAGAGATCGAGCTGCTGCACCCGCACCAGATCGTTATTTCCCCGATACATTTATCCATGTTACGGGCGGAGCAATTGCAGAAGATGATGGATAAACGCATCACGCTGCTGTCTTTCGAAAACCTGAAAGACGATTCCGGCACTTATCCCATCGTGCGCGCCATGAGCGAAATCGCGGGATCCGCGGTGATGCTGATCGCCGGGCAATACCTGAGTACGAGCAGCCGCGGCAAGGGAATCCTGCTGGGTGGCATCACGGGGATCCCGCCAACGAAAGTGGTGATCATCGGCGCGGGGATCGTGGGCGAATTTGCCGCGAGAACTGCGCTGGCGCTCGGTTCCTCCGTGAAAGTGTTCGACAATAACATTTACAAACTGAAAAGGCTCCAGAATAACATCGGCGTCCGCGTTTTCACTTCCGTGATCCAGCCGCGGGTGCTCGCCGATCAGCTGCGGACGGCCGACGTGGCCGTTGGCGCCCTCTCCTCCCAAAGCGGCAGGACGCCCATCGTAGTCAGCGAATCGATGGTAAGCAATATGAAAACCGGCTCCGTAATCGTGGACGTGAGCATCGACCGCGGCGGTTGTTTCGAAACATCTGAAGTCACCACGCACGAAAATCCCGTCTTCAAAAAATACGACGTCATCCATTATTGCGTGCCCAATATCCCGTCGGGGTTTGCCGGTACGGCGTCGCAGGCCATCAGCAACGTGCTCATGCCGCTGCTCATCGAAGCGGCAGACGACGGCGGGTTCGAAAACCTCGTCTGGATCAAGCGTGGCGTCAGGAACGGGATTTACCTGTACAAAGGCGCACTCACCAATTATCACCTCAGCGAAAAATTCAAGCTCAAATACACGGACCTTGAACTCCTCCTCGCCGTGAAAGGATAAAAAAAGGCTGACCATTCCGGTCAGCCTTTTTCCAATATCATCACGCCCTGTTACTGGCGGAGAATATACCGCACGAGGACCTGCATGGTATTGGTCCTGGCATTCAACAAAATGTAATCTTCGATCGCATAAGACGGTTTGATTCGCAGTTCCGCGTTCAATCTTTGATATCGCACGCCCAGACCGGCAACAATCGGCATGGTGAGTTGCCTGCCTCCGCCCAAAGCATCCGTGGTAGTGTAGTTGCCCTCGCGTCCATAAATATCGGTTCCTTTCCCCACCTTCGCCATCAGCCCCATGCCGCCATTGATATAAGGGCGCAGCTGGCCGAGCGGATAAGTGTACCGGAGCAGCACCTGGAGGCTCATGTAATTGAAGTTCACATCTACTTTATCGCGCTTGCCGTCGCTCTGGAATTTGATGTTATCATATACCAGCTCCGTATTGAGGGAAAATTGCTGGCGGCGGCGTGAAAGCGGCAGGTCCAGGAACATGCCGAACGTCGGGGAAACACTGCCCTTGATACTGTTCCTCGCCACCATATGCTCTCCGGTTAATTTAAAACTATTGAATGATCCACCGGCCATTACGCCAAACATCGCACGCATGTGCTTATCTTTTTTAGGCGCTTCCACAACCGTTCCGGGAAGTTTGCAGGCGGTGTATCGCAGGATGGCTCTGGTGAGTTGATCTGTCCGGTAATCCAGCGCATCATAGTTGGTTTTGGTTTTGCAGTCGCCCATGTAAAGCGTCAGTTGCTGACGGAAATAGTTGAGCACCTGGAGCTTTCCGTTAAATACGGATTCCGGGTTGCTGATATACCGCGATTCGCGGATGAGGTGCAGCACGGTATCCTGGTCGCGGATAGCGAAATGCTGGCGCATCCTTTTATCGGTATACAGCAGCAATTGAATGGGGCCTTGCAGCATGATGCGGTAGAAAAAATGGCCTTCGGCGAATTCCCGCGGGCGATCGGATGAGAGATACTCAACGGTTTCGTTGGTGATATCGAGTTTGGTATGGATGGATGTATACGTTTCGTTGTTTTCGTGGATGCGGAAACCGGACAGCTTATCCGCGGAATAATTGGTAACGGCGCCGCTGTGGCGGAAATTGACGGACAGAGGCTCCGCGTCCCATTTGCGGTAATCCATTTCGCCTGCGAGGCTGTCGCCCGAAGGGAAAATAATAGTGGCGGGCACGTATTGCTGTTGGGCGAACGCGGGGCTGATGAACAGCAACAATGCCATGACGAGGTAAAGGGATGATTTCATGACAAGGGATTTGTTGTTGATATATTAACGATGTAAATAAATGGTCGCGATAATGATGATGCCTACCACGATGCGATAATAGCCCCACATTTTAAAACCGAACTTCTGCAATGTCCCGATAAAGAATTTGATGGCGAGCATCGCCACGATGAATGCCACTACGTTGCCGATGAGCAGCAGGCGGATATTATCGGGTGAGCTGGTGAGGATTTCGTGGTGTTTCAGGAGTTTGTACCCTGTGGCTGCGGCCATGGTGGGCACGGCGAGGAAGAAGGAGAACTCAGCTGCGGCGTGGCGGGTCAGTTTTTGCTGCATGCCCCCGATGATGGTGGCGGCGCTGCGGCTTACGCCGGGGATGAGCGCGATGCACTGGAAAAGGCCGATGCGGATGGCGCGGAAATAATCCATTTGTTCGTCGGACGTGATGGTGGGGTTGCGGAACCATTTATCCACGAACAGCAGCACGAAGCCGCCCAGCAGCAGGGAGATGCCTACAATGAGGGGGCTTTCGAGCCAGAGATCGATCTGGTCGGAGAAGAGGTAACCCATGATGAGCGCCGGCATCACACCGAAAATGAGTTTCAGGTAGAATTGCCATTTGCCGAAATCGAAGAATTTTTCCAGTACAGCACCACCACCGCGAGAATCGCTCCCAACTGGATGGCGACTTCGAAGAGCTTGGTGAACTCGTCTTCGTTGATGCCCATGATACTGCTGGCGATGACCATATGGCCGGTGGAGGAAATGGGGATGAATTCGGTCAATCCTTCGATGATGGCTATAATAACGGCTTCTAAGGTGCTCATATTCAAATAAAGAAAGCGATGAGGGTTTCATCGCTATGATTAAAAATTCGGGTTACGGTGTTTAAAATCAGGCTTTCGGCTTTCTCATGATGGCCCAGGCTTCCACGGCGAGGCCGAGGAGGATCACGATGGGCGCCAGGGTGATACGGCGGAAGCTGTACACTTCTTCCGGAGAAAAGCGGGTGGGATCGTCGGAGCTGCCGCCCATCATCAGGAGGAACCCGATCACGATCAGGACCACGCCTGCCAGCATGAGCTGGTAATTGCCTTTCCCGAAGAGGGATTTGGAGGTAGACGGTTTGCTGACTTCTTTAGACATATCGGTAGATTAAGTTTGAATCAATATAAATCGTCGAGTTTCAGTTTGAGGTATTTCATCACGGAGCGGTGGGTGCTCAGGAGGGAAATACCGATGCCAAGCACGATGAGCCCCAGGAACAGGAGCCCCGTCAGCCAATAATCGCGCATCCCCCGGAGGCCCGGCAGGGCGGATTCCGAAAAATAAATCAGGGCGATCAGGCAGGCGATAGCCAAAATTGCGCTGATACCGCCGTTGATGATGCTCCGCCTGTCGAACGGCTTGGCAATGAACCATCGCGTAGCCCCCACCATCTGCATCGTTTTGATGAGGAAGCGGTTGCTGTACATGGCCAGGCGGATGGTATTATCAATCAGGAAAAGTACCACGATGGCCATTAGCGCACTGATCACCAGCAATACGATCCCGATTTTCTTGGCGATTTCCAGTACTTCGGAAACGAGCGACTTCTGGTAATACAGCTCCCGCACCGTGGAACGCGCCTGGATCTGCTGCTCGATGGCCTTCAGGCTGTCGGGCTGCACGTAGCGGGCGTACAGGCTGATGTCAATACTGGCATACAAGGGGTTGAAGCCCAGCACGGCGAAATTCTCCTCCGGGTTCTCCCGTTTGAACTTCTCCGCCGCCATTTCCTTCGACACATACTGGATTTTCTTCACATAAGGCATCACTGCCAGGGAATCGCGGAGGGAAAGCGCCTGGTCTTCCTTTACATTATCGCGCAGGATCACCTGCAGCTCTATATTTTCCTTGTAATACTCGCTGAGATTCTTGGCATTGATCATGAAAAGACCCAGCACACCCAGCAGGATGAGCACGAGGGTCACCCCGATGATCGAATATATATAAGAAGGCTTCGATTTCTTTGCTGACAGTTTCCCTGGTTGAGCCATTCGTCTATAGTTTAGGAGCGAAAATAATAAAAATTGGGAGTTATGTTTACTTTTGCCATCCCAAACGGCATTTTAACATTTTTTATTATATGCATAAGTGCCGGTTGGAAAATCTTTTGTGAATAAGTAATTTACAATAAACCGCCCGGCCATCCCGGGCTTTTGATGATTATGGAGTACAATTTCAGGCAACTCGAGCGGAAATGGCAGGACCACTGGGTGAAATCCGGCGCTTACAAAGTCAGCAACGACAGCAGCAAACCCAAATGCTACGTGCTGGACATGTTCCCCTACCCCTCCGGGGCGGGCTTGCACGTCGGGCACCCCCTCGGTTTCATCGCATCGGATATCTATTCCCGTTACAAACGGCTGAAAGGCTATAACGTATTGCACCCCATGGGGTACGACGCGTTCGGTCTGCCGGCGGAGCAATACGCCATCGAAACCGGCCAGCATCCCGCCGTTACCACCGAAGCCAATATCAAAACCTTCCGCAAGCAGCTCGACAACATCGGGTTCAGCTACGACTGGTCCCGCGAGATCAATACCAGCGAGCCCGCTTATTACAAGTGGACGCAACATATCTTCCTGCAACTTTTCGGCAGCTGGTACAATCGCCATGCCGCAAAAGCGGAAAGCATCGAAACGCTCGTGCGCATTTTCGAAACCGAAGGCAACCTCCACCAGGATTGCCCCGGCGATCGCGGGCTCCGGTTCAGCGCCGACACCTGGAACGGCTGGACCTATGAGGAACAACAACAAACCCTCATGGAATACCGCCTCGCATACCTCGCCTACGCCGAAGTGAACTGGTGCCCCGCCCTGGGAACCGTGCTCGCCAACGACGAGGTCATCAACGGCGTGAGCGAACGCGGCGGCCACCCGGTTATCAAAAAGAAAATGCGCCAGTGGTTTTTGCGCATCACCGAATATGCGGACCGCCTCCTCGAAGGACTGGAATCCGTCCAGTTCAGCGAAGCCATGAAAGACATGCAGCGCAACTGGATCGGGAAAAGCCAGGGCGCGGAAATCAAGTTCAACGTGGCCGGCAGCCTCGATAACATCGTGGTGTACACCACCCGCCCGGATACCATTTTCGGGGTGGACTTCATGGTGCTGGCGCCCGAACATGAGCTCGTGGAAAGCATCACCTCCGGAGAGCAGGCCAAGGCCGTGAGCGATTACCGCGAATACGTGCAAAGCCGCTCCGAGCGCGAGCGGATGGCCGAAGTGAAACAGATCACGGGGTGCTTTACCGGCGCTTACGCCGTGAATCCGTTCGACGGCCGCAAAATTCCCATCTGGATTTCCGAGTACGTACTGGCCGGCTACGGTACCGGCGCCATCATGGCAGTGCCCTGCGGCGATGCGCGCGATTTCGGGTTTGCGAAACATTTCAACATTCCCATCACCAATATCATCGGCGACGCCTTTAACGGCGAAGAAGCCAATGCCACGAAAGACGCCGTGCTCCAGAACAGCGACTTCCTCAACGGCAAGCCCATGCGCGAAGCGATGGACCTGGTAACCGAAAAGATCGAGCAGTTGGGCATCGGCCGCCGCCAGATCAACTTCAGGATGCGCGATGCGGGCTTTAGCCGGCAGCGTTATTGGGGCGAGCCTTTCCCGATCGTGTTCCGCAACGGCGTTCCCGAAGCAATGGATCCCGCCGATCTGCCGCTGGAATTGCCGCATGTGGAGAATTACCGTCCGGGTGAAGAAGGCGAAGGCCCGCTGGCCAACGTGACCGAGTGGGTGAACCTGCCTTCGGAGCCGGGCACGTCGTTGCGCCGCGAAACCAATACCATGCCCGGTTACGCCGGATCCAGCTGGTATTTCCTCCGGTATATGGATCCGCAGAATACGGAAACGTTCTGCGACCGGAAGGTGTCGGATTACTGGGGACAGGTGGATCTGTACATCGGGGGCACGGAACATGCCGTGGGCCATTTGCTGTACAGCCGTTTGTGGACAAAGGTATTGTTTGACCTGGGGCACATCGGCTTCGACGAGCCTTACCGGAAACTGGTGAACCAGGGGATGATCACGGGCAGTTCCCGTCTCGTGTACCGCGTTCGGGGAACGAACCAGTTTGTTTCGGCGGGACTGAAAGACAAGTATGAAACCGACGAATTGCATGTGGATGTGAATATTGTTGACGGGGTGGAACTGGATACCGAAGCGTTTAAAAAATGGCGCCCGGATTATTCCAATGCACAGTTCATCCTGGAAGACGGCAAATATCTCTGCGGTACGATCTCCGAGAAGATGAGCAAGAGCAAATTCAACACCGTGAACCCGGATATGCTGGTAGATAAGTTCGGCGCCGATACGTTCCGGATGTATGAGATGTTCCTGGGGCCGGTGGAACAAAGCAAGCCCTGGGAAACGAAGGGGATTGAAGGGGTGCACCGTTTCCTGAAGAAAACCTGGCGTTTGTTCTTCGACGAGAATAAGGGTTTGATCGTGAAAGACGAAGCGCCTACGGCGGAAGAACTGAAAACACTTCACCGTACGATCCGTAAGATCGATGAAGACTGCGAGCGCCTTTCGTTCAACACGGCGGTAAGCGCGTTTATGGTGTGCGTCAACGAACTGACGGATCAGAAATGCAGCAAAAAAGCAGTGCTGGAGCAGTTACTCATCTTGCTCACGCCGTACGCGCCGCATATGTGCGAAGAACTCTGGCAAGCCATCGGCAACAGCGGTTCCGTACTGGACGCGGCGTTCCCGGTGTTTGAAGAAAAATACGTGGTGGAATCCGTGAAGGAGTACCCTGTATCCGTAAACGGCAAGCTCCGTACAACGATCAATATCGCCCTCGATGCGGAAGCCGCGGAAGTGGAGAAGATCGCGCTGGCGAATGAAGTAGTGCAGAAATGGCTGGAAGGGAAACAACCCAAGAAAATCATCTTCGTGAAAGGAAAAATGATCAATGTGGTGATATAAACATCACTTGGCGATACTTGAAAAGCCGGTCTTCCCGACCGGCTTTTTTTATGCAAACGATGGGCAGGACAAGCGAAATTCGGGTAAAATTGACAGCTTGAAGATGATAGTATTTTGACGTGACAAAAGATGGAAGGCAACAGATGCGGGATTATAAACTGAAAAGCGCGTTCAAACCCGGTACGGTAGGGCCGACATGAGTATAAGATGAGCGAAGGCAAGGCGGAGAGGAGGCGGACTTGAGGTGGACTTGAGGTGGACTTGATGCGGACATAAAGCAGGTGAATATATCATCATAAGATACCCTTCACCCCAAAACCAAAAATGTTCTGAACCCGCATGGCGGCGTGATAAATGGTTTCCGGTTACCCGGATTCCTCACTATCTTACTGCCCATAAACCACCTCGCTATTATGAGACCACTTTACCTGGGCGTTTTGGCCGCGGCTTTATCCCTGCCTGCCGCTGCCCAACAATCCGACACGTATTTCACCTCCTCTCCCACGCTCACCCCTGATGGCCAAACCGTTATATTCAGCTTCGAGGGCGATCTCTGGAAAGCAGATATTCAAAACCCGCAGGCCACCCGCCTCACCGCCATGCAAGGCAACGAATCCCTCCCCAGCGTTTCGCCGGACGGGAAATGGATTGCCTTTACCGGCACCCAATTCGGCCGGGCAGATGTTTTCATCATGCCCATCAACGGCGGCGAAATCCGCCAGCTCACCATGCACGAGGCCAACGACCTCATGGACTCCTGGAGCTGGGATTCCAAATCCATTTACTTCACCTCCAACCGCTCCGGCAACGCCACGAGCTATAAAGTGGGTATCGACGGCGGCACTCCCGTCCGCGTATTCCCCCATTACTTCAACCTGATCCACAACCTCTCCGAACACCCCTCCACCGGGGAGCTGTTCTTCAACGATACCTGGGAAAGCTCATTCGCCGCCAACCGCAAACGGTATAAAGGCGACTTCAACCCCGATATCCAGTCGTACAACCCCGCTACCAAAAAGTACAAGCAGTACACGGATTACCGCGGCAAAGACCTCTGGACCACCATCGACCGTAAAGGCAATATCTATTTCGTTTCCGACGAAGCCAACGGGGAATACAACCTCTATACTTTCGCCGGCGGACAGAAAAAAGGCCTCACCAAATTCAACACTTCGATCAAACGCCCGGCTGTCAGCGCTTCCGGCAACAGGATCGTGTTTGAAAAAGACTACCAGATCTGGTCGTACGACGTAGCTTCCGGCAAAACGGAGAAAATCGCGCTGCAAATCTTCCGCAACCCGGTGCTCGCCAAAGAACAAGCGTTCGACGTCCGCGACAAAATCTCCAACTTCGACGTATCGCCCGATGGCAAGAAGCTCGCGTTCATCTCGCGCGGCGAAATCTTCGTGTCCGACATCGAAGGGAAGTTCGTGCGCCAGCTGCCCCTCAGTGGCGAAAGAGCCCTGGAAGTACTCTGGCTCGCCGACAACAAGACGCTTCTCTTCAACCAGACGCTCAACGGCTACCTCAACCTCTATACCATCCCCGCCGATGGCAGCGGCACCGCCAAACAACACACCAGCGACAAGAGCAATAACCGCGACATCGCCATGAACCACGACCGCACACAGGCCGTGTACCTCAGCGGGCGCGACCAGGTGAAGATCATCGACTGCAAATCCCTTCAATCGCGCACCATCGCCAGGGACGAAATCTGGGCTTTCCAGAGCGTGCAGCCGAGGTTTTCTCCCAACGGTGAGTATGTCGTATACACCGTGCGCCGCAATTTCGAGCACGACATCATGGTGCATAACCTGAAAAAGAATACCACCACCAACCTCACCAACACGGGTGTTTCCGAAGTGGATCCCTTTTGGTCGCCCGACGGAAAGTACATTTACTTCGCCTCCGCCCGCACCAAGCCTTCCTATCCTTTCGGCATGATCAACCCCAAGATCTACCGCCTGCCGCTCGACAAATTCGACGAACCATTCCGCTCAGAGAAGTTTGACGAACTGTTCAAAAAGAAGGAAGAGGATAAAAAGAAAGACGACAAAACCGCTTCCAATAAATCCGACAAAAAATCCGACAGCGCCGACGCGCCGAAGACGCTCGCCCTCAACACCAACCGCCTGATGCAGCGCATCCAGCAGGTATCTCCCGACTTCGGTTCTCAATACGGCCCGTACTGGATCACCAGCAAAGGTGATAAAACCACTGTATTCTTCGGTTCCAACCATGAAGGCAGGGGCACGCTCTACAAGATGGTGACCGAGCCGTTTGAAGAAACCAAAACCGAAAAAATCAACGGCAGCGAACGCTTTGATGGCAACGTGGTGGAAGTGGACGGCAAACTCTTCGCCCTAGCCGGCGGCAACATCGTTAAACTGAACGCCGACGCCAACAAGATCGATCCCATCAATATCAGCCAGACATTCTACCGCAACCTCCGCGACGAGTTCCGGCAGATTTATTACGAAACCTGGGCCAATGTGGAAGAAAACTTCTACAACGCCGACTTCCACGGCACCGACTGGAGCCGTCTGCGCGATGCGTACAGCCGCTACCTCCCGTATGTGAACAACCGCTCGGATCTGCGCGTCCTGATCAACGACCTGCTCGGCGAACTGAACTCCTCCCACCTTGGTTTCAATTCTTCCGGCAATGAAGAGCGCATCAACCTCGCGTACCAGACGATGGAAACGGGGATCCTCTTCGAAGAACAACAACCTTACACCGTTCGCAGGATCGTGGAAAACAGCAATGCCGACAGGGCAGGCATCGATATCCGTCCGGGTGATGTGCTGACGCAGGTAAACGGCAAGAAGGTAGATCCGAAACAATGCCGCGACCAGTATTTCACCCGCCCCACCATGGAGCGTGAAGTGCTGCTCACTTTCGAGCGCGCCGGCAAAACGTTCGACGTGCGCTTGCATCCGCAAAGCCCCGGGGACCTCAATGGCCAGCTGTACGACGAATGGATCTACGGCAATGAACTGAAAGTCGACAAGCTCAGCAACAACCGTATCGCCTACACGTACATGAAAAACATGGGCGGTGGCGAATTGGATAAATTTCTCATCGACATGACCGCCAAAATCGGCGACAAAGACGCACTCATCCTCGACCTCCGTTACAACACCGGCGGCAACGTGCACGACGAAGTGCTGAAATTCCTGTCGCAACGCCCTTACCTGCAATGGCAGTACCGCGAAGGCAAACCCTCCCCGCAGCCGAACTTCGCGCCGGCGGGCAAACCCATCGTACTGCTGATCAACGAGCAATCGCTCAGCGACGCCGAGATGACCGCCGCGGGCTTCAAAGCGCTGAAGCTCGGCACCATCATCGGCACCGAATCCTATCGCTGGATCATCTTCACCTCCGGCAAAGGACTGGTGGACGGTTCCTTCTATCGCCTCCCCTCCTGGGGCTGCTACACACTCGACGGCAAGAACCTCGAGAAAGAAGGCGTGGCACCCGATATCTACGTAAAGACCACCTTTACCGACCGGCTGGAAGACAAAGACCCCCAGCTCGAGCGCGCCGTACAGGAATTGCTGAAAAGCCTCCGTTAATACGTACACTGCATTTTTCATATCAGGACCGGCAGGAATGCCGGTCCTTTTTTATAGCTGCTTATGTCCGCTGCAACATCCGCGCCCGCGAAGCACCCTTGCCCGGGGAAACCCGAGACAACAAGCGCTCCGGCATGGAATGAAACGGCAACATCTTACGTGATTTCCGTCAAACAGATGCATCCATGGTTTTCTATGCATGGTTTCTTTCACGCTAATTTCTTGATCGCATCTTTCAATCATCAATTCCGTCAGCATCCTGCATCAACTATGCGTTGATTTTCCTGCCGGAGCAACGGCATGCTCATAAAGTTCCTGCAACTTACTTCGGCGGGTTTCGCGGCTACTCGCGCTGTAGCGTTCCAAATATCATCCAGCTCACGTCAACGGACATGGCTACTTATTAAAGCCTATCCATTTAACCAGCAATGCAATGCATACATCGTCGATACGCAAAACGAATGATGTAGCTGTACTATTCCTTTACCGGCTGAATACATTGCTATTTCGCCATAGCCACGCCATTGAACGGGTATAGCGTACAAACTACAGGACCGCTACGTCTCCCCCGCCAGGTAAGCCTCCAGCTCCTCCCTCGCCACGCCCATCAACCGCAGTGCATGCCGAATGGCAAACGGCGGAACCGGATCCACCAGTCGCGCCAGCACCACCGGCCTGCTCCCGCGCCCCCCTCCCATTGCTCATGCCCACCCGGCAATAGCCGGAAACGATAACCCTTCAGGCAAAGGAAATCCCGGAACGTATCCAGCGATACGTCCACATTGCAAACTCCTTTCCGCATATATTTGATTTTATGTAACCGCCTTCCCCTCCCGCGCGATCCCCGTTTCCACCATCAACCCAAACGCCCGCATCACCGCGCCCTTTTTCATATATCCCAACACTTCCCGCAATTGCCCATACGACATCACCGGCGCATGCCACATGTCTTCCCCTTCCACCCATCCGCCTTCCCGCACTTCCACTTCCAACTTCCCACCCATCCACACCGTCCTCATATACACCCCGCACACCGCCTCCAGGCAACGATAAGCCGCCTGCCGCGATTTTCCATACCCCAACAAACCCAACGCAGGCACATACACATGCCAATATCCTCCCCTATCCTGAAACAATAACCCGGCAGCCCGTACACGGCTCCCCACCGGCCCCTTCTGTACTATGCGCATCGTCTTCATAAAAATGTGCTGATACCAAAACTAGGGGGAAAGATGGTCATGGCGAGGAAAAAAGGGTGAGGATATCTCAGAGTTAACGACAATATCTCCGAAAAACGAAGAATGTGTAGTATTTTTCTTGCATGAAAAGATTTATGACGCTATTCCTCGCCGCTTTCACCTGGTTACAGACGCATGCGCAGGACCGCAGCATCCAGGTCATGACGTTCAACATCCGCATGAACACACCGAAAGACAGCATCAACGCCTGGCCCAACCGCAAGGACCGCCTCGCCTCCCAGGTCCTCTACCACCGCCCCGCGCTCCTCGGCGTGCAGGAAGCCCTCTGGGAACAAATGCTCGACCTCAACAACGCACTTCCGCAATACAAATACCTCGGCGTAGGCCGCACCGACGGCGACAAAAAAGGGGAATTCTCCGCCATCTTCTACGATACCACCCGCGTCAAACTACTCGAATCCCACACCTTCTGGCTCTCCGAAACACCCGATAAAATCGGCGCCAAAGGATGGGACGCCGCCATCGAACGCATCGTTTCCTACGGGAAATTCCGCGACAGAACGACCGGCAAAATCTTCTACCACTTCAATACCCACTTCGATCATATGGGCAAAATCGCCCGCCGCGAAAGCGCCAGGCTCCTCATCGAAAAAGTTGCCGCCATCTCCGGCAAACTCCCCGCCGTTGTAACCGGCGACTTCAACGCCACGCCTGGCGACGAGCCCATCCGCGTGATCGTGGATGCGCAAAACCCGCTTCACCTGACCGACGCCAAAGCCATTAGCCAAACGCCGCATTATGGCCCCACCGGCACTTTCAACGGATGGCGCGCACATGAAACCAGCAGCGAGCCTATCGATTATATCTTCCTCAAAGGGCCATGGAAAGTGCTGCAACACGCTACTATTTCCCAAACCTGGAAAGGCCTTTTCGCTTCGGACCATTTCGCCGTGATCGCGAAACTCCAACTTTAATACAATACGCTCAAATACTATAGGGCGGGCCTTTCATGGCTCGCCCTTTTTTTGCATAAAAAAACGAGCCGGTTCGCGGCTCGTTTTCCTTGATATAACTGATTTTTACTACTCTTTCGTTACACGGGTAGGCGTGTCCTTACCGCTCACGATCGTGCCGGAACTTACCGCGATCGCGCTGATGATGTCGGCGATATTCTGCATGTCGAGTGATTCGATCTCGTCGTCTACACTGTGATACAGTTTATCCTTGTCGATCTGCGTGGTGGAAATGGTATGCGCGGGCACACCGAGCTTGGCCAGCATCGCATTATCCGAACGGTAGAACAGCTGCTGTTCGGGATACGGATCGGGATGAAACTGAAACGCCGAGCCTTCGAGGTTGCGCTGCAGGATGGGACCGAAATCCGAACGCTCGAAACCCGTGATGAACGCGCTGTTGCGGCCGAACTTGGATTCTTTCCCGATCATTTCGATGTTGAACATGGCCACCACCTGGTCGGGGTTGACTTCTCTTGAAAAATACCGCGAGCCGAAACCGCCGATCTCTTCCGCCGTAAAGCAGGCGAAGATCACCGTGCGCTCGGGCGGATGCTGTTTGAAGTGGCGCGCCAGCAGGATCACCGCCGTGATGCCGGAAGCATCGTCGTCGGCGCCATTGGCGATACTGTCGCCCGCAACGGGTTTGAGGATGCCGATATGGTCGTAGTGACCGGAGAAGATCACGTATTCGTCGGGCTTGCTGCTGCCGCGGATCAGGCCCACCACATTATGCAGCGCTTTGGCGCCGGGCACGAGGCTGAGCGAATCTGCAGGATAAATCGACCGGCTTTTCATAGCGAAAGGCTGGCGGTAACTGGCGGCGCCGGGCAGTTTTTCCAGGCCGGTTTTCTCAAATTCTGATTCGATGAAAAGCGACGCCTTCTCGATGCCGGGCGTGAAAGTTCCGCGGCCCATCATGCTGTCGGCGGCGAGCGTGGAGATGATGCGGCGGACTTCATTCACGTCGGTCTGCTGCGCGGAAGCACCCAGGCTGGCGGTAAGCAACAGCATGGCTAACATTATTTTTCTGGACATAGGCAGATGAAAGATTTGCCTAAAAATAAACGATATTCATATCCTCGCCAATTTCTCGTTATTTTTGACGCTGAAAGGCAACAAACACACATGTCCAATCCAAACCTAAGACCAGATGAACAAAGGATGAGCGCTGCCGAGAAGGAATTCGAGAACAGCATCCGGCCGCGGGAGATCATGGATTTTTCCGGGCAGGACCAGATCATCGAGAATCTGAAAGTGTTCATCAAAGCGGCGAAGATGCGCGACGAAGCGCTCGATCACATTCTTTTCCATGGCCCTCCCGGCCTGGGGAAAACGACGCTTTCCCGCATCGTGGCCAACGAGCTTGGCGTGAACATCCGGGAAACGTCGGGCCCGGTGATCGAAAAACCCGGCGACCTCGCCGGCCTCCTCACCAACCTCGAGGAGCGCGATGTACTGTTTGTGGACGAAATCCACCGCCTCAGCACCGTTGTGGAAGAATATCTCTATTCCGCCATGGAGGATTACCGCATCGATATCATGATCGACTCGGGCCCCAATGCGCGGTCGGTCCAGATCAACCTGCACCCTTTCACGCTGGTGGGCGCCACCACGCGCTCGGGCCTCCTTACCGCCCCGCTCCTCAGCCGCTTCGGCATCAAAAGCCGCCTCGAATATTATACCGCTGAAGTGCTCCAGCGCATCCTCTGGCGCGCCGCCGGCCTCCTTGGCACCAAAATCACTTCCGACGCCGCGATGGAGATCGCGCGCCGCAGCCGCGGCACCCCGCGTATCGCAAACGGATTGCTCCGCCGGGTGCGGGATTTCGCGCAGGTAATGGGCAACGGCACCATCGATCTCGGCATCGCCCAGTTCAGCCTCAAAGCCCTCAGCGTCGACGAATATGGCCTCGACGAAATGGATAACCGCATCCTTTCCACTATCATCGACAATTTCAAAGGCGGCCCGGTAGGCATTACCACAATTGCTACGGCGGTTGGCGAAGAGCCGGGAACCCTTGAAGAAGTATATGAGCCTTTCCTCATCCAGGAAGGTTTTATCAAACGCACGCCCCGCGGCCGCGAAGTCACCGAGAAAGCGTATACCCATCTCGGGCGGAACCCCAACAGCAGGGGATCCAACCTTCTCTTTACATAAACAAGTGATTATCAAATACAAAAGGCCGGTTGAAACTCAACCGGCCTTCTTCATTATTTATACTGGCATTAATCTTTCACCACGAGGCGGAAGCCATTGCCATGGATGTTCACGATTTCGATGTTAGAATCGTCTTTCAGGTACTTGCGCAGCTTGGCGATGTACACGTCCATGCTGCGGCCGTTGAAATAGGTGTCGCTGCCCCAGATCTTCTTCAGGGCCACTTCGCGGGGAAGCAGGTCGTTTTTGTGCTCGCAAAGCATGTGCAGCAGCTCGTTTTCCTTGGGCGACAGCGTATGCGAATCGGCGCCTTTGGTGAGGGTGCGCAGGCGGGAGTTGAACTGGTATTGCCCGATTTTGAACTCGAACTGTTCTTCTTCCTTATTATTCAATTCCTGGTTGCGTTTCAGGATCGCCTTGATTTTCAGCAGCAGCAGTTCGGAATCGAAAGGCTTGGAGATGTAATCATCGGCGCCCAGCTTATATCCCTGGATGATATCTTCCTTCATGGTTTTGGCGGAAAGGAAAAACAGGGGAATATCCGGATCCACATCCCGGATTTCCTCCGCGAGCTTGAACCCGTCCATATTGGGCATCATGATGTCGAGCAGGCAGATGTCGAACTTGTCCCGACGGAAGGCTGCGAGCGCGAGGATACCGTCCCGGCAAAGCTCCACGTCGTAATCGTTGAGTTCCAGGTAGTTTTTTAATACCATCCCGAGGTTGGTATCGTCTTCGGCCAGCAGGATCTTGGGTTTGCGTTCTTCCATATGTAAAATTGATTGTGTCTGAAACAAATATAACAGATAAAGCGGATTCCGGTTCGGCTTTAACGTTTCTTTACCAGGGAGGAGAGCGCCCAGCGGAGGTTGGAGAAGCTGATCATGTCTACTTTGATACTGCCAACAGAAATGGGGCTATCGACCCGCAGGGGGATTTTATTCGCGTCGTCGCTGACCCACACGGTCATTTTTTCCCCGCCTTCGAAGATGGTGCCTTTGATGAGGAGGGGTTTGAATTTGATGGCGCGGAAGGTGCCGTAGCGGGTTTCCACCTGTTCTTTGCCGATATACCGGATATAGATGTCGAATACTTCGTCGTCGAGGAACATGGAGAACGGGATCTTGTCGCCCGGTTTGTATTTATTGAAGTCGATATTGCGGGCGTAATAGATGGAGGAGATCACGTCCTGGATGCAGGCGGGCACTTTGAAAGTGCCGTTGGTGCTGGTGGCGGTGCTGTTGTCGCGATTGAAGCCGACGTTGTTGTATTTCTTGTATCCGCCTTCGTTGATATTGCGGATGAATCGGATGGGGAGCAGTGTGGCGGTGTCGATATAGCTTTCGTAGCGGTCTCGGACTTTGAAGAACCAGTCGTAGGAGCGGTAGGTTTTGCCGTCGCCCACTACGTGGTAGGCATCTTTACCGTTATATTTAACGAGGGTGGTATTGAAGGTGGCTTCACCGGCGCCGACGTACATGCTGCCGAGGTTGTAGAATACTTTCAGGGTGAGGGATTCGCCAGCTTTGAAGCTGGTATTGACGATACCACAGAACTTATCCTGCGCCTTGGGGGAGGCGGGGTACAACAACAGGCCGCAAAGCAACAGTAAAACATACTTCATCGAACGATCGCTATTTATCTCTGAAAATCTTCACACCGAGGAGCAGCACGGAGCCGATGGCGGCGGGCAGCACCAGGTTGATCAGCCATATGGCCACGGTGGCGGCCAGGATGCCTGCGGCGTTGGCGCTGAGGAGGCCCAGGAAGTGGAGGCTGACGCTTCCCCGGAGGCCGACTTCTGCGATGGCTACGGTGGGGATTACTGCCATGACCAGGTAAATTACACTAATCATGAAAAACCCTTCCCACCACACAAATGCAACACCCAACGCATATAATAAAATCAAATACTGTGCCGTAAACACCATATACCGGATGGCGCTCAGGTACAGCAGGGTCCGCAATTCCGCCGGCGAATACCGGACGATCACCATGATGAAAACCTTCACTTTGCGCAGCCACTTCACCCGGTCGACCAGCGAAATAATGATCCTTAGCCGAAAATAAAGGAATAAAACGGTGGCGCAAACCAGAATGAGTAAACCGAGCGTTAATTTTTCCCTAAATCCGGGCGCGGCCGAAAGCTGGCCGGTGACGTCGTAGCGGCTTACATAAAAAAGGCCGCCGACGAGGCCGAAGAGCAGGGTGGCGATGATCTGGGAGTAGCTGCCCACGATGGTGGCGGCGATGGATTTGAGTTTGCTGGCGTTGCTGAGGTACAGCATCCGTCCGCCGTATTCGCCGATACGGTTGGGGGTGCTGACCGAAACCGACACCCCGGTGAGGATGGCCCCGAAAGCCCGCCGGAAGGGCACTGGCTCGAGGGGGCGCACCAGGATCTGCCATTTCCGCGCCTCGATCCCCCAGTTCACCAGCATCATCAGCATTACCATCAACAAAAGCACCCATCCCCTGTCCGCTATCATCTCCCGGATATGCGCCCACGCCGCCGGAAGGTTTTCCTGATGCCGGATCTGCCGGACGATCGCGAAGGTTAACCATGTGAACAGGGCGCCGCCGAGGACGTAATTGAGGATTATTTTGGTACTTTTGTTCAGACTTCTTCGAATTTTGGCAAAAATAGGCTCCGCTTGGCAAACAATACAAAAATAATTCTCGGGATCGACCCAGGAACCATTATCATGGGCTACGGCCTCATCGCCGTGAAAGGCCAGCAAGTGGAGATCATCAAAATGGATGTGCTCAAGCTCAACCCGAAAAAAGACCACTACGAAAGACTGCAGGCCATCCACGACCGGATGAACAAAATCATCCAGGAACACAAACCTGTTTGTTGTGCCATCGAGGCGCCCTTCTTCGGCAAAAATGTGCAGTCGATGCTCAAATTGGGGCGCGCCCAGGGCGTGGCGATCGCCACAGCCATGCAGGCGGGGCTTGCGGTAGCGGAATATTCGCCCAAGAAAGTGAAACAATCCATCACCGGCAACGGCAACGCCAATAAAGAACAGGTATGGCAGATGCTCCAGCGCATCCTCCGGTTCACCGAAGTACCCGAATACCTCGATGCCACCGACGCACTGGCAGTAGCCGTCTGCCATCATTTCCAGGACAGCAGCCCCCTGCTAACCACCGGTAAATCAAAAGGCTGGGACAAATTCCTGCAGCAACATCCCGAACGGCTCTCCCGTCCTTAACCTGGTTTTGAACATAATCCGGCCGGCCGATGTTTGTTAATTAAGAAATTGTCCTTATTTTGAACTGGAATAAGGCTAAAGTGCCCTGAAATAGTACCGCGGGGCACACATAAGTGTTACTAATGAAATTTAATACCTCACCCCTAATTTTTTTCGTAGATGGATACGAAGGCTAGAATTTTACTAGTGGAGGATGATTATAACCTGGGTGCTATAACCAAAAAACGTTTGGAAGAATCGGGATACGAAGTGACGCACTGCTCCGATGGAGAAATAGCCTGGAAAACGTTTCAAAAAAGCCTGTACGATATATGTCTGCTCGACGTGGTAATGCCTAAAAAAAACGGTTTCGAACTGGCCCGGCAGATCCGTCAGAAAAACGACCTGATCCCTATTCTGTTCCTCACCTCCAAATCGCAGGACGAAGACAAGATCAGCGGGTTCAAGCACGGAGCGGACGATTACGTTACCAAGCCCTTTTCCATGCAGGAGCTCCTGCTGCGCATCGAAGTATTCCTGAAACGCACACGCCCGCTGAACGCGGATAAACGCACGACCTATACCGTAGGCAAAATCACCTTCGATTACGGCGAACTGAAACTGATGGACAGCGCCGGCAAACTGAAAGCGACCCTTACCCAGAAAGAGGCCGACTTACTGAAATTTTTCTGCGAGAATGCCAACAAGACGCTCAAGCGGGAAGAGATCCTGTATCATGTGTGGGGGAAAGACGACTATTTCCTGGGCCGCAGCATGGATGTTTTCATTACCAAAATCCGCAAGCATTTCGTCGACGACAAAGATGTGAAGCTGGAAACGCTTCACGGCATCGGTTTCAAGTTTTACGTACCTACGCTCTAGGCGTTACGCTCCATTTCCGCCATTATTTTCTCCTGGATCGCTTTGAATTCCTCCGGCTGTAATTTCAGTTTGGGGCGGGTGAAATTAAGATCGTCTGCCGAGTTGATCGGTACCAGGTGCATATGCGCATGCGGCACCTCGAGCCCCATGACGCTGATTCCTACGCGGTTGCAGGGCACTACGGCTTCTATCGCCCTGGCGATCGGGCGCGCGAAAAGCAGCCATTCCGCCAGGTATGCATCGTCTACATCAAAGAATTTATCGGTTTCCGTTTTGGGAATGATGAGGGTGTGGCCCTCCATCATGGGAAAAATATCGAGGAAGGCGAAGAACTGGTCGTTTTCCGCAATTTTATAACTCGGGATTTCTCCTTTGATGATTTTCGAGAAAATGGTCATGGACGGTAGGCTTTAGCGCGGGTATAAAACTACAATATTTGGCATAAAAAAAGGCCCCCTTGCGCGGGGGCCTCCATATTCATTGCCGCCGCTTTTTACACGGTGATGTGATCGATTTTAAAACGAAGCTTACCGTTCGGCGCCACCACATCGGCTTCATCGCCCACCTTCTTGCCAAGCAATCCCTTGCCGATGGGAGAAGTCACGGAGATTTTGCCCTGCTTCAGATCGGCTTCCTTCTCGGACACCAACTGATAGGTGATGGTTTTCTTATTGGCCAGATTGGTGATGGTCACTTTGCAAAGAATGGATACTTTGGATGTATCGATATCATCCGTTTCCACCACACGTGCCGTGGCGATGGCGTTTTCCAGCACGGCGATTTTGGCTTCATGAAGGCCCTGCGCTTCCTTAGCCGCATCATATTCGGCGTTCTCTTTCAAATCTCCTTTCTCACGCGCTTCGGAAATCGCCCGCGCAATCTCAGCCCTTCCTTTGGTCTTGAGTTGCGTAAGCTCATCCCGCATTTGTTCAAGGGTCTCCTTGGTAACGTAATTTACGCCAGACATACCTGAATGTTTTTATGGGACAGAAAAAAATTAACGTCCTCGCTTGCGCAAAGACGTCAATCCAGTATCAGTATTGCAAATATAACTTTTTTTCGTTCCGATCCTCCCCCGCATTCAAATATTAAAATGCATAATATGGAGGCTTTCTCCTATGCTATAAACCGAGTTTTTCCAGCGTCACTTTCGCCATTTTGATGCTCGCCTCGTGGCTATATCCCGCGATGTGCGGGGTGATCACGGCGCGGGGATGCGCCAGGAGATATTGAAACTCCGCTTTCTCCGTTTCGCTGAATGTTTCCAGCTTTTCATTTTCCAGCACGTCGAGCGCGGCGCCCGCAAGCGCCCCGTTTTCCAGCGCCGCCACCACATCCGCCGTTTTCACCACCTTCCCGCGGGAAGTATTCAGCAGGTACACGGGTTTGTGGAAAGACCTGAAGAACGCCATGTTCGCCAGGTGCCGCGTTTCATCCGTCAGCGGCAGGTGCAGGCTCACGATGTCGGCCTCGCGGTAAAGGTCTTCCAGCGAAGCTTCCTGTACGAATTCGTCGCTGAAGCCGGTCTTATATTTGTCGTAAGCGAGGATTTTCACGCCGAACCCGCGGAGCCGCTGTGCAAAAGCACCACCGGTATGACCATATCCAATGATCCCGACGGTACGCCCTCCCAGCTCCCAGGCCCGGTTGCCATCGCGCTCCCAAATGCCCTGGCGCAGCTCCAGCGAACTTTTCAAAAGGTTGTGCATCAGCATCACCAGCATCCCCACCGCCTGCTCGCCGACCGTATCGCGGTTGCCTTCGGGGCTGCTCGCCAGCCGGATGCCTTTCTGCGTGGCATACGCCGTATCGATCAGCTCCATCCCGGAACCGAGGCGGCCGATCCATTCCAGCTGCGAAGCCCGGTCCAGCATCGCTTTATCCACTTTGATACGCGTGGTCACGATAAGGCCGGAAGCGCCGTGAATGGAGGCCATCAGCTCATCGTAGGTAATGGAAGGACGGTAATCCACCACAAACCCTTTCGCCTGTAATTCGTTGATCAGATATTCGTGTACTTTGGCCGTGATGATGACTTGCTTGCTCATAACATTTGTTCGGTGAGGGCTACGAAATCAGCTACCGTGAGCTCTTCCGCGCGTTTCGTAAATATGGGTTCCTGTAAGAATTCTTTTTTGAACAGTCCTTTCAGCGGGTTGCGCAACTGCTTGCGGCGCTGCCCGAAAGCGGTTTTCACCAGCAGGGTGAACTTCTTCCAGTCTTTCACTTCATACGGTTTTTCGAGCCGTGTGCAGCGGATGACGCCGGATTTCACCTTGGGCGGCGGGTTGAAGCAGTTTTCATGCACATCGAAAAGATATTCGATCCGGTATTCGGCCTGGAGGAGCACGCTGAGGATACCGTAATCCTTGTTGCCATGCCCCGCCGCGATGCGTTGCGCCACTTCCTTCTGGAACATGCCCACCACGAGAGGCACCTGTTCTTTCCATTCCAGCACGCGAAACATGATCTGCGTGGAAATATTGTAGGGAAAATTGCCGATGATGGCGAATGGCCCGGCAAAAGGCGCCTGCATTTCCAGGAAACTTTCGTTGATCAGTTTGCCCTGGATGGCGGGGAAGGTTTTCTCGAGGTACTGCACCTTCTCCGTATCGAGCTCCACGGCTTTGAAGGTCACGTCCGGGATTTCCAGCAGGTATTTGGTGATGGCCCCGGCTCCGGGGCCCACTTCCAGCAGCTGCATGCCGGGGGTAACGGGCAATGCCTCCACAATCTGGCGGCACATGTTTTCATCCTTGAGGAAATGTTGGCCTAATGACTTCTTTAGCGTATACATGGAACAGAATAAGCCGCAAAATTAAGGAATCCCCGGCAGTTTGCCCCCGGCGGCCCATCTCTCAACTATAACACGTATATTTGTTGCCTATTTCGGAATACTCATGAGCTCAGTTAACGCACATACGCATCGCCCCGTGATCGGGATCTCCGCGGGAGACCTGAACAGCATCGGCCTGGAGATCATCATCAAAACTTTCGCCGACAGCCGGATGCTGGAATTGTGCACCCCCGTGGTGTTTGCTTCCAACAAAGCGATCAATTTCTACCGGAAACTGCTCAATGAGAACAATTTCAACTACCAGAGCATCAAGGACTTCAGCAAGCTGAACCCCAAACAGGTGAGCGTTTTCAACTGCTGGGAGGAAGAAGTGCAGATCACGCCTGGCGTACTGAACGAAATCGGCGGTAAATACGCCGCCCGCTCCCTAGCCGTAGCCGTGGAAAGCCTCAAGGCCCGCGAGATCGAAGGCCTTGTCACCGCTCCCATACACAAAAAGAACATCCAGTCGAAGGATTTCGACTTCACCGGCCATACCCCCTATCTCCGCAACGCCTTTAACAGCAAAGACGTGCTCATGTTCATGACGGCGGACAATATGCGCATCGGCCTGCTCACCGAGCATGTGCCCGTGTCGGAAGTGGCTAAATATGTTACGAAAGAAAATATTCTCTCCAAGATCGCCATGATGAAAGACAGCCTCGTGCGCGATTTCGGGATCGACAATCCGCGCATCGCCGTGCTGGGCCTCAACCCGCACGCCGGCGACGAAGGACTGATCGGCAACGAGGAAATACAGCAGATTGCTCCCGCGATCCGCGAATCCAAACAACGCGGCACGCTTACTTTCGGCCCCTACAGCGCCGACGCTTTCTTTGCCCGCGAAATGTACGCGAAATTCGACGGCGTGCTGGCTATGTACCACGACCAGGGCCTCATCCCCTTCAAATCCCTCGCCAGCGGCGAAGGCATCAATTACACCGCCGGCCTCCCCATCGTGCGCACTTCGCCCGACCATGGCACCGCCTTCGATATCGCAGGTAAAAACGTGGCCGACGAAGCCTCTTTCCGGCAAGCCGTGTTCTCCTGCCTCGATATCATCGCGCAGCGGAGAGAATACGCGGAAAACACCCGCAATCCCCTGAAGAAA
The DNA here is from genome assembly GCF_038396755.1 of Chitinophaga pollutisoli. NCBI lineage: Bacteria > Pseudomonadati > Bacteroidota > Chitinophagia > Chitinophagales > Chitinophagaceae > Chitinophaga > Chitinophaga pollutisoli. Next base: position 3,765,179 of record NZ_CP149822.1, on the reverse strand, counting down.
ACGGAAATCGCATCCGAAAGAGGCGCCGTATAATACTCAGAGGTAAAAGGCTATCATCTCCATAAATCCTTCCCCGTCTTCATAGAACAGCTCGTTACGGCCGTTCAATTTGAATTCTATATCCTGCAGCGAGTCCACGCCGGCCACATCGCCGTGCAACAGCTCCACCATGCGGAAAATCTGCTGGCGCTCGTACTGGTAAGTAATTTCCCCGATAAATTTTTCGATGCGCGCCTTCAGTTCCAGCAACACCGGCCTGCAGGCGGCGGGTACTTTGTGCGGCGGCAGCATATAGTCCATGAGCACCAAATTGGTTTTGTTCGGCGTGCGAAAAAGCTGCATGGTATTGAGGAACAGCTCGTCCGCGATATAGTGGACAACGCCCTCGAAGATGACGATGGCCGGATGTTCGGTGGAATACCCCGCATCCCGGAGCTTTTCCAGCAGATGCAGGGTATCCGTTATATCCGCCTGAATAAAATGCAGGGCCGGTTCCCCCGGCAGCAGCCGGGCGTACAGCGAGGACTTGTCGGGCATATGCACCGCATCCACCTCAAAAATCCCAGTGATGGCCGTGCGATGGTGTTCCATCAAATACAGCGATATCGGGTCGAGCCCGGCGCCAAGTACAACTACCTGCACGGGCCTGCCGTCTTGCAGATGCGTCTCCAGCAAATGGCGAATAAATCGCTTTCGGTACAACACCACCGTGGTGAAATGCGGCCAGGCGCCCTGAATTCCGGAAGAAAGCTCCTGTATATCGCCGAAATCGATCCCGTCGTAAAACCTGCCTGCAAGGCCGGAGTCGTACAATGACCGGGATTGCAGCAATACGAGTGCAGCAGTGGGCGCCACTTTCAGTTTGTGATCCAGCAGTTCCATCGCGTGTCTTTTAAGGTTATCAAAACCGCCCCGGGCGGACGTTAAAGATAACGCGCGGCGCTGCACCGGCCCTTCAGTTGCAAAGTGAATACCGGTCAGGATTTGCGGCCGGTGTGGAAGTAAGTTTGAATGGATTTGACGTAGTCCTGGAATGCCGCTGCGCCTTTATCCGTGATGCGGCAAATGGTTTGGGGGTAATTGTCTTTAAACTGCTTCGTGACCTCGATGTATTCCGCTTCCTTCAGCTTGTTGATCTGTACGCTGAGGTTGCCCGCCGTGGCGTTGGTCATCTCCTTCAATAAGGTAAATTCCGCTTCTTTCTCACGCATCAGTACCGACATCACTGCCAGCCGCAATTGCGAATGTAAAACCGGGTCCAGCTCTTTAAACACGATCACGATTGTTTGGATTACAGAAAAATATAACGGGCGGAATATGGTTCCGCCCGTAAAATATAAAAATCACGGCATTTTCAGGAGTTCTTTCGTATAGGCTTCTCCCCAGCGCGGCGAAATGCCGCTTTCCGGCTTGAAGGTGGAGAACTTCTGCAAAGCCAGGTTCAACAGTTCCTTTCCCTTGGTTTTGCTGCCGCCGAACGCTTCAGGCGTGAACAGGAGGTTCTGACCGGCCAGCAGGTACACGCGGGGATTTTCGGGATTCTGCTGTTTCGCTTTGTCCAGCAGCTCTGCGGATTCGGTGCCGTATTTGGCGCCCCGGGTCATGGGGTCCACCGCGATGCGCGAAACGGCGATGAGCGATAGCAGGCACGATAATTCGGAATCCTCACCTTTCAACGCTACAGCTTTTTCCGCCATAAGCGCGGCTTTGTCGGCGATGGGGTCCACTTTAGTTTTGTCTTCCGTCATGAACGCCTCGTTCACCAGGCAATAGGAGGCATAGTAATACGGGAGCCATTGCGTTTTCTCCGCGTCGGCTATGCGCTCGAATGTGTTGCCGAGGGCTTTCAGGGACGCGGGGTTGAAGGTGCTGGCGCTATCCAGTAGCCCCACCTGTTGCTTCATGGCAGCTTCGTAACGATCCTGCCCGTTGGCCGTTACCACGGCTAATAACAGAAAATAAGCGATAATGGATTTCATATTGTCAGATTAAAAGGTTGACGATGAAAAATTATTGACGGTCGATCATTTCCTGGCGTCGGTCCATACCGAAACTCATGAACATGCCGATATACACGAACCGCGGCGCCATCGGTTCCACCACGCGGCGGCGGAGCTTGTCCGCCGAATACCGGAATCCGTATTGCTGCTCGTTGCCAACTGCGTTGGTAAGCGTAAGCACGAATACGGTAAACGCTTTGCCCACGGTGGTCAGGTAGTTGATGTTGAGGCTGAGCGTATTGAGGTTGCGCGTCCGGTCGGCCATGAACTCGTTGGGCGGACGGTTCGGATTGAAGTACGGCCTGCCGGTGGCGAACGAATACGTGGCGCCCAGGTTCAGCTGCCATTCAGGGATGAAGTGCTTGTACACGAGCGTGGCAGTATGTTCTGCGGCAAAATCGGGGCGCACTTCGTAAGGGAAATTGAGGTGGTCCCGCTTCGTATCCAGCCAGGAATACGAAATCCAGTAGTCGGCGTTTTTAATCAGCTTTTTGTCGCGCCAGAAAAGTTCCGCGCCTTTCGCATAGCCTTTTCCGTTATTGTTATAACCCGGAACGGTTTTGATGAGATTGTGGTATTGCTTGTAAAATACTTCCGTCCTGAAGACACGGAATTGTGAAATATGCTGATAACTGGCGATGTAATGCGTAGCGCGCATGTAGCCGAGGTTATGATCGAACCGCAGATACTGCTGTTCCGGTTTTTGGTAGAACTCCCCATAAGCGAGGGCCACCTGGCTTTTGGCGTCCACTTTATACGCGATAGAAGCGCGTGGCGCGATGTTGGGGGACCGCAGCAACGACGAATATTCATACCGCGCACCCAGCCGCCCAACGAAGCGCGGCGTGAAGTACACATCCGCTTCCGCGAAAGACGCGGTGTAGCTATCCACGAATTCACCGCCGAACTGGTTGAAGCGCGAGGCTTCCGTGGCATATTGATACTCGCTGCCGAGGCGGAGCACGGAAAACTTGCCCATGTTTTTCGACAGCACGGCCCGGAACTGCGACAAATCCTGCCGCGTCCGGATGCGGGTGGGCTCGGGTTGTTTACCGATGGTGTCCATGGTGATGCGGTCGCGGTTGGTGCTGTAAGACGTGCCTAGCTGGAGTTTCCAGCCATTGCCCAGACTTTCGCGCCACGAAACGTTGGTGTAGAGGTAATGGTTGGTGAGGCGGAATTCTTCGTCGTATCCTGGATAGTCTAGGCTTTCGCCGCGGAAGCCGAAGCGGCCGCGACTGCCCATCACGAAAAATTTCAGCATGCCCGTGCGGGACGTTTTGATCCGGTAATTAGCTGATCCGTTGAGGAATTCCGGCGCAACTACGGGATCCTGTTTTTGTTTGACGATTTTAAAATACGGCCAGAGGTTGACGTAATCCAATTCGATGCCGTAGCCTTTCTTTTTGTCTTTCGACAATTTATCGACGCCCACGGCCGGCCCGACGGAGCCCACGCCCAGGGTGTAAGACGAGCGTTCGGGGAGGTCTACCGATTCGAGGACGAGCGCGGAGCTGAGGCCCTGACCATATTGAGCGGAGTATCCGCCGCTGCTGAATGTGGTACCTTTAAACAGGAACGGCGAGAAGCGGCCGCGCGCGGCGAAGTCGGGCATTCCGGATGAGAAGGGATTGCGTACGAGCATCCCGTCGATGAAGGTTTGCGTTTCGGCGCCGGTGCCCCCGCGCACGAAGAGCCCTTCCTTCTCCCCCACCTGCTGCGCGCCGGGCAGGGTTTTGAGCGCGCTCACGATATCGGCGTTGGCGCCGGCGGTGGTCACGATGTCGAGGGGCTTGAGTACGGTGTTCTTCTTCTCGTCGCTGGCTTCGAAGCTGCCGGCGGAGATGGTCACCATTTTCAGCTCATTCACGGTTTCTTTCAGGATGAGGATGAGGGGGGCGTTGGAGGCGAGGTCCGTTTTTACCTCGATGGAGCCAAAGCCGGTCAGAGAAGCTGTGATAAGTCGCTCGCCTTTTTCCACTGTGGTAAAGGTGAAGGTGCCGTCTTTGGCGGAGGTAGCGCCGTCGTAAGACCCCACCAGCGAGATGTTCACGCCGGCCAGGGGCTTTTTGCGGGCGTCGGTCACTTTGCCGGAAACCACCGTTTGCGCCTGCAGCGCCATGGGGAATCCAAAAATAATCAGGGGTAGGAATAGCTTGTACATATACGGTTAGGTCAGAATGATAAACCAAAACTAATTCAGTTTATTTTATAAACCAAATTATATCGCAAATATAATTGCATGTTAAAACATACATCTGGCCGGGATTTGCCATGACGCTGAAGGGAGTGACACAACGGTGGCCGGGACGAGATTTGCCGCCGGTCGCACAAAAATAACGCGGCCGGAGAACCAGCCGCGTTAATCCCACAATCTAGATTTATAAGTAACTAATTATCTGAGCAATTCAATCCAGCCTTTGAGTTCACGCAGCCCCTGCGGCGTTTTGAGCTGGAGAATATAGAACTATGTGCCCTCGCTCAGCCCGTTGCCATTCCATTGGTTCTGGTAGTCATTCGACTGGTACACGAGATTTCATCGCCGGTGATGGGCGTTTCCTCCGTGCGGGAGGTATTGTTCGCCAGGTTCGGATCGCGCTCGTTTCCTTTAGCGTCGCCGGAGCTGCCGCCTTCGAAAAAGTAAAAGCCGGTATAATTTGATTGTTGATACAATTGAGGGTCCCGAAATTCTGGGCGAATTCAGGTGCGGATATGACCGTACTCCCGCAAATCCGCTGCGGCGCGGAGCATTGCACCTGCGCGGTGGCCGGCGTAATGAAGGCGAGGAATATAGAGACGATGGCAGTTAAATACAAGTAGCAATGTTTCATGCATAGGGCCTTTAATAGGTTATGGCTCCGAGCTGGCGCAGGTCATGAAAAACAGCCGTAGGCGGCCTGGGGATAATAATTGCTGTTATCTACTGCAACCTACCCTGCAAAGTGTTGTGTATCAATAAAAAAAGCCCTCCGCAAGCGGAGGGCTCTCAAAAACTATATGCGAAAAGGCTTAGGCGAAGCGGGGCTTCAGCTCGTCGGCCAGTGCAACCATTTTCTTGATGCCGTCTTCGGGCAGGTTACCTTTCTTGAATTCGCCGAGCACTTCGGGCAGGCGAACTTCCATTTCGTGCAGGAAGGCATCCTGGAAAGCGGACACGTTCTTCACGGGCACTTCACGGAGCAGGCCGTTGGTACCGAGGTAAATGATGGCCACTTGCTTCTCAACAGAGAACGGGCTGTATTGCGGTTGTTTCAGGATTTCCACGTTACGGGCACCTTTGTCCAGTACGGATTTGGTAGCCGCATCGAGGTCACCGCCGAATTTGGAGAACGCTTCCATCTCACGGTACATCGCCTGGTCGAGCTTCAGCGTACCGGATACTTTCTTCATGGATTTGATCTGCGCATTACCACCTACACGGGATACGGAGATACCCACGTTGATAGCGGGACGGATACCGGCGTTGAACAGGTTGTTCTCGAGGAAGATCTGTCCGTCGGTGATCGAGATCACGTTCGTCGGGATATACGCGGATACGTCACCAGCCTGGGTTTCGATGATGGGCAGTGCGGTCAGGGAGCCACCGCCTTTCACCAGGTGCTTGATGGAATCCGGGAGGTCGTTCATTTGTTTGGCGATGTCGTCTTTACCGATCACTTTCGCTGCACGTTCGAGCAGGCGGCTGTGGAGGTAGAATACGTCACCGGGGTACGCCTCGCGTCCGGGAGGACGGCGGAGCAGCAGGGACACTTCACGGTATGCTACGGCTTGTTTGGACAGGTCATCATAGATGATCAGTGCGGGACGGCCGGTATCGCGGAAGAATTCGCCGATGGCCGCTCCTGCGAACGGAGCGTAGAACTGGAGGGGAGCCGGATCGGAAGCGGAGGCCGCAACGATCGTGGTGTAGGCCATGGCACCGCTTTCCTGCAGAGTTTTCATCACACCTGCAACGGTGGAGGCTTTCTGGCCGATAGCTACGTATATGCAATAAACGGGTTTGCCCGCTTCGTAGAATTCTTTCTGATTGATGATGGCGTCGATGCAGATCGCGGTTTTACCGGTCTGGCGGTCACCGATTACCAGCTCACGCTGGCCGCGGCCGATGGGGATCATGGCGTCAACGGCCTTGATACCGGTTTGCAGCGGTTCTTTTACGGGTTCGCGGTAGATAACACCGGGAGCTTTACGTTCCAGGGGCATTTCGTACAGTTCGCCGGAGATGGGGCCTTTACCGTCGATCGGTTCGCCGAGGGTATTTACCACGCGGCCTACCAGGCCTTCGCCCACCTTGATGGAAGCGATCTGACCGGTACGGCGCACGGTGTCGCCTTCTTTAATGGTTTTATATTCACCCATCATTACCACACCCACGTTGTCTTCTTCCAGGTTGAGGGCGATTGCTTTCACGCCGCTCTCGAACTCTACGAGCTCACCGGAACGAACGTTATTCAGTCCATATACACGGGCGATACCGTCACCCACCTGCAGTACCGTGCCTACTTCTTCCAGTTCCGCGGAAGCGTTGAAGTTGCTCAGTTGCTGGCGTAATATCGCCGAAATTTCGTCTGGTTTAATGTCAACCATTGTTATACTTTTTAAAGAGTCGTTAAGGTATTTTGTTATAACGACAACAGCTTTGCGGTAACGCAGCGGCTGCTGTTAATTTGCTTTGGTTAGCGGATGTTGGAAACGTAAATGTTCTGGAGGAACTGTTTCTTGATATCCTTGAGGTCGCGCAGTACGGAAGCGTCGAACAGCGAGTTGCCGGTTTCCAGTACGAAACCACCGATCAGCTCGGGGTTTACATGCGTTTCCAGTTCTATTTTGCGGCCGGCGGAAGTTTCTACCTTTTCGCGGATCAGGTTCAGCAGGGATGCTTCGAGCGGAGCAGCGGAAGTCAGTTTCACGCGAACGATGTTCTTCAGCGTGTTGTACTGCTTCTGGAACTCCCCGGCGATCTCGGCGAGCACGCTTTCGCGGCCTTTCTGCGTCACCAGGCGGATAAATGCGGAAGTGATGCCGCTGATCTTGCCGTCGAGGATGGCGCCCAGGATCTTGATCTTTTTGTCGGCCTTGATGATGGGGCTTCTCAGCAGCGCTACCACATCGGCATTGCTGCGGGTGATGGACTGCAGCAGGAGCATGTCGCCATGCACGGCTTCCAGTTCATTGTTGGCCACCGCCAGGTCGATCAGCGATTTCGCATACCTGTTTGCTAAACGGGGATTCTGCATATTCTTTTATTCAGCCGTTTTAATTAGTTCAGTTTGATTTCGCCTGCCAGTTGCTTGATGTAAGCTTCCTGGTTGGCTTTGTCGGAAAGTTCTTTGCGGAGTACTTTCTCGGCGACCTCGATCACGAGCGTGCCCACCTGGTTTTTCACGTCGGTGAGGGCGGCCATTTTCTGGTTTTCGATCGCTACGGAAGCCTCGGCGATGATCTTCTTGGCTTCTGCCTGCGCCTGCTCTTTCGCTTCACGGATGATCTGGTCCTTCGCGTCTTTCGCTTCTTTCAGGATAGCGCTGCGCTCGGCTTTCGCCTCTGCCAGCACATGCTCGTGCTCGGCTTTCATCTGCGCCATTTCTTCCTTCACGCGCTCTGCAGTGGCGATGGAATCGGTAATGGAATCTTCCCTTTCTTTCAGGGTAGAGAGGATGGGCTTCCAGGCAAATTTCTTCAGAATCAGGAATACGATAATGAAGATGATAAGAGAGATCGTGAATAAGCCTAAGCCAGGCATCAACAAATCCATATAATCAGTTATTTATGAGTTGTGATTGTTCGGAAGATTGAATTACTGCATCCCTTGCCCTTTGCGCCGGATGCAGTAAAAAGTTTCTGCGATTACAGTACTACCGCCAGCAGACCCGCGATAACGCCGAACAGGGCAACACCCTCTACCAGCGCCGCAGCCAGGATCATGTTAGCACGGATGTCGTTAGCAGCTTCGGGCTGACGAGCGATGGATTCCAGCGCGCTCTTACCGATGTTACCTACACCGATACCAGCTGCGATAGCAGCAATACCAGCACCAACAGCACCACCAGCTTTAGCCAGGCCAGAAGCGGATTCAGCAGCCTGCATCATTACAGTTAAAAGTTCCATGATGAATTGTGTATTTGAATTTTAGATTAAACAGATTAATGGTGATGATCGCCCTGGTGCTCCATTGCCTGGCCGATAAACACAGCGGTCAGGTTCGCGAAAATGAACGCCTGGATGAAAGCTACCAGCAACTCCAGCATCATCATCACGATATTGAACACGATCGTAATGGGAAGGAAGCCGTAACCAGCCACTTTATTCAGGGAACCAAATATAAACACCAGCGAGATAATGCTCAGGATGATGATGTGGCCCGCCAGGATGTTCGCGAAAAGACGAATCATCAGCGAAACCGGCTTCGTAAACACACCGATCAGCTCCACCGGCGCCAAAATCACCTTTACACCGCCCGGTACGGGAGGATTGAAAATGTGGCCCCAGAAATGACGGTTCGTTGCCGCCATCATAGCGATAAACGATATCAGCGCCAAAGCCGCCGTAACAGCGATATTACCTGTCACGTTCGCCGAACCGGGAACCAGCCCCAGCAGGTTGTTGATCAGGATAAAGAAGAAGATGGTCAGAATGAAAGGCACATACTTCTCACCCTTCGCTCCCGGAATATTCGGACGCACCACCTCGTCGCGCATAAAGATGATCACCGGCTCCACCAGGCTCTGGAAACCTTTCGGGGCCTGACGGTGACCGCGGATGCGGTACGCCTTGGCCACCTGCAGCATCAGGAACACCAGCAAAACAGATCCAAACAACAGGAACGCAATGTTCTTGGTGATGGACCAGTCGTAGATCTTTTGCCCGGTCGGGTTATCATTCGTATCCACTTCGATAATGCTGCCCTCGGGATACTGCGCGGCAGTCAAACCTTTGGACGCCAGGTAATGCCCGTCCACCAAACGGTAACCTTCGTAGGAATCGTGACCGTGGTGAAACTTTGAGGAAGAAAACATGGACATGCCACGCTCAGGATGGTAAATGATGACCGGCAAAGGCACCGTTACATGGGTCTCGCCCAGGTCAACAATGTGCCAGTCATGCGCGTCCTTAACGTGACCAAGGATTACTTCCTTCGCATTAAAACCTTTCTTTTCTTCATGGCCGTCAGATGCCAGGGCCGTGGTAAATGTGCCGGATACGGTGATGAAAAACACCGTTATCAAGGCTACCAGCTTATATTTGAACCGATTCAAGGAAAACACAGTTTTCTGAAATTTTGTGCAAAGGTAACCGATTTTATATTAAATAGTATGAGCCGGTAAAAAAACTGACGAGGATCATGTCGCTACGCCCCTCCCCTCTCAACCCATTCATTATCAATCTTTAAAAAGAAGAAGCCCCCCATCCCGGAGAGCCCTCACACTTCTTTGCGCACCACTTGATGGTATTTTACCACCCCGCAGCCCAACGCCCTAATTTATCCGTCAATCATCTTATTAAAGATAACGATAATGCATTCAACCTCAGGCCGTATTCGCCGATGCCTGGAACTGCATCATGTACAATTTGTGATAGTACCCCTCCAGCTTCAACAACTCCTCATGCGTTCCCGCTTCCCGGACCTCCCCTTTATCCAGCACAATAATCAGATCCGCCTTGCTGATCGTACTCAGCCGGTGCGCGATCACAATCGCCGTACGCCCCGCAATCAGCTTGTCGATCGCATGCTGGATCAGCTGCTCCGATTCCGTATCCACCGACGACGTCGCCTCGTCCAGGATCAGCACCGCCGGATCGTACAACAACGCCCGGATAAATGAAATCAACTGCCGTTGCCCAAGCGACAAGGTGCTTCCCCGCTCCATCACCGGGTAATCGTACCCGCCCGGCAGCCGCAGGATAAACTCATGCATCCCGATCAGCTTCGCCGCGCCTTCCACCTGCTCCCGCGTAATATTGGGGTTCCGCAACGTAATATTCTCATAAATCGACCCCGAAAACAGGAACACATCCTGCAATACCACCCCGATCCGGCTCCGCAACTCCGACAGCTTGTAATCTTCCAGCTTCACCCCGTCGATCGAAATCGTGCCTTTCTGGATTTCATACAGCCGGTTCAGGATACTGATGATGGTCGTTTTCCCGCTCCCGGTATGCCCCACCAGCGCGATCGTCTGCCCCGGCTTCGCATGGAAACTGATATCTTTCAATACATAACGATCATCTTTGTAGGCAAACCACACCCGGTCGAACCGGATATCGCCTTTCATGTCTTTGGTGGAATGCGTTCCATTATCGGGCATGAATTCCTCGCTGTCCAGCACATTGAACACCCTTTCGCTCGCCACCATCCCCATTTGCAGGGTATTGAACTTATCCGCCAGGATGCGCAGCGGGCGGAAGAGCATGTTCAGATACATGATGAATGCGATCATCACGCCCTGCGTTACTTCGTAATTCAACACCATGTTGGCGCCCCACCACACCATGAGCCCCAGCGATATCGCCAGGATGATTTCCACCACGGGGAAAAACACCGAATAGGCGAAAATGGCGTCGATATTGGCCTTGCGGTGATCCTTGTTGATCGTGCGGAACTTCCCGAACTCCCGGTTCTCCGCCGAAAACGCCTGTACTACCGTCATCCCCGTAATATGCTCCTGCACAAAGGCATTCAGCGCCGCCACGGCATTCCGCACCCGGTGGAACGATTTGTTCACGGCTTCTTTGAACCAGTAAGTGGCCAGGATGAGTACCGGGAAAGGGCTCAGGCTCACCAGCGTCAACCGCCAGTCTTCCGCGAACATCACCCCCAAAATCGCCAGGATCATCAGCACGTCCGCCACAATGGAAATAATGCCTTCGGAAAAAATATCGTTGATCGCTTCAATATCATTGATGGTACGTGTGGTCAGCGTTCCGATGGGCGTCCGGTCGAAAAATCCCAGGTTCAGCTTCACCACTTTTTTGTACACCGCCACCCGCAGGTCTTTGATCACCGACTGCCCCAGCCAGTTCGTGATGTAGGAAAAGAAAAAACGGACGGCCGTCTCCACCAGGAGGATACCGATTTGCACCATCGTGATGATCATCAGCATCTGCGCCCACTGGTTCGTGATGTATTTGTCCACCGTCTGCTGTATCAGCCAGGGCCTCACCGGGGAGATGAGCGCCAGGGCCACCGTCAGGAACATGGACAGGTAAAAATAGCGCCGGTAGGGCGCTGCAAAGGAGAAAACCCGCTTCAGCAAACTGAAGTCAAACACCTTCTTAGCCTTGTCTTTATTCATTCCTGTAAAAGTAAACGGTAATTCCCAAAACGCAAAAAAGGGAGCGGCGCTCCCTTTTTCACAATTAGTTTTCGTCTTTCATCACCTGCCGGTAAGCCTTGATGAAGATGGCCCCGAGGTTCTTATGGGGCGGCACGTAGTCGTCGAACAGCGCCTTGTTGGCCCCGTCTCCCGCGAACTTCCGGCTGAGCCCCGCCCACATCTGCACCCAGTCCACATTCTTGCCGGCGCGCACGAGGTCTTCCAGGCTGCGGATGATAGGTTCGTTCACCCAGCGGGTGCCCACCTGCTTGGAGGAAATAATATGCGCTTCGGGCGCTTTTTCGAGCACGGTAGCGAGGTTGTGGTAACCGCCGCAGGAACCCAGCACCACGATGCGGGCCGTGCTCTGCAGGTTGTCGAGCGTGGTATTCACATGGTAACTATGCCCGCGGTGGATGAAGATGGTGGGGTGGATATCTTTTTCATCGAGGTACTCCCCCAGCTTTTCGATCGCCGTTTTGTCTTCCGGCTCTTTCAGCGGATTGTTGGCGAAGATGGTCGTAGGCTTCCCTTTGGCCGACGTGATCGTAGTCCAGTAAGTATTCTTCGTCACGTTCCACTCCCCTTTCGGGAAGTTACCCATGAAGCTGGCGTACGAGCTGATCCCGTCTTCATCACCATAGAAAAACACCTGCTGATATATCCGGCCGCTGTCGCTGCCGCTGGGCAAAGTGTTGAATTCCACGTAGTTGATGGGAGGCAACTGCAGCTTGGAGCTCATATCAGACGCCCAGGAGCTGTCGCTGCCATGGCCATTTTCCATGAAGATGCTGTTGAGCAGCGAATAGATCGTGATCCCGCGCTTGTCGTTTTTCGACTGCACGAAATGCAGGTTTTTGCGCACCTCCTCGCGGAGGAACTCCAGCAGCTTCTCGTCGCGGATCGAGCCGAAGGAGTTGGCCACGTCCACCGCGTCTTCCAGGTCTTCCGTCTTCTCCAGGCTGCGGACGAATTTCACCATGAGGTAGTTCGCATTTTCTCCGTCCATGGAGCGAAGGAAGTTATCCAGGGTATTGAAACCCGCCGCCATGGCGATGAATTTCTTGAAACGGTCGAAGCTCACGAGCATGAGCAGGCTGTCGCCGCGGGGCGGCTTCATGCGCAGCATCATCTGGTCGTACAGCCCCTGCTTGGCGGCGTTGGTGTAGCTGGAGGTATATAATTCTTCCTGGCCGTTGATGATCAGGTAATACAGTTCTTCGGGCGTAAAGTCCTTCACGATGCGGAAGCGGATGGCGTGGCTTTCGTCGTGCAGGTCGTTGATCTCGCGGATATACCGGAGCGATTTGGCTTTCATGTTCTCCTGCATGGCCTTGAGCCCCATGATGTTGGCGCCTTCGGCTTTCTTTTTCTGCAGTACGATGGAAGTGCTGACCATCAGCCGGAAATAGCTGTCGTCGTTATCCACGGCCCTTTCCAGTTCGGGGATGGTGGCGGATCCGTCCATCAGCTGATCGATGAAGGGCATGAGTTTGGTGGACATGCTGCTTCGGCCGACGGCGACGATCTGCTGCACCAGCGGGTCGGGGTTGCGGCGGATGGCGGACGCGGTGGGGGTGTACGATGTGGCGTAGGTGAGCACCTGGTTGGGGTACTTCCTGGCCACGGCGGCCACCACGGAGTCGGTCACGGAGTATTCGAGGTAGGGCCCGAGTTTGGGCATGATGTCTTCCAGGTTTTTAAAAGCGAACTTGGCGAACATTTCGCCGCGGGAATCCTTGTAACCCGGGTTGTCCTGGAAGGCCTCGATGGTGCGCTCCCCGGCCTCGAAGCTGAGCTTGCGGGCTGCGGGGTAAATGCTTTTGCCCTGGATATCGGCGCGCATCATCTGGTGGTAGGCCGAGATCATGGCGGGCGCTTCTTCGGCGTCGATACGATTGTATGCGCGTTTGAGATTATAGTCGCGGAGCGTTTGGTGGAGACCGGAAAGGTATTTCACTTTCAGGCGGTGGTCCAGCGCGGTGTCGCGCTCTATTTCCACCTGTATGTCGTCCACCATTTTGGAGAGGGCGCTGGTGACCTGGAGGTTCATGTTCTCGTCGTCGCCGACTTTCACGAAATTATCCTGTTTGCCGTCCAGCTTGTCGGCGTTGAGCTGTTCCTTGTCGATATTGTCATGGAAGCCTTGCCGGGTGATGGGGATCTGTACCTTCTGACCATAGCTCCAACCACTGAACACAATGCCTAAAGATATGATTAGTAATGTTTTTTTCATATTGTTAAGTTACGCCTATGCTACACTGCAAATTTACTACCAATTATAGCAGATAAGCAATCCCGCAGCAGGCATATAAAACAAATCATATGCGTTATTGACTGCATATTTTCACACAAAGTCAGTCCCATGGCTGCTCCGCCATTTTTTCACCATTTACAGAATATGATTAATGGCAAAACGGCCTGCCGGATTGGCGGGGGAACCGGGCAAGAAAAGGGGCAAAAAGCGTACATTGCAGGCTGATACACGATTGGAGACGGCGGGAATTAACAATTCCATAATGTTATCTTTTCATGAAACGGGAAAGGGGTGATTAATTTTGTGCCGTCTTAAACACCCAAATTATGTTGATGGAACCAGCAGTAGCAGTAGGAAAAATTCTGGTCGTGGACGATGAGGCCGATATCCTCGAAATCATCAGTTACAACCTCAAGAGCGCGGGGTACGAAACGGTAACGGCCAAAGACGGGCTCGAAGCGATCCAGAAAGCCAAGATCTTCCGGCCGGACCTGATCATGCTGGACATCATGATGCCCAACAAGAACGGGATCGACACCTGCCGCGAGCTTCGCCGCCTCCCCGAATTCAAGGAAACCATGGTATTGTTCCTCACCGCGCTGAACGACGAAAAGAGCGAGATCGAAGGGCTCAACATGGGGGCCGACGACTACATCGCCAAGCCCATCAAACCCAGGCTCCTCGTTTCCCGCATCAACGCACTCTTCCGCCGGCTGAACAAAACGGAAGAACAGCAGATCCACCTGGGCGACCTCATCATCGACCGTGAAAAATTCACCGTTACCTATAAAGGGGACGAAATCATCCTCGCCAAAAAGGAATTCGAGCTCCTCCAGCTCCTGGCCTCCAAGCCCGGCCGCGTTTTCCTCCGCAACGAGATCCTCAACCAGGTTTGGGGCACCGAAGTGATCGTGGGCGACCGCACCATCGACGTGCACATCCGCAAAATCCGCCAGAAACTCGGCGTTGATCTCATCACCACCGTCAAAGGCGTAGGCTACAAATTCGAACTCTGAAACGCATCTCTCCCGAACCTTTCTACCGTATCCGCACCCGTGTGGCCTCCGGCTTTGTGAATTATGGCATCTTCAAGTAAAAAATTTAGTTTAATTTCCAGCAATCTCAACTTACACGCTCTTTGGAGTATGCTGAAAGCCAAAAACCTGTCGCCACAGAAACTCGCCGCATTTACCGCGTTCATCCTGTCCGTCGTTATGGCCCTGGGATGCCTCGTAATCGGCGCCACCCTCAAGGAAACCCTCATCGCCTTCGGGCTCACTTTCCTCGTTGCCTATTTCCTCTACCTCTACACCCTCCAGAATTTCATCTACCGGAAGATCAAACTGATATACAAGTTTATCTACCAGACGAAAGCCTCCAAGCGCGAGGAATTCTTCAATAAAAACATCCTCCCTCTCAAAACGATCGAGGAAGTCAGTGAAGACGTGGAAAAATGGGCCTTCCAGAAAAGGGAAGAACTGGAAAACCTCCGCCGCAATGAAGCTTTCCGGAAAGAATTCCTCCTTAACCTCTCCCACGAACTCAAAACCCCCATCTTCGCCGTTCAGGGATACATCCATACGCTGCTCGACGGCGCCATCGACGATCCCCAGGTGAACAAAACCTTCCTCAAAAACGCCACCAAAAATATCGACCGCCTCTGCCGGCTGATCGACGATCTCGACGAAATTTCCAAGCTCGAAAGCGGGGAAATGACCATCAACAAGGAACAGTTCGTGATCCAGGACCTTATCCGCGATGTGTTCGACACCCTGTCCATCAAAGCCAAACAGAAGGATATCAAATTCAGCATCAAGAAAGGTTGCGAAGCCCCCATCATGGTAAACGCCGACAAAGAAAAGATCCGCCAGGTGCTCATCAACCTGATCGAAAACTCCGTAAAATACGGCAAACAGGAAGGCCAGACCATCGCCAGCGTCTATAACATGGACGGCAAGCGCGCACTCGTGGAGATCTCGGATACCGGTATCGGCATGGCTGAAGAACACCTCCCCCGGGTATTCGAACGTTTCTACCGTACCGACCGCGCCCGCAGCCGCGACATCGGCGGAACCGGCCTCGGCCTGGCTATCGTGAAACACATTGTTGAAGCACATGACCAAACGATCAACGTGCGCAGCAAAGTGGAAGTAGGCTCCACCTTCGGCTTTACCCTCGAACTGGGCCGTGAGATTTACCTGTAACTTTCCATCAGAACATACCCAATAAACGGGGAGTCAGGCAATTCCGCGTAACCATGCGTCGATTGTTAAAGTAACGGCTCTGACTTTAACATCCTCCGCCTTTGAACAATCCAAACGTTCTTTTACATTTGGTTACAGGAAATATCAACCCAATCAAGACAAGATGAAAAACACCCTGATTACCTGTACCCTGGTAGCCGCAACATTCCTCGGCGCGTGTAAAAAAAGTAAAGACGATCCTTCCATCCAGTTCAATGGCGAAGCCACCGTCGTTTCCGGTGAATGGATGATGAACGGCGTGGTCCCCAATCCCGAAGAGCCCCGCTCCGCCATCGTTCCCAAATACCAGTTCGGCACCAATTTGCGGTACACGCACACCAGCGGCCTGTACATATCGCCTAAAACGGAACGAGGGGAATATTTCGTAGTGGAAAGGCCGCCGATCGGCCTGTACGTGCTCGTAATGAAGCCCGACAATGCCGCGGAATACAACATCGAGCTGCGGATCATGCCCGACAACGCCGCGATGTTCGGCGCGCAGATGTACTTCCGCAAAAAGTAAGGAGGAAAATCAGAAACGGTACTGGATACGCGCCGTAAACACGTTGTCGGCGATATCCTCCTCGAACCCTTCCAGCAAGGTGCTCTCATTCCACACCCGGTCGTACCAGAGAACGAGCTTCATGTTTTCATTGTAGTAAAACACGTACCCGAACCCGAATGTATCGAAACGGACATCGCCGCCGGTGAGGTTTTTCGCCGCCGCATTACCGATCTGACGGCCTTTTACGGCACGGTTGGGATCGTACCAGTCATATTTAAGCACCAGCTGGTGCTGCGGATGCCCGAGGTGTTGCAGGAAGGAAAAATAAGCGCCGTCGAAAGGGCGGATGTAAAGCGGTGCAAAAGCCCCTGCTCTGTCTACCGGGATAATGCCCGGCGTTTCTGTATCGAGGCGTGTAGAGGTTTGGGTACCGCGGATATATTCGGCCCGGAACTGCGTAGCGCCGCGCTCCTTGCCGTTAGGGATCACCAGCTGCGCGTCGGCACCGTAATACTGCCTCGGCGCGATCACGCCCACGTTGGTGGCGCTGGAGTCCACGTTGAAGTCCGTTTTCCCGCTTTCCATCGTATAAATTTTATTCGTAAACTGCTCCATCCCGCCGTAGAGGATACTGCCGCCGACCGACAGCAGCCAGCCTTGCGCGTTGATGGGCTTTGGTTTCATGGCTACCCGGGCGATGATATCTTTGTGGCTGTCGAAGTCCGAGGGGCCGGAGAGGCCCTGCCCGTTGAACAGGCCGACGTCTACTTTCAAATAATGCAGGGGATGGGTTTTGGAACGGGGCTCGAAGGTCAGCATACCGCCCATGTCCCGTTCACTTTTCATCAGAATCTGGCTCATACGCCCCCGCTCGGGAGCTTCACGGTCGCCGGAAGACAAGTTGACCTCGTACCCGAATGGCCGCGCGAACATCCCCATCGTCAATGCCATCACATCCCACTTGCCGTCAAACAACCGGCCCCAGAAGTCGCGGATATTCACGCCGCGCTCGGTACCGTCGAACTGGAACACGAACTGCACCGTCGGCAGATCACGCTTGTTGTAGTGGGCGTAATCGAACCGGACGCGGCCCCGGCGGAGCATAAAGCGGTTATCCACCTGCTTGTTGAAATCCCCGCCCGCATAGCTTTCCGGCCCTTTACCCGACGCGTACTGAAACTGTGGCTGCATGTAGCCGCTGATGCGCAAATGGTCGTAACGCTTGTAGATAGAGATCATCCCCTTCCCGAGATCGGTGGTAGTATCGATCATATCCATCAGAAACTGAGCCTTTACGGAGATCGCCACCAAACTGAGAAATAATGCCAGGAAACCTGTCCGAACCGAGAAACGCAATGCCTTCATCCGGCAAAAATACGGAACGATACCGGGGAAACAAAACGCCCGGGCAGGTGCCCGGGCGTTGTAGATTATAACGATTCGACAGATGCGGTATTAATAAGCCTGCTGACCAGGGTTGAAGTTGGTCCAGCCTGCCAGCCAGTTTTCTGTACCGAATGCGCCACGGAAAGTTTCCGTTTTAACACCGGTTGCAGCCTGGAAAGTACCCCCGAGGGCTTCGGAGCCGGTTTTGGGCAGGAAGTTGGGCGTATTCAGGTTGAAAGGATCGGTAAGGCCAACAGCATCAGCCGTAGGCGCTACGAAGTTGAACTGTCCGTTTGCGGTAGCCATGGCCTGCAGCGCGGCGATGCCTTCGTTGATCATGGCAGTACGGTCTGCGGCCGACAGCGGATCAGCGGGATATTTGTTACCGGTCACGTAGCGGGCGGTAGCGGAATCCGTGCTGAAAGGTTTGGTTACGGCAAATACGATATTGTTTTTCCATTTGCTCACGTTGTTTTTATAATCGTCCCAGGAAGCGGCAGACTCGATGGAGAAACCGCCTTTCTGGTTACCGAGCAGGATGGAGTTCACAAAAGTGAAGTTGGTCGCCCTTCTCCAACGGTTGCCCAGGTTGTGGTTGGACAAAGTACCGGTGGCATTGTTCGGGCCAACGATGGTCATGTTGGAAATAACAGGGTGCGTGCGGGGAGTGGCGGTGTTACCCTGGCCGTCGTTGTCGCACTCGATGCCGTTACCGGCATCTCCGGGATCCACGAAAGTGGGCTGGCGGAGCGCTACGGCGTATTGTACGGTACCGGTGTAGCCGAAATCGAAGTCGAAATCGTCGTCAGCGGTAGCGAAAGCAACCAGGTGGGTAGGGCTTACGGTGCCGCCGAAGAATTCGAAAGCATCGTCGTTTGCCCAGGAAGTCATCACGTGGTCGATCACGGTATTTTTACCAACTGCGCCCAGGGTGAGGGCGTTGATTTCGGAGTTGGGTTGTGCCGCGATACCTGCGTATTCGATACGCACATATTTCAGGATGCCGGAGTTGTCGTTATCGTCGGTGCCACCGTAGTAACGACCAACACCGCCTTCGATCTGGGGCTCGGTGCTACGGTTGGTTTTGGCGCGGCCCAGGATGATGATGCCACCCCAGTCGCCGGGTTGGCGCTGGCCGGCAGCTTTGCCGGAAGTGAAAACGATGGGTTTGGAAGCAGTACCTGTTGCGAAGATCTTCGCGCCGCGCTCGATGATCAGCGCGCCTTTCTCGGTAACGTCGCTTTTGATCACGGTGCCTTCCTGGATGGTCAGCGTCGTTCCTTCAGGGAAGTATACATAACCTTTCAGGGTCCATACTTTATCTGCGGTCAGCGTTTTGCTGGATGTTTGCACACCGCTCAGTACCGTAGGCTCGTCGGGCGTCAGATCGTCTTCGTTAGTGTCGTTGTTACGGCAGGAAGAAAGTGCCACCGCGGCCCCTAAAGTAAAAGCAAGGAATTTTACAAGTTTCATTCGAACAGATTTTCAGTGATTGAATTGCAGTGCAAAAGTGGTGTCTGAATGTTACGCGCACTTTAACACGGCGTTATGAAATTGTTACTGTCTCTGGTTTATTTCTTTTTGCCCAAACCGAACTGGTAAGAGAAGTTCAGGCTGATGTTGGTACCCTGGCGCTGTGATGTGATGATCTGGTCAACGCTTTCGTTATACGACTTCTTGTTGTCGTTGTTCTGGTAGAAAATAAATTTCTGGTTCAGCAGATCGCTCACGTTCAGCCGCAGGTCGCCACGTTTGTTGAGGATCTTTTTACCGATCTGCAGGTCCAGCAGGTCGCGGCCTCTTTCGTAAATGTGCGGATAACCTTCAAAGCCCACCAGGTAAATGCGCTGCCCCATTTTGTTATAGAGCAGGCCGAAAGAAAGATTCGTTTCGGGATGATCGTATTGCAGGCCGGCATTGATCAGATAGGGGCTCTGTCCCTGGAGGGACCGGGAAGGCCCGTCGGAAGAGCCGCCTACCAGGTTAACGGAAGAGTGGATGTACGAGAAGTTAGCAAACGCGGTCATATTCTGGAAGAAAGGCTCGGCGGAAATGAAGTCCAGCTTCTTGCGCAGCTCCAGCTCAAACCCGAACGCCTCGGCGTTGTCGGCATTCTCTACACGGATCTGGCGGCGGTTAGGCGTAGATCCCGCATCCACCGTTTGCTCGATCGCATTCTTGAAACGCTTGTAGAACACGGAAGCCGTCACCGCTTCACCCACACCCGGGTACAATTCGTAACGCAGGTCGGCATTGGTGATGAGGGCGCGCTTCAGGTCAGGGTTACCCTGCAGGCTGCTGTACGTCACAAAGTCATAATACACGAAGTTGCTCAGCTCGCGCAGCTCCGGACGCGACACCGTCCTGCTACCGCTCAACCGGATGTTCGATTTTTCGTTCACCGCGTAAGAGATATTGGCGCTCGGCAACAGGTCGAAGAACGTCATGTCTTTCTTGATCGATTTGCCGGAAGCATCCGCCGTGCTGATGTATTGATAGTAAGATTCTCCGCGCGCGCCCCAAACGATGCGCAGTTTGTCCGCGATCTTGTTGTCGAATTGAATGTATCCGGCGATCAGGTCGGAATTGGCTTTATAGCGATCGGAGTTGTTGGTGATCTCATCCATCACAAAACCATTCTGACCAATATTGGCGGGGTCGAAGATCTGGCCCGGCGCAAGCGTCAGCAGGTCGTCGTTGAAATCAGCCGTATTCGTGCGGATATAACCGAGTACACGGGCGCTGAAGTCACGCTCGCGGTACAGCTTCTGCCCGCCGATTTTCAGGTTCTGCTTCTGTCCGCTGATGGTGAACGGCACGGTCAGTGATCCCATTCCGCCAACGGCGTATTCTTCCAGGGTGGAATAGAAACGGGAAACGTTGCGCGCAGCCGTTCCGAAGGGCACCATCGCCTCGTAAGGCACGTTGCCGGTGGCATTCAGGTCGCGGCGGTAGCTCAACACTTTCATGTCGGGCTGGTTGCGGTCGGTCAGCGAATAGTTCAGGTTCCAATCCAGTTTCCAGTCGCGGGGATTGATTTTGTGGCTGCCTTCCAGCTGGGAATTGAGCATCGTTTTGATGGTCAGTTCCTGTCCGTGGCTCAGGATCTGCGCATTGGCATCGTTGTTGAGGCCGGAGCGGTAGATGTAATTATTATCGAGGATACGGTTAAAGATGTTCTTCAGGGAAATCTTGTTATTACGCTTCACGTAAGTGAAATTGGCGATGGCGCCGAGGCTGGAGTTGAAGCGGTTGATGTCTTCACTGAAGTTGAAGCTCCGCACTTTGCCGCTTTCGTAGTCCATCCGCTCGCCTTCATAAATGTTTTCCGAATTGCGATAGGTAAGACTGATAATGCTGCCGAAAGAGCCGTCGTTCTTCAGGCGTGTGCGGTTGCCCCAGGTAACCTGGTAGCTTTGCGCGGGGAGCGCTTTACCACGGTCGCCCACGCCCCAGGTATTGTTGAAATCGCGGGTGAGGCCGAATTTCTGTTCGTTGGATAGCGGGGCGTATTTGCCGCGGGAAGAAGGCCAGGAGCCCGGGAGCTTCAGCGTTCCGTCTTCCATCGTGAGCCACTCGCTTTTGCCGCGGTCCATGCCGCGGGTTTCCTTGAAAGTGGTTTGGGTGTTATATCCCAGCCCGATGTTGAAGGAAAGGAAGTTTTCGGTGGGGATGTCTTTGGTGATCACCTGGATGAGGCCCCCCGCGAAGTCGGCAGGCATCTCCGGCGATGCGGTTTTATTGATAACGATGTTATCGATGAGGTTGGAAGGAATGAGGTCGAAGGAAAACGCCTTGCGGTCGGGCTCGGTGCTGGGCAGCATGGCGTTATTGATCGTGGCGGTATTGTAACGGTCGTTGAGGCCGCGCACGATGATATACCGGTTATCCTGGATGCTGGCGCCGCTTACGCGTTTGAGCACGTCGGAGGTATTGCGGTCGGGACTGCGGCGGATGCTTTCGCCGGAGATGCCGCTGGAGATGCTTACGTTATTCTTTTGGGCAACGTACAGGGCGTTGATGGTTTCCTGCTTGTAAGAGCCGCGGATCACCACTTCCTGGAGCTCCTTGGATTTAGGCTCGTCCAGCGCGATGTCCAGATTAGTCACCTGGCCGGCTTTCACCACCACGTCCGCGATGGATTTGGTCTGGTAGCCCATGTATTTATAATCCAAAGTGTAGGTGCCGGGCGCAATTTGCAGCAGGTAGCGCCCTTCCACGTCGGTTACGGCGCCTTTGGAGGTATTCTGTACCATCACTGTCACACCGATCAGCAGTTCGCCTGTTTTCTTATCCGTCAGTTTCCCGGACACTTTGCCGGTTCCGTCCTGCGCGAAAGAAGGAAGGCAGGCGATACATAAAATCCCGATAATTTGTACAGCAGTAATAATGCGTTTCACGTATTTGTGTATTGATTACGGCCGCAAAACTACCATGGCGCCATTACGCCAATGTTAAGGCAATATTACCAGAATGTTAATTGTTAAGAAATCATTAAAGAATTATTAACAGATAGCCGAAACCCGCTACAGCACGTAATTCCATGCAAGAGCACAACGTTACAGTGCCGGGTTTCCGCCCTGACGCAGGAGCCATTCGATGGAGAGGTCGATGCCGCGGGCCGGCGGAGGCGGCGCTTCGGAGATGGGCGGTAACTGGAACAGGCGAAGGCTTTTGTTCATGAAGGGCTTCAGGTTCATGTTGCAGAGTTCCAGCGAAAAATGGAAACGTTCTTCCAGGTCTTCTTCGAACTCGCGCAGGCTGAGGGTTTCGTCTATAGGATATTCGATGAGCGCATCGTCTTCGAGACCTGCTTCGCGGAGGGTATTGAAACCATTGGCGAGGGAATGACGGATATACACGGCGGCATTACAGTGGAGGAGCCGCTGTATCTGCATCTGTAACAGGGATATCGTCATGAGTGGGTGTAGCTTGAGCGTCTTCATTATCATCGGATCGGTTACGCAAACTTAACCGCTCAGCGTTACCTTAATATTAAGCAAAAGTTATAAATGTGTGAAAATTAACGGGGGAAGGAAACCGTCCGTGCAACCGCGCTCCATTCCAGCTGCAGGGTTTCATCGTCTTCTTCCATCGCCGGCGCTTTCTTTTCGGCGTGCTGGTAGAGGCGCCACTGCCCGCCGGTGTACTCCAGGGCTGTGAGGCTTTCGACCCAATCGCCGGAGTTGAGGTAGGTGACGGTTCGCCCGTTCACTTGTTCTTCCCGGATCACCGGCTGGTGGATGTGCCCGCAGCAAACCACGTCTATTTCCTTATCCGCCGCGATCTCCACCACCGTTTGTTCGAAATCGGAAATGAACTTCACAGCCTGCTTGACGCCGGCTTTTACTTTCCGGGAGAACGACATTTTCTCCCGCCCCATTTTTTCGAGTAGATGGTTGACGAGGCGGTTGAGGATAATTAGGAGATCATACCCCTTTCCGCCGAGCTTGGCGAGCCATTTGGAATTCTTCATGGTCACATCGTACACGTCGCCATGGAAGAACCAGTGCTTCTTACCATCTACATCTAACATTAATTTATTATCTATCAGGAAATTCCCCAGGCCGAACCCGGCGTATTTGCGGAGGGCTTCGTCGTGGTTGCCGGTGAGATAATACACGTCGGTGCCTTTGCCCATCATTTTCAGGATGCGGCGGATGACTTTCGTGTGGGATTTGGGAAAATACCGTTTGCTGAACTGCCAGATATCGATGATATCCCCGTTTAGGATGAGGATTTTGGGCTGGATGGAGTCCAGGTACTGTGCGAGCTCTTTGGCGTGACAACCGTAGATTCCGAGGTGGACGTCGGAAATTACTACAATATCCAGTGGTCGTTTGTCTGACATTTGATGGATTATGAGGGTTTCTGCAACTTTTTTACATCATAATTGTTAATTATATGATACAGTTGTAAGGCCCTGGTATTCTGTCACAAAGGAAAAAATGCTATATTACTCTTATATTAATTCAATGTTACCAAAACATTAATTCTTACTTTTTCCTGGCTCCATTTCTGATAGAAAACTAATTTTGCGGCAAATTTTCAACAAACACTAATTTTTATGGGAGGCTTTAATTCTATTGTGAAACTGTTCATGCCGAAAGACAGGGTGTTCTATTCTCTTTTCGAGGACGTGGCGGCAAACCTGGTGGAAATGGGTAAAGTGCTGGTGGAGCTGGTGGAAACCAAGGACCCTGCGGTTCGTAAAGACAAAGTGCACCTGATCGAGCGGCTGGAGCACAAGAACGATGACCTTACGCATCGTATTTTCGTAGAATTGGGGCAGAACTTCATTACGCCTTTTGACCGGGAGGATATTCACTATCTCGCTTCTACGCTGGACGACGTGGCCGACTACATACATGGTTCCGCCAAGCGTATCGACATGTACAAGGTAGTGGAGATCAACGATAGCGTGCGAAAGCTGGCCGACCTGATCAACCAGGGTGTTGCGGAACTGGCGAAAGCGATTCCCGAGTTGCGCAACATGAGCAATATGCGTGCGATTACGGATGCATGTGTGCGGATCAACAGCCTGGAGAACCATGCCGACGATATTTACGACCGTGCGATCGCGGATTTGTTTGAGCAGGAAAGCAATGCGGTGGAGCTGATCAAGATGCGCGAGATCTATCAGGCGCTGGAAATCGCTACCGACAAGTGCGAAGATTCCGCCAACGTGATAGAAACCATCATCATTAAATATGCGTAGCCGCTAATCCCGACAGCTCATGACATTTCTGGTAGTCATCATTATACTGGCATTTATTTTCGATTATATCAACGGATTCCACGACGCAGCGAACTCAATCGCCACGATCGTGTCCACTAAAGTGCTGACGCCGTTCCAGGCGGTATTGTGGGCCGCGTTGTTCAACTTTGCGGCGTTTTTCGTTTCCAAATACATTTACGGGGAATTCAAGGTGGGTAATACCATCGCGAAATCGGTGTTTGAGGAGTTCATTACCCTGAAGGTGATTTTCTCCGGGTTGGTGGCCGCCATTACTTGGAACCTCCTGACCTGGTGGTACGGGATCCCGTCCAGCTCTTCCCACACCCTGATCGGGGGTTTCATTGGCGCTGCGGTTGCCAACGCCCACGGTTCTTTCGACGTTATCAACTTTTCCAAAGTGTTGCCTACGGTGTATTTCATCGTACTGGCCCCCTTCATAGGGATGGTGGTGGCTTTTATCATCACGGTGATCATCGTTAACATCTCCCGGAAAGCCAATCCTTACAAGGCGGAAAATTGGTTCAAGCGCCTGCAGCTGGTTTCGTCCGCTGCTTTCAGCCTTGGCCACGGCGGTAACGATGCCCAGAAGGTAATGGGCATTATCGCGGCGGCCATGGTGGCGCACGGGAGCATCGCCACCCTCAAGGATGTGCCCGATTGGGTGCCGTTCGCTTGCTTCGTGGCCATCGGCCTGGGCACCCTGAGCGGCGGCTGGAAAATCGTGAAAACGATGGGTACCCGCATCACCAAGGTAACCCCGCTGGAAGGCGTGAGCGCCGAAACCGCTGGCGCCATCACCCTCTACATGACGGAAAGCTTCGGTATCCCGGTGAGCACCACGCACACCATTACCGGCTCCATCATCGGTGTGGGTGCCACCAAACGCCTCTCCGCCGTACGCTGGGGCGTTACCGTGAACCTCCTTTGGGCCTGGATCCTCACCATCCCCATCAGCGCCGCCCTCGCGGCCGGTGTGTTCTTCATCGTGAACCTCTTCGTGAAATAAGCATTCGCACCCACTGCAATAGAAAAAGCTGTCCGCCTGGACGGCTTTTTTCATATATCATATTGATAATCAAATTTGATCGACTGAATGGGAGACTACAGCGGGACCTGGTACCCGCTCAGTAGGGATACAGTACAGATACAGTACAGATACCGTACTGTAACCGTACTAAGCCTACCGGCATGACAAAACCCCGCCACTGGCACAGGAATTGTCATAAAACAGGGTATGATGCATTTGAATATTGCATTAATTCACAAAATAATAGGGGAATAGGGACAGTTCGACTATTTTTGTGCCTCCAAAAACTGGTTTCAAGCCATGAAAGGAATAATTCTGGCAGGCGGCTCCGGAACCCGGCTCCACCCCATCACCTACGCGATCAGCAAGCAGATCATGCCTGTTTATGATAAACCGATGATCTATTACCCGCTTTCCACCCTTATGCTGGCTGGAATCAGGGAAATACTCATTATCAGCACCCCGCACGATCTTCCTGCTTTCCAGCGCCTTTTCGGTGACGGCAGCCAGTATGGGCTGGAGATTTCCTACGCGGAACAACCCGAACCCAACGGGCTGGCACAGGCCTTTGTGATCGGGAAGGACTTTATCGGTAATGATGCGGTGGCCCTTGTTTTGGGCGATAATATCTTTTATGGCGCCGGCCTTGGCAGGCAGCTGGCCAATAATACCACTCCGCAGGGCGGCATCGTGTACGCCTACCATGTGTCGGACCCGCAGCGGTATGGCGTGGTGGAATTCGACGCAGACATGAAGGCGGTTTCCATCGAAGAGAAGCCCGCCGTTCCCAAATCCAGCTACGCGGTACCGGGGCTTTACTTTTACGATAATGAAGTCGTGGAGATCGCTGCCGGGCTGAAGCCCAGCGCGCGCGGCGAATACGAGATCACCGACGTGAACAAAACCTACCTGGAAAAAGGCCGGTTGCAGGTTTCCATCCTCCCGAGAGGCACCGCCTGGCTCGACACCGGCACCTTTGATTCCCTTATGCAGGCCGGCCAATTCGTACAGGTCATCGAACAGCGGCAGGGCATCAAGATCGCCTGTATCGAGGAAATCGCCTGGCGGAAGGGTTTTATCAATAACGAACAGTTACTTAATCTCGCGCAACCGCTCTTAAAAAGCGGTTATGGCGCTTATTTGATGAATCTGATTAAATAGTCACTCAGTATGCAGAAAGTCCTTGTAACGGGCGGTTGCGGATACATCGGATCGCACACCATCGTAGATCTTATCAACAACGGCTTCGACGTGGTATCGGTCGACAGCAACATCCGCAGTTCCACACAGCTCCTGGAGGGAGTGGAAAAAATCACCGGGCGTAAGATCCGCAACTATAAAGTGGACCTTTGCAACCTGGAAGACACCAATGCCGTTTTTCATGAAAACCGCGACATCGTGGGCGTTATCCACTTTGCGGCGCTGAAGAGCGTGGGAGAATCCGTAAACGAGCCGCTGCTGTATTTTCAGAACAACCTCACATCGCTCGTCAACGTGCTGAAATGCATCCGTGAGTACAAGATCCCCAATTTCGTATTCTCCTCTTCCTGTTCCGTGTACGGCAACGCCACCGAGCTTCCGGTCGTGGAAACCACGCCGCTGGGTGAGGCCCAAAGCCCTTATGCCCGCACCAAACAGATGGGCGAACAGATCATCGAAGATTTCAGCCGGGTGAACACGGCCAACAGCATTCTGTTACGTTATTTCAACCCCGTAGGCGCCCACCCTTCCGCCCTTATCGGCGAACTGCCCCTCGGCAAACCCGACAACCTGGTGCCGGTGATCACGCAGACCGCTATCGGCAAAATCCCGAAGCTGACCGTATTCGGCTCCAAATACAATACCCGCGACGGTTCCTGCATCCGCGATTACATCCACGTGATGGACATCGCCAATGCCCATACCAAAGCGTTGCAATACCTCCTGGAGAAACGCAACAGCAGCAACCTGGATGTATTCAACCTCGGCACCGGCAACGGCGTAACCGTACTCGAAGCCATTAAAGCATTCGAAAAGGTATCCGGCCAGCAACTGAATTACGAAATGGGCCCCGAGCGCCCCGGCGATGTTATCGCGATTTATGCCAACAACAGTAAGGCGAAATCTTTGCTGGGATGGGACCCGCAAATCGGTATCGAAGACTCGATGCGTACCGCCTGGCAGTGGGAAGTTGCCCTGCGCGACCGTGTTTTACAGAATTAATTTATTTTATTTTCTAGCTTTGCGACACAAATTTCTGGCATTATGGTAAAAGACATACAAGTACTGAACGAGAAGGAAACCCGCGGCGGATTCGGCGAAGGTATCCTGGAAGCAGGCAAAAGGAACCCTAATGTGGTGGCCCTCACGGCCGACCTGCTCGGTTCCATGAAACTGCAGGCGTTTATCAAGGAATTCCCCGACCGCTTCGTTCAATGCGGTATCGCGGAAGCCAACATGATCGGCGTGGCGGCAGGCCTCACTATCGGCGGCAAAATCCCCTACACCACCACTTTTGCCAACTTCTCCACCGGCCGCGTTTATGACCAGATCCGCCAGTCGGTAGCCTATTCCGGCAAAAATGTTAAAATCTGCGCATCCCACGCCGGCCTCACCCTCGGCGAAGACGGCGCCACCCACCAGATACTCGAAGACATCGGGATGATGAAGATGCTGCCCGGCATGACCGTGATCGTACCCTGCGACTTCAACCAGACCAAAGCCGCCACCATTGCCCTCGCCGATCACGAAGGCCCCGCATACCTGCGCTTTGGCCGTCCCAAATGGCCCAACTTCACGCCCGAAAACCAGGAGTTCCAGATCGGCAAAGCCCAGATCCTGAACGAAGGTACCGACATCACCCTCTTCGCCTGCGGGCACCTGGTATGGAAATGCGTGGAAGCCGGCCGCATCCTTGAAGAAAAAGGCTACAGCGTGGAACTTATCAACATTCACACCATTAAGCCCCTCGACGAGGAAGCCGTGATCAAATCCATCACCAAAACCGGCTGCGCCGTTACTGCCGAAGAGCACAACGTGCTCGGCGGCCTCGGGGATTCCATCGCCCAGGTAGCTGCCCGCCACAATCCCATCCCCATCGAATACATCGGTACCAACGATACCTTCGGGGAAAGCGGCAAACCCAACGAATTGCTGACCAAATACGGTCTCGATACACCTTATATCGTAGCAGCGGCTGAAAAGGCCATTGCCCGAAAAAAGGTTAAAATGCTATAGCGACATTAAACCTTCGCCCGAAAAAACCATCTTAATGATGGTTTTTTCTGTTTTTACAGCAAACCCGGAACGCGGATAATGGTTATATTAGGTGTTAAAACCGGTATCCTCCAGGAGATTCCGCTCATATTATCGTAAAAACGCCTATGGGTGTAACGCAAGAAGATAAAGAACTACTGTCGATATTCAGACATCCGGATACCCGGGAGAAAGGTTTCACGCTCATTGTCAGGAAGTACCAGGAGAAGCTCTACTGGCACATCCGGCGCCTCGTGATCAGTCACGACGACGCCAACGACGTGCTGCAGAACGTATTCATCAAAGTCTGGAAGAACCTGGATAATTTCCGGGAAGACGCCCGGCTGTACACCTGGCTGTACAAAATCGCCACCAACGAATGCCTCACCTTCCTGGACAGCCTGAAACGGAAATCCGCCCTTTCCCTGTCCGACATGGAATCGGGGCTCGCCAATAAACTGGAGGCCGATCCCAACTACGATTCGAAGAAAATTGAATGGAAGCTGCAGAGCGCCATTCTCAGCCTCCCGGAAAAGCAGCGCACCGTTTTCAACCTCCGGTATTACGACGAAATGCCATACGAGGAAATGAGCCGGGTGCTGGACACTTCCGAAGGCGCCCTCAAGGCATCGTATCATCATGCCGTTAAAAAAGTAGAAGAATTCTTAAAAAATAATTGACAGTTAAACCATTCCCCTGTAGAATGGTCATACTTACATATGCCGCAGAAAGGAAAAGATATCGCAGATGAACTGAAGCAGGTTTCGCCGGGGCTGCCCGAATTGGGCGATACGCCCGGGTACGGCCTGCCGTATGCGTATTTCGACCGGTTCCCGGATATCCTCATGGACCGTGTACGCAACCTGGCCGCAGAAGAAGAAGTGACGGACGAACTGATGGAAATCGCGCCCATCCTCGCTTCCATTCCCCGCAAAACCGCGCCTTTCTATACCCCGCATGGGTATTTTAAAGGGCTGGACCGCCAACTGATCCAGGGCAGCGGCAAGGAGCCGACCACCAAAGTGATTCCTATCGGCCGGAAAATCCGGTTGTTCAAACGCTGCCTCGCGGCCGCGGCCATCGCCGGTGTGGTGGTAGTGTCCGCCATCTGGGGTGTAAGGGAATGGACAGGCAGCAGCATCGACCGAAAAATGGCACAGATCAGCGACCAGGAAATCGTAGATTTTCTGCAATACCGCTCGGATGATTTCGATGACGACAATATCTTTGCC
The DNA here is from genome assembly GCF_038396755.1 of Chitinophaga pollutisoli. Taxonomy (NCBI): domain Bacteria; kingdom Pseudomonadati; phylum Bacteroidota; class Chitinophagia; order Chitinophagales; family Chitinophagaceae; genus Chitinophaga; species Chitinophaga pollutisoli. The sequence goes on along the minus strand of NZ_CP149822.1, from coordinate 3,735,242 downwards.
AACGTATCGCTCGAAGCCGGCATGCCCTCGGTACTGCCCGAAGAGCTGAGTACAGAAGAAATCGATCTTATGCTGGAAGACAACCTCTTGCGGCAGACACAGTTAAATAATTGATAACCAGATGAAACGGATTAAGTTGATTGGGATATTATTCGGGTTCATCGGCATTTTCATGTTGCCGGCCATTTCCCTGCCTGCGCAGAAAGCGCCGCAGGAAAAGCCTGCCTCGAAAGAAGATAAGGTCAAATCCCTCGAAATCCTCTATATCTCCCGCGAATTGGACCTCACACCCGAAGAAGCCCAGAAATTCTGGCCCGTATACAAACGGTATTCCGAGGAAGTGAACCAGCTCATCGCCGAAAGGCGCAAAAAGAACAAGGAACTGAAATCCAACCCCCGCACCGATGCCCTCGCCAGCGAGGCCCTCGATAAGGAACTGGGTTTCGAGAAACGCATGGTGGATATCAAAACGCGTTACAAACAGGAGTTCCTCAAAGTATTGCCCGCCGCCAAAGTTACCCAGTTGTACCGCGCGGAAAGGGAATTCAGGTCCATGATGATCCGCCAGCTCAAAGAACGGCGCGAGCACCGGGACAACGATAATCGCCGGTAAACAAAATCCAGGATATAAGAAGCCCCCGTTTCAGCGGGGGGCTTTGTTTTATTGCTCTTTGTAATGCGCTCTCACTTCTTTCACTTTTCCATCCGGCCCCAGCACCATCATCTCGGCGGAAAGCCGGTTACGGATGCTTTTGTAAAATAACACCACCGAATCCACGCCTTCGAGCACGTGATACAGCTCGAAATGCAGATCGGGGTAAGCGGCCAGGCCTTTCTCGAAATAAGCGCGCAAGGCGGCCTTTCCGGTTAAACGGCCCAGGGGGTCGTTGTTCAGCTGCTGGATAACGGGGGAATGGAAAACAATATCGTCGGCATAATGTTCCATAATGGCGTCGAGGTCGTGGCTGTTCCACGCCTGCACCCAGGCTTCAGCGAAATGGTTCATGACTGGAATTTTGTAGTGGGTTGCTTGGTATCGTGATAGAATAAAAACGTCCATCCTTCCGTAATTCCCCGTTCCAAGTACGCCTGCCGCAATTCGCTCGCCCGCTTCCCGTCATAATCATACTTTGCCACAAAACGGCTCCGCATCTGGGAATTCTGCGGCGCTTCGTCCCCACCGAAAAATACTTTATCCTCCCCGTCGTCGATCAGGAACACCTGGTGCTGCGGGCAATGCCCACCCGACCATTCATAATGGATATACCCGTCGATCGTGCCTTCGCCTTCGGTGAACACCACGTTATCACGCTGGGCGAGCAGGTCGAAATCTTCTTTTTGGTAAGATTTCCCGTCGTGCGCAAAAGCGTAATCCAGCTCGGGTTTGGATACATAATAAGTGGCATGCGGGAAACTCAGACTGCGGTCGCCGGTAACAGGATCGGTGACGATGACGCCGCCGGAGTGGTCCTTATGCAGATGGCTCATCAGCACCTTTGTCACTTCCATGGGATTGATGCCATTGTCGATAAGGTTTTGATGGAGTTGCAGGATACCATCGGCATTGCGGAACCCCAGTCCCGTATCCAACAAAATAATATCCCGGTCTGTAATCACGAGAAAAGGCTGGATTTCTACCAGCAATGAGCCTGCGGCCCTGTCTTTCAGTTGATCGTTCCTGTCGTCGAATGGGACGAATTGCTTGGTTCCGTCTACGGTAAAGCTTCCTTCCGAAAGTGGTATGATACGTGCCATTGCACAAATGTAACAAATCGGCCCCTATCTCAGTACCATCTGCCGGTCGGCGTCCAGCCGCAGCATGATGAAGATGAGCATGGAAAATGTCATCAGCGACGACCCGCCGTAAGACACCAGGGGCAAGGGTATCCCGATAACCGGGGCCAGACCGATGGTCATCATGATATTAATCGCCAGGTGGAAAAAGATGATGGAAGCCACGCTATAGGCATATACGCGGCTGAATGTACTTCGCTGTCGCTCTGCGATGAAGATGATCCGTAAGAGCAGGGAGACGTAAATCGCCAGGAAAACAACGCTTCCGACGAAGCCGAAGTCTTCGCCGATGGTGCAGAAGATGAAGTCGGTGGATTGCTCCGGTACAAAGTCGAACCGGGTTTGTGTACCCTTGAGATACCCTTTCCCCAGCAACCCTCCCGAGCCGATGGCGATCATGGACTGGCGGGTGTTGTACGTGGCTTTAGGATCGTTTTCCTGCCCCAGCATCACGTAAATGCGGCGCACCTGGTAATCTTTCAACACGTTTGTGAACACAAAAGGTACGATATACATCACGAAGGAGGAGCAGAACGCCCATACGGCGATGATCACCACCAGCCGCGATTTGCTTCTTCTGATCTGGAAGCGGTTGAAATATACGACGAGTGCGGCCACGCCGGTAAAAATGTATAATAGAATGAATTTATCGATCAGCAGGGCACTCAGCACGAGTACGATGCCGGAGAACGCGATCACCAGCAATACGCCGGGCAGGCCTTCGCGGTACATCACCAGGAAGAAGGCGAGGTATACGAGCGCCAGGCCGGTTTCGTCCTGCAGGATAATGATCGCCAGGGGGAACATCACCATGCCCACCGCGATGAGGCGGGAGCGCAGTTTGGTGAAATCCGTTTCCATGGCCGACAGATATTTGGCCAGGGCCAGGGCGGTACATAGCTTGGTGAATTCCGCCGGCTGGAAGCGGAAGCCGCCTAGTTCGAGCCAGGAGTTGGATCCCTTCACCCCCGTTCCGATGGCCAATACTACGAGCAGGAGCAGGATGCCGAATGCGTAGAAGAGATTGGCGGTGGCGGTGAAGAACTTACTGTCGGTGAGCCAGATACCCGACGCCAGTACGATAGACACACCGAACCACAGTACCTGCCTGGCCCAGTTTTTATTCTGGGAAAGGAGGTTCTGTATCACATTGTCGCCTTCGCGGTATTCCGCGGCGAAGATCGCCAGGAAGCCGATGAATACCAGCGCGAGGTACATCCCGAGAACGGGCCAGTCGATGCCGGCGGTGAGTTTCGTTTGTGAGCGGTTCATGGTGTCTGTTTGCGCGTTTTATTTAGTGTCCGAGTATTTTCCGCATGATCACGGCTCCTTCGGCGCCAGCGTAGTTTACGCTGTTGAGGGAGTCGAGTTTCGATTTATTCTTGATCTCCTGGGAGAACGTATTGGCGGCGAGCATTTGTTCGAGCACGGGCTTACGTTTCGCGGAGATGGTATCCGTCAGGTATTTTTCCATGAGGATGCTGGCGATGGGCACGGCGTAAGTGGAACCGAAGCCCGCGTTTTCCACCACAACGGCGATGGCGATCTTCGGATTGTCTTTCGGCGCGAAGCCCACGAACAGCGAGTGGTCTTTCAGTTTCACCAGCTTCCCGGCTACTACGGCATTGTTTTCCGCCGTACCGGTTTTACCGCACACTTCGATCCCTTCGATCTGGGCTTTACGGGCGGTACCGCTGGTCACTACGTCGTGCATACCGTCTACCACCGACTGGAATGCGTCGTTGGAGATATGCGCAACGGAGTGTTTCTCCTTGTATTTTTTCAGCTTATCAGAGTTATCGGAATCGATGCTTTCCACGAAGTGCGGGATGTAATACCATCCGCGGTTGGCGATGATGCACATGGCATTGGCGAGCTGCATGGGTGTGAGGATGAGTTGCCCCTGGCCCATGCCTACATACATTTCTGAGCAGGAATTCCATACGCCGCGGTAAACGCGGTTCATGCGGGCGGTATCAGGAACCACGCCCGGCGCCTCCGAAGGTATATCGACGCCGATGCGGCGGCCGAGGCCCATGGCTTTAAGGTATTCCACCCATTTGGCCTGCCCGTTCTTGGTGCCGCCCCATTTTTTATTATCTACCGACAGTCGATAGATGTGCATGAAATAGCTGTTGCAGGAATTCGCCAGAGCAGTACGCATATTGGCAGCGTGGCCCGGGTTGCTGTGCGTACAGCGGGAGAAGCGGCCGCAAAGGCCGTATCCGCCGTGACAGGGGAACCCGAAACTCGGCGTGATCACCCCCTCGTCGAGCGCGATAAGTCCTGTAATGGGCTTGAATGTTGAACCGGGCGGATAAGCCGACTGGATAGCGCGGTTGAGCATCGGCTTCACGGTGTCGGTGAAGAGGATGCCGAGATTCTTGGCGCGGTAGGAGCCGGATAACAAGTTCGGGTCGAAGGTGGGGCCGCTCACCATTGTGAGGATGCCGCCGGTCTGGGGGTCGATGGCGACGATGGAGCCGATCTTTCCCGCCATCATTTTCTCGCCCAGCACCTGCAGATCGATGTCCAGCGCCAGTCGCAGGTTTTTACCGGCTACGGCGGCGGTATCGAATATCCCTCCTTCCAGGGAGCCTTGCGGACGGTTGAGGTTGTCTTTCACCAGGTACTGGATACCGCGCTGCCCCATGAGAATGTCCTCATAAGTACGCTCCAGCCCCGTCATACCGATATAATCGCCCTGTTGGTAGCCGCTGTATTTGCCGCTGGTATCGCCCAGCATGCCGGGCGTAATTTCGGAAATATAACCGAGGAAGTTGGCGCCCACGCCGTAGGGGTACGAGCGCACCGGCCGCTGCACCAGCTCGAAGCCGGGCTGGAACAGGTACATACTTTCCTGCAGCTTGCCGTACATATCTGGCGAGAGCAGGCTGGCAAACACGGATGGGCGGCGCGGCCCCTCGCGGTTCCTCGCCACCTGGATCCTGCGGAGGAATTCCTTCTTCTCGATCTCCAGTATCTCGCACATATAGGCCGTATCGATATTTTTAACGTTGATGGGCGTTACCATCAGGTCGTACAACGCTTCGTTCCGCATCACGGCGCGGCCATGGCGGTCGTACACGATGCCGCGGCTCGGGTAGATCACTTTGCGAAGGTGGGCGTTGGCATCGGCCAGTTTGGAATATTTGGTTTCCACCACCTGCAGGAAAAACAGTCTCGCCACGATCACCAATACGGTGCCGAGCATGATAAACTGGATGACGCGCTTTCTGGACTGATTAAAAACGGACATGGCAGGTTGCTGGATTTATAACTTAATGGTTCCCTATTTCCTGCTGAAGAACAACAACTCATATATCAGGATCAATAACAAGCTGGCTGCTGTAGACAACAAGATCTTCATCAGGAGGTACAGGGGGTCGGAAAAACTGAAAACGGACAAACAAAAATACGCGATGTGATGCAACAAGACCATCACGGTCACATAAATCGCGAACTGGGAAATCCCCATGGTGGTCACGGAAGGCGTTCGCTGGGGCCCTTCGAAGCCGCCCTGCGGACTGAGAACGTTGAGCACGAACGGGCGCAGGTAAGCGATGAAGACGCATGCCGCGGCGTGAATGCCCATGGAATCGGAGAACATATCGAGCGTGAGGCCCAGCAGGAGGCCCAGGAGCTGAAGCGCCGGGCGGGGAATGTTGAAAGGCAGCAGCAGGATGAAGAGCATGTAGAGATATGGGTTCACCATCTGGTGAACGAGTATCCGGTCCAGCACCAGTACCTGGAACAGGATTAGAAGGATGAAACGGATGATATTTCTTAACAGTATGCTCATTTCAACATTTTGCGTGTCGAATCTTCCAGTCTGGTTTGCTCATCGCGCAACAGGTTCTCGATCACGTACACGTATTGCAGGTTATAAAAGTTGGTAGCCAGTTTGAGGCGGATGGTGTAAGACGTGCTCGCCTTCTCGCCCGTATAAAACGTATCGATATACCCGATATTGATGTTTTCCGGGAAAACGGCCGAAAATCCGCTCGTTACCACCGTATCGCCCTTGTGCAGTTTGGCGCTCCTCGGCACGTCTTTCATAGTCACGTATCCGCCGTCGTACCCGTCCCAGTACACCGTCCCGATTTCGCCGGAGTTCCGGAGGCGGGAGCTGAAGCTGAAGGAAGACGTGCTGCCGTTGGATTTGGTGAGCAGGGAGATGATCACCGCGTAGTTTTCGCTGGCGGTGCGCACCACGCCTACCATACCGTTTGGCCCGATCACACCCATGTTGGGACGAATCCCGTCTTTGGTGCCGCGGCGGATGGTGATGAAGTTGGTGGTCTGGTTAACCGAGTTGTTGATGACCTTGGCCTCGCGGTAGAGGAACTTGCGCACCTCCGTGCTGAGGAGCTTGCGGGCCGTATCGTTGGTAAATTTCCGGAGGGTGTCCATGACGATGACTGCGGAAGTGTCGCGCTGGTCAAAACCCGTGGCCAGTTGCTGGCGGAGGGCCAGGTTTTCGGCTACGAGGCTGTCGTTGGTTTCTGCCAGGTGGAAATAATATTGAACGTCGTTGTAGCGGGAGTACAGTTTGCCGGAGACGCCGTTAGCGGAATTGAGGTAAACGGATCGTTGGAAATTGTTGGTCCGGAAAACGAAAATCAAACAAATCACTTCCAGCAGCAAAAACAGAAAGAAGTTGAAGTACCGCCGTAAGAAAATGATCAGATTGCGCACTGGATACGAGTCTTAGGATTCCGGATATCATCCCGGCATGCCTTGGGCATGCCGGGATGTGTTAGTTTTATTGCATCAGGAAAGGATACTTGCCGATGTGTTTCAGGGCAATACCGGTGCCTCTTACCACGGCGCGCAGCGGATCGTCGGCCACATGAACGGGCAGTTTGATCTTCTGGCTCAGACGCTTGTCCAGCCCTCGGAGCAGGGCCCCGCCGCCGGTGAGGTACAGGCCGCGGCGGTAAATATCCGCTGCCAGCTCGGGGGGCGTGGTTTCCAGCGCCTTCAGGATGGCTTCTTCGATCTTGAAGATCGATTTGTCCAGCGCTTCGGCTATTTCCTGGTACGATACCATGATTTGTTTGGGAATACCGGTCACAAGGTCGCGGCCGTTCACCGGAATGTCGTCCGGCGGATTGTCGAGCTCCTTCAGCGCAGACCCGATCTGGATCTTGATCTGCTCTGCGGTACGCTCACCGATCAGCAGCGAGTGGTAGCGGCGGAGGGCTTCCATGATGTCGGCGGTGAACTCGTCGCCCGCGATGCGGATCGACTGGTCGCACACGATACCCGCCAGCGCGATCACGGAGATACCGGTGGTACCGCCTCCGATGTCGATGATCATGTTACCTACCGGCTCCTCCACGTCTATACCGATACCGAGGGCCGCAGCCATCGGCTCATGAATGAGATACACTTCCTTGGCGCCCGCCTGCTCGGCAGAGTCGCGCACTGCGCGCTTCTCCACCTCCGTAATGCTGGACGGGATACAGATCACCATCTTCCAGCTGGGGGCGAACAACGGCTTCTTGGGATAAACCATCTTGATCAGCTCGCGGAGCATCCCCTCAGCCGCATTGAAGTCTGCGATCACACCGTCCTTCAGCGGACGGATCGTACGCAGGTACTCGTGCGTTTTCTCGTGCATCATCATTGCTTTCTTACCCACGGCAACGATCTTGCCACTGGCCCTTTCGATGGCCACGATGGAAGGTTCGTCTACCACCACCTGATCGTTATGAATGATCAGCGTATTGGCGGTGCCGAGGTCTATTGCAATCTCCTGAGTTAAAAAGTTAAAGAAGCCCATTGTTTGATACGGTCAAAAATATTTGAATGCAAAAATGAATAATTCTAACGAATATACGATGCAATTATTGGATTATTCAAGAGTTTAGCCGGAAATAAATAAAAGAAATGCTATATGCATATTTTCACTATCCGTGAACCCTGTACGACGAATTGCTTAGCGGAATTCATATCCAATATCACGACGATAATACTTGCCCCCGAACGAAATGCTTTCGGCAGTCTCTTTGGAATGCGCCAAAGCCTGCTGCAAATCGCTTGCCAAAGATGTGACAGCAAGCACGCGTCCGCCGTTGGTCAGCGTTTTGCCGCCATCGGCTTTGGTACCTGCCTGGAACACGATCTGATCGGCCGTGGGCGCGGGAATGCCGGTGATTTCCTTGCCTTTCTCGTAGGCTTCGGGGTACCCTCCGCTCACGAGCATCACGGTGGCGGCGGCTCTCGGATCTTCCGAAACCGTTACCTTATCGAGATTCTGCCCTTTCACTGCGGAGAACAGCTCCAGCAGGTCGTTCTGCAGGCGGGGCATCACCACTTCCGTTTCCGGGTCGCCCATGCGGCAGTTGTATTCGATCACGAAGGGCTCGCCTTCCACGTTGATGAGGCCGAAGAAGATGAATCCCTGGTACACGATGCCTTCAGCGGCCAGTCCGGCCACGGTGGGGCGCACCACCCGGTCTTCCACTTTCTTCATGAAAGCTGCGTCTGCAAAAGGAACGGGCGAAATAGCGCCCATGCCGCCGGTATTGAGGCCGGTATCTCCTTCGCCGATGCGCTTATAATCCTTGGCGGACGGCAGCAGTACGTAGTTCTTGCCGTCGCTCAGCGCGAAAACGGAGAGCTCGATGCCGGTGAGGAACTGTTCCACCACAACTTTCTTGCTGGCGTCGCCGAATTTGGCGGATTTGATCATTTCCGTGTATTCCGCGATCGCTTCTTCGTGGAGGGAAGAGATCACCACGCCCTTGCCCAGCGCGAGGCCGTCGGCCTTGAGCACGATGGGGAGGGAATGTTCGCTGAGATAGGCGAGGCCTTCTTCGAAATTGGCTTCGCTGAACTCGCGGTAAGCGGCGGTGGGGATATTATGCCGGAGCATGAACTCCTTGGCGAAGGCTTTGGAGCCTTCGAGCCGGGCGCCCGATTGGGAGGGGCCGATCACGGGAATGTGCTGCAGGGCGGGATCGTTCGCGAAGAAGTCGAAAACGCCCAGTACCAGGGGCTCTTCGGAGCCGGGCAGCAGCAGGTCTATTTTTTTATCGATGCAGAAGGCTTTGATACCTTCGAAATCAGAGACGGAAAGATGGACGTTCTCGCCATAGGCAGGAGTTCCCGCATTGCCCGGGGCGATGTAAAGCTTCGTACATGCAGGACTTTGAGCCATTTTCCAGGCCAGGGCATGCTCCCGGCCACCGCTACCTAACAGTAAAATGTTCATAATGGATTGAGACGTAAAATATTCGAGGAGATCCGTTTGCGTTGCGCGCGGAAATTTTTGCAAAGTAAGGTCAAAAAAACCGGTTTTTGGACGTGTTCTACCGAATTTCTTTATCTTTCCGCCTATTTTTAGCAAGTAACTGTATTCAGAAACTGTAATATCGTCAAGAAAGCAAATCTAAACTGACCATTTATGAATCAACGGGCTCCTCAAACCGGGCACCCAAAGGGGTTGTATGTGTTGTTTGCAACGGAAATGTGGGAAAGGTTCAACTATTACGGGATGCGCGCCATCCTCGTGCTGTTCCTGACCAAAGCGCTCGCTTTCGATAAAGCGTTCGCTTCCAGCCTTTACGGCAGCTATACCAGCCTCGTGTACCTTACTCCCCTCATCGGCGGCTTCGTAGCCGACCGCTACTGGGGCAACCGCAAATCCATCATCATCGGCGGCCTCCTGATGGCGCTGGGCGAATTCCTCCTGTTCGGGTGCGCATCCGTTTACACTTCATCGCCACAACTTTCCACCTTCCTCTTCTTCTCCGGCCTCGGCTTCATGATCGCAGGCAACGGGTTCTTCAAACCCAATATCTCCTCGATGGTAGGGCAATTGTATCCTGAAGGCGACCGCCGGATCGATGCGGCCTACACCATCTTCTACATGGGAATCAACGTGGGCGGAGCCCTCGGCCCCGCCATCTGCGGCGCCGTAGGCGACACCGGCGACCCCACCGACTTCAAATGGTCCTTCCTCGCCGCCGGTATCGCCATGCTGCTCAGCGTGATCGTTTTCCAGTGGCTGAAAGACTTCTACATCCGCCGCCCGGACGGCTCCCCGCTCGGTGTCCGCCCGGCAGACGCCAAGGAAGGCAAAGCCATTCTGACTTACATTGGTCTGTTCGTCATGTCTGCCGCCATGATCGGCATGCTGTATACAGATGCGCGGATCGTTCCGTTCATCACCTATCTCCTGCTTATAGCCGTTCTGGCGATCGGGTACATGATTTTCTCCGACAAGAAACTTACCAAGGGCGAAAAAACCAGGATCCTCGTGATCTTCATCGTCGCCTTCTTCGTGATTTTCTTCTGGTCCGCCTTTGAGCAGGCCGGCGCTTCGCTGACCTTCTTCGCCGACGAGCAAACCAACCGTATGCTCAACTGGAATATCCCGGTATGGCTAATTTCGGCGCTTTCCGCCGCACTGATCTATCTGCTGGCCAAAGCTTATATGGGCGCGCGTAAGCACCTGCAAAACGATCCCCCGGGCGTTCGATACATCATTTACATCCTGCTGGCCGCCTGTATCGGGTACCTGGTGTATGTCAATATCGGTTTCCTGGTGAAAGGCCAGTCCACGATCTTCCTGAACGAGATCCCCGCTTCCACCTTCCAGTCGCTCAACTCGATCTTCGTGGTAACCTTTGCACCGGTATTCGCTTTCCTTTGGCTGAAACTGGGCAAATACGAGCCTTCATCCCCCACCAAAATGGCGATTGGCCTGCTGCTGCTTTCCATTGGTTACCTGGTTATCGCTTTTGGCGTGAAAGATGTGGCGCCGGGCGTGAAAGTGACCATGATGTACCTGATCGGCATGTACGCCCTGCATACCTGGGGCGAGCTTTGCCTCTCGCCCATCGGCCTGGCACTGGTGAACAAACTGGCGCCCGCCAAATTCGCTTCGCTGCTCATGGCTGTTTGGTTCCTGGCCAACGCCATCGCCAATAAATTAGCCGGTGAGCTCAGCGCACTGTACCCCGATGGCAAAACCACTGTTTTCCTGGGCTACCATATGAGCAACCTGTATGAGTTCTTCATGCTGTTCGTGGGCATGTCGGGCGTGGCGGCGCTTATCCTGTTCCTGCTGACCAAAAAACTGCAAAAAATGATGGCGGCGGCGTAACCGTGCCATCTCCAGTTGATAAAAAAGCATGCAGCGCCCTCCGGCCCTGCATGCTTTTTATTTACACAACACGATAAAATCCTATATTTAGCCTTTGCAATAACCAACAACTGCTTATGTCGTCGAAATTCAAACCTTTCGTAGCCCCGGAAATGAAGATGAAGGAGCTGACGCTCAAGTCGATCCTCCTGGGTTGCCTGGCCGGCATCATCTTCGGCGCCGCTACTGTTTACCTGGCGCTCAAGGCCGGCCTTACGGTATCGGCATCCATCCCTATCGCGGTAATCGCCATTACTTTGGGCCGGAAGTTCTTCAAAACCACTATCCTGGAGAATAATATCATCCAGACCACCGGCTCCGCGGGCGAATCCATAGCGGCGGGCGTGGTGTTCACCTTGCCGGGGTTCCTCTTCCTTTCCGCCGGCGAAGGCGGCATCAGCAGCGGCGAAAAGTATTTCGATTACCTTACCATCCTCGTGCTGGCCATTTTCGGCGGTTTGCTGGGAACGCTGATGATGATCCCCCTCCGGCGGTCGCTCATCGTAAAAGAGCACGAAACCCTGCCTTATCCCGAGGGAACGGCCTGCGCTTCGGTACTGAAGGCGGGCGAAAAGGGCGGCACCTTCGCCAAAACGGCCTTTATCGGGCTGGGCGTGGCGCTGGTATATGCCATGTTGCAGAAAGTACTGCACGTGATCGCGGAAACACCGGCGTACATGACCAAACAGGCCAACAAGATTTTCCCCTCCGCCAAAGTTTCCGGTGAGATCACGCCGGAATACCTGGGCGTAGGCTATATCATCGGGCCTAAAATCGCAGGCGTGCTCGTGGCTGGCGGCGTACTGGCGTGGCTTTGCCTCATCCCCTTGCTGGCCTCCCTCATCCCCGGCGACATCGTAGCCGCCCAGCTCGTAAAACTCGGCATGCTGGCGAATCTCCAGACGCCTGGCGGGCCCGGCGCATGGGATCCCTCCACGCATACATTTAACGACTGGTCACTGGCCATCTACCAGGCCTACGTTAAACAAATCGGCGCGGGCGCGGTGGCGGCGGGCGGTTTCATCACCCTGCTCAAAACCATTCCCACCATCATTTCTTCTTTCAAAGACAGCCTTGGCTCCCTGAAAGAGAAAGGCGAAACCGGCAACGTACCCCGTACCGAAAAAGACATCTCTTTCAAATATGTTATCATTGGCAGCATCGTGCTGGTACTCCTCATGGCGTTCCTGCCCCAGCTGCCGGGTGAATCCATCCTTAATAAGTTGCTGGTAGGCCTGCTGGTGGTGATTTTCGGCGCGTTCTTCGTCACGGTGAGCTCCCGCATCGTGGGGCTGATCGGCTCCAGCAACAACCCCATTTCCGGGATGACTATCGCCACTATCATGGGCACCTGCCTGATCTTCATCGCCGTTGGCTGGACGGGCAAAGTATATGAGCCCATGGCCCTTGTGGTGGGTGGAATGATCTGCATCGCGGCTGCCAATGCCGGCGCTACCTCTCAGGACCTCAAATCCGGGTACATCGTGGGCGCTACGCCGCGCAACCAGCAGATCGCGCTGTTCGTTGGCGCCATCGTTTCGTCGCTGGTGATCGGTTGGACGGTCCACTACCTAGACACGCCCACCAAAGCCATGATGGACCAGGGCATCACCCACGCCATCGGATCCCCCACCTATGCTGCGCCCCAGGCAACGCTCATGGCCACGCTCATCAAAGGAATCCTCGGCGGGGATCTCGACTGGCAGTTTGTACTGGTCGGCGTTTTCATCGCTATCACCCTGGAACTCTGCGGCGTAAAATCCCTCTCTTTTGCAGTAGGCGCTTACCTTCCGCTTTCCACCACATTGCCAATCTTTATCGGCGGCGCCATCCGCGGGCTGGTAGATTGGAGGCAGAAACGCTCCGGCATCCAGCTTTCCGCTGAAGAAGAAGAACTCGGCAAGGGCAACCTCTTTGCCACGGGGCTCGTGGCAGGAGGCGCGGTAGCCGGGGTGATTGTTGCGATCCTTTCCGTGAACGACAATATTTCGGCAACGCTCGCCAAAGTGAGCGCGCACGAAGGGCTCCAGCGGGCGCTCGGCGCAGGCGGGTACCAGCTGCTGGGAGTATTGTTCTTCGGCGCCATGGGCTATATGCTGTACCGCATCGGCCGCCAGAAACAAGTTTCTATTGATAAACTATAAATTTTAACCTCCTATGCCCCTCCGTTCCATCACCCTCGCGTTGCTCGCCACCTTGCTTTTCTGCACGGGTTGCAGCTCCGAAACCGAGGAACCCGAGCGCCGGTTCATCTCCTTCCGGATGAACAACGAAGTCATACTGTCCGAACAAACAAACCTGGCCTATTACTCACCCGGGGATATAACCGACACCGACCCCACGAACGACAAGGCCCAGTTGCTCATCCAGGGCGCAACAAAGACAAAAGACGTTGTCTATATCCACGTGCTGGCGCATAACGAAAAGCTTGTGCCCGGCGTTTATACCAACGCCCAGCCCGGCAACGCATTCACCATGGAAAGATTTCCCTCAAGGGATTTCCTCAAAGCCGACGAATCTTCCGGCACATGGTCGGTCACCGTTCACCGTGTTTCAGGCGACCTCGTGGAAGGCGAATTCCTCGGATCGGCAGTGTCGATGGATCTGGGAACCATACACACCATCACGCACGGTTATTTTAAAGTCAAATACAGGGTGGCCACATCGCCCGCCATACCATAATAGAAAATCCCCCCGCAATTCCGGGGGGATTTTTCTTTTCAGCCTCCACAACGGAGCAAAAGAAAGCCCCCGGCCGGAATCGGTGAGGGGGTTTCACTTTCGGACGTTATCGTATCCACGTTACTAAAGCTGGTAAATCTGTTCCATCCCCACCCATTTCTCGTTGCCGGTAGCCCAGGGCAGGGGTTGCTGGTATTTCCACATCAGCATTTCCCATTCCTGGACTTTCGGATTGGCGGCGTCCAGGGCGGCTTTTTCTTCGCTCCGGTAATCGTCGGCCGTTTCCATGATCATGAACAGGCGGTTACCGGTGCGGTAGATTTGCATGTCGTAAATGCCGGCGTCGAGGATGCTTTTGCGGACCTCCGGCCAACCGTTTTCGTTTTTGTGCCAGTGCTCGTATTCGGCGATCAATTGCGGATCATTCTTCAGATCGAGGGCAAAACAGTGTCTTTTCATATGCGATAGCTATTCGTAAAGATAGGTTTCCGCGAATCCCGCATCGATCAAGCCCTGCGCCACCAGCTGTTGCCAGAATGCAAGGGGGATCTGGGTTTGGGCTGTAGCGGCATGGTGCTTCGCGCTATGGCGGCGGCTTATATTCAGCGCGATGCTCTGAACGCCTGGCGCCCTTTTCGCAAAAGCGATGCAGGCCGCGGCGGGGCTTACATCAAACTTATCGCAGACCGCGTACAACCATTTGCGCCAGCGGAAAAGTTGCGGATGGGTTATCGCAGCAACGGGTTGATAATTGTAATAATCCAGGCCGGTAAGGAATCCGCCGTTGAAAACCGCCGCATTGATGATGGCGACCCCCATTTCCTGCAGCTGCAGCAAGAATTCCACGAGGCTTCCGGGATGGGAATGCATCGTCATGCTATTTGCAATCATCACCCAATCGGGTGTTGTATGGCGGCATATTTCCCGGATAACCGTCCAGTCTTTGGCGCCGATACCCACCGCTGTCACCTTTCCTTCCCGCTTTAATTCCTGCAGCGCAGCGCAGGCGCCCAAAATGTCGCGGAAGCGTTCCGTCTTTTCCTGGAGCGTCGGCGCCGCGGCAAGATATTCATCGGGATCGTGAATAGATACCCAGTTGGCCCGGTAATCCCCCAACAGCTTGTCCCCTTGTTCATAGCAGGCCAGGATGCCATCGTAGCTGATGGATTGCACCGCGTCGTGCTGCAGGTTTTTCCACACGCCCGGCTCGAAAGTTGGTTCCGGTGTTTGCAGCGGTGTTCGCAGCCAACCTAGTTTGTTGCTGATGACGACATCGCGCGGCGCCACGCCGGCGGCTTTCAGTCCGGCCCCGAGCGTTTCAAGCGCCATGCCCGCGCCGTACTTCCCGGCGGAATCAAAAACCAACGGCCCCGGCGCATGTAGCACGCATTCGCCGATGACTTCCATCTTGACGCTTTGTGGCCATGCTTCGTAAAGGTTTCCCAGGCCGCTGGTTCCGAAGATGATCTCCGGAAATTTCAATTTATACATAGAGGAGTAGCACGAGTGGATCAGTAATCCGGGTTCTGTTTCAATGCAGGCGCATTCCGGTCGATTTCTGTTTGCGGAATGGGCCAGTATTGGTATTTGTCTTCATATTTCAGTTTGATGTTCGGCGCGAGCGGATTGGTCACGAAACCATTGAGCTTTTGCGTGGCGATGCCCCAGCGGCGGAGATCGAAGTACCGCAATCCTTCCAGCGCAAATTCCACCCGCCGCTCCTTGCGGATCCGTTCCCGCATCTGCGCCTGCGACAGCCCTGCCGGCAATCCCGGCATGTTCACGCCCGGCCTGTCGCGCACTTCATCGACCTGCTGGTAAACGGAAGCATCGGCACCTACCGCTTCGTTCTGCGCTTCGGCGTACATCAGCTTCACGTCCGCGAAGCGCAACAGCACGAAGTCGTTGTCGTCCAGCGTGCCGGAAGACGGGTTTTCGATCCCCGGCGTCAGCCATTTCTTCGGCATGTGATAACCCTGCAGCCATCCGCCTTTGCCGGGCGTCGCTACGGACATATCACCCGTAAAGGGCCAACCTTCCGCCTTGGTATCGCCGTCCGAAAACCAGGTCATCGTTTTGCGGGGATCGTTGGCTTCGTATTCGTTGAGGAGGTCCTGGGTGCCGAGGTAGCCGCCCCAGGCAAACGTGGTAGCGGCCAGCGGCGCATCCTGGTGCGGAACGTTGGGCAGGAGGTATTTCACAGAGAACATGATTTCCCTGCTGCTGTTCTGCCCGGGCTTGTAGAAGTTAGCGGCATAATTATCATTCAACGAAAACTTTTGCCCGTCGATGATCTCCTTCGCCAGCGCCGCGGCTTCCGCGAACTTCTTCTCGAAAAGCAACACCCGCACTTTATACCCCTGCGCCGTTCCCTTCACCGCGTGGCCGTTCGAATATCCTACATCCGGCAGCCCGGCAATAGCGAGATCCAGGTCTTCCTTCACGAAAGCCAGCACCTGTTCGCGCGTGGATTTCCCCAACACCGTGGTGTAGTCGATGGTGAAGGGATCATCTTTCACGATGGGCACATTGCCATACAGCTGTGCCAGCCAGAAGTAGTTGAAAGCGCGCAGGAAATACGCTTCCGCTTTATAAATTTTCAGTTTGTCGCCGCTGATCACCTTCTCCACGTTTGCAAGGAAGTGGTTCGCGGCGGCGATGGCTTTGTAGTTGTTCGTGTAATAACTTTCCACATACGCCTTCGTGTTGGGCGTAAGACCGGAACTGCCGGCGCTTCTCCCACCGCCATAATCATGCTGGCCATAGGCGTCGTCGGTATAAGTGTCCCACGCGTAAATGTTGTATTGCGAACACGCCCAGTTCCCGCCGGGCATATACAGGAAATTGTAAAGCCCCGTTAATGCGAAATCCGCATCTGCTTCCGATTTCCAGAAAATGGACCGGGGCAGCCTGTCTGTAGGCGATACGTCCAGGTCTTTGCACGCGCCGAAAACCAGCACGCAGCCCAATGCGATGTATATATTTTTGATAATTGACTTCATGATAAAAAATTTAATAACCCAGTAATCAGAATTGCACCATCGCTCCGAAAGTGAATGTGCGGACCTGCGGATACGTCACATACAAACCATCTCCTGCCCTTTCCGGATCCAGCCCGGGATAATCGCTCACCGTGAAAACGTTGTCGGCCGAGAAGTACACGCGCAGCGATTTCATGGCGGCTTTCCGTGTGAGGCTGGATGGCAGTGTATATCCCAACTGCAGGTTTTTCAACCGCAGGAACGACGCGTCTTTCAGGAAGTAGGTGGAAGCGTAGCCCTGTACTGGGTTGTAGCTGTCCGCGATGTAAATTTTGGGCATCGTGTTGGTGGGGTTGGTGGGCGTCCAGCGGTTGCGCCAATCTGTTGTTGGCATCGATCCCTGGCGGAAAGGCTCCGCACCCCATCCGTTCACATAGATCTTCTGCCCGGCGGAACCGAAGAGCATTGCGCTGAAATCGAATTGCTTCCAGTTGAGGCCGAGGTTGGCGGTATACTGGAAGGAAGGATACTTCCCGTTGACGTATGTGCGGTCCAGGTCGCTGATGATCCCATCGCCGTTGACGTCTTTGATCTTCAGATCGCCCGGGCTGGGCGCGATCGGCTGCTTGGGAGAACGGGCGATTTCATCCACGCTTTGGAAGATGCCGTCCCAGATATAGAGGTAATATTCGTCCAGTGGCTTGCCTTCTTCCCGGATATTATTGCCGAGAATTTCGCGCTTGCCGTATTTCTCCAGCGTGTTTTTGTACATCTGGACGTTGCCGCCGGCGGAAAACATCAGGTCTCGCGTGATATTGCCCCTGTAATTCACACCGACTTCAATGCCCTTATTGCGGACGGAACCGTTGTTGAGAACAGGCGCATCCAGGCCAAGCCAGAGCGGCACCTGCGACTTGCGGAGGATGTCATAAGTGTTTTTATTGAACCAGTCGAAAGTGACGTTCAGTTTATTATTGAAGGCGGTAAGATCGGCGCCGATATCGAGCACCTGCGTGGTTTCCCAGGTGAGCGTGGGCTCCACGAGCATGCTGGCGCTGTATCCGGGAATCACTTTCCCGTCGAAGGCATAAGCCCTGTCGTCAAGAACAGCCTGGTACGGGTAGGTACCGATGTTCTGGTTACCCAGTTTCCCCCAGGAACCGCGCAGCTTCAGATCGTTGATCCAGCTTACGTTTTGAAGGAATGATTCTTTGGAGATGCGCCATCCCGCGGAAAAGGAATAAAACAATCCCCAGCGGGTATCGGAAGGCAGACGGGAGGTGCCGTCGTAGCGGACGCTGGTGCCAAACAGGTATTTATCCTGGAAGTCGTAGTTGGCGTTGCCGTAGAAAGAACGGATGGCCCATTCGGAAGAAGCGCCGCTGTTCGTCATGCCGGGGTTGGGCCCCGCGTTCAGCTCATGCAGGAAATTCGTGGTGTATTGCAATCTTCCCGCCGAAAGGTTGCTGCCTTTGTTGTACTCCTGCTGGTAGCCCGCCAGCGCCGACAGGGAATGCTCTCCGAAAGTCCTCCTGAAATTCAGCTGGCTGTAATACACGAGATAAGCGCTATCCGTCCTCTTCACATTGAAGCCTGGCGTCCCTACATCCAGGGGCCCGGCATAAGACATATCGTTGTAGTAGTAGATGGGTACTACCGGGCGGAAATCGCTGAACTTGAAAGCATCAAAATTGCCGCCGGCCCTGTTCTCCCAGGTAAGCCCGCGGATTAATTCCACGTCCAGGGAGATATTCCCCTGGATATAAAAATCTTCGCTCCGCGCGCGAACGTTTTCGCCCACAATTGCCGGGATATTCTTGTTACCCGCTTCGCCCGGATACGCTTTCATGATCCAGCGCCCGTCTGCCGCGCGGGGTGGATATAAAGGCGACTGCGCCAGCGTGGAAAGGAAGCTATCGTCGGCCCCCTGCCGCGGATTCACTTTGTTACCGTAATTCAATTGGATGTTGGTGCCCAGCGTCACGCGCTTGTTTACTTTAGACGACAGCCCCAGGTTCATCGTATATTTCTTGTATTCGAACCCGATCATCGTGCCAGGCTGGTCGGTGTACCCGATCCCGAGGTTGTATGTTGTATTGTCCTTGCCGCCGGACATATTCAGGTAATGATTTTTGGTATAGGCGGTCACGAAGAGATCGTCGAGCCAGTTGTGGTTGGGATACTTCACGCGGTCGGTGGCGTTTTCGTACAGATCGATCTGCGCCTGGGTGTAGATGGGTTGCTTGCCGGAGTTGGCGGAAGCTTCGTTGGAGAGGCGCATGTATTCCGCGGAGTTCGTGATCACGTCCGGGATGCTGGTGGGGTTGGAAATGCCCAGGTTGAAATTGTAACTGAGCGTGAACCCGCCTTCGCGCCCTCTTTTGGTTTTGATGACAATGACGCCGTTGGCGCCGCGCGACCCGTAGATAGCGGCCGATGCGGCGTCTTTCAACAGGCTGACCGATTCTATGTCGTTAGGGTTCAAAGCCGCGAGGTTCCCTGGCAAACCGTCCACGATCACCAGCGGATCGTTGCCTGCGCCGCTGAAGGTGCTGATACCGCGGATGCGCAGCCGGACGTTTTCCCCACCCGGTTCTCCCGATCCCTGGACCACCTGCAACCCGGGCAGTTGCCCTTGCAACAGGGTTGTTGGGTTGGTGGCCACCCTTTTATTCAGTTCTTCGCCCGACACGGTGACTACCGCGCTCGTGAGCTTCCGCCGTGATTGCGTGCCGTAACCTACCACCACCACCTGGTTCAGTTGCTGATCGGCGGACTGCAATGCGATGTTGAGATTGGACTGCCCGCCCACGGGCACTTCCATCCCTGCGAACCCGATGGCGCTCACGAGCAGTATGCCATTGCCCGGTGCGTTGATGCTAAATTCCCCGCGGGCGTTGGTTTGTGTGCCCACGGCAGTGCCCTTCAGCTGGATGGTCACGCCACTCACCACGGTGTCCGCGGAGGTTACGCGGCCCCTGACCGTTTGCTGCGCCGAAGCGTGAGAAAAATGTAATAACAATAAAGTAAGTAAGGCGATGCCACTACGCACGCCTGGAACATTCCATGATATGCCGGGAGGGATCACCCTCTGCAAGCAATTTTTCATAACGTCTGTTTTAGATGATTTGTGGAATTGGAGTATGTATTGATTTTGATTGATATTCCTGGCAGATGGCAATGGCATTCCCTTCCGGTCCACGGGAACCGGTTTGGCAAGGTGGTGTTGTAAATTTCCGACTTTGGCTTTTCGTCAGGCGATGGCGCCTTCTATTTTCAGCACGAAGGCTTCTTTGCCCGGGGCGCTACCGGGCAGCCGCACTTCCAGGCCGTTATCGTTTTGATGGAAAGTAAGCATTGCATCATGCCCCAATAACCGCACTGCCGTTACTTTTCCTTTACCGGCGAGGCTGCTGATGAGGGTTTTGTTGTCCGCTGGCCAGCCCAGCAGGATGGCGTAAAGCGTACCTTGTTTTTTGGTGAAGCGGATGTCTTCGGCTGTGAAAGCTTTACCTTTTCCTTCGTTGAAGTTCTGCGCGCCGAGCGCCGTAGCCGCGGCTATGGCGGGCCCTTCACCGAACACGTCCCAGGGCCGGGTGCCGTAGATCGCCTCGCCGTTGACTTTCAGCCAGGCACCGATGTTTTCCACGATGGCGCGTTCCTTCTCGTCGATGGTGCCGTTGCCGCGCACGGGAACGCTGAGCATGAGGTTGCCGTTTTTGCTCACCACATCACACAACGTATGGATGACGGTTTTAGCCGATTTATAGCGGTCGTTTTCGTAAATCCGCCGGTCGTAATGCCAGCCGCCGATGCAGGTGTCTGTTTGCCAGGGCAGCGGTTCGATGGCGTGACTTTGCCCCCGCTCGATATCCCAGACGAGGCATCGGCGTTGCTGCGGATCAAGCCCTTTTCCGGTGAGCACCGCTTCCAGCTTGCCTTTCATTTGGATGCTGCGGTTGTAGAGATGCGCGGCGATGCGCAACCCCACATCGCTGACAGGCCACAACGGCAATACGGAATCATCGAAATACACGAGATCCGGATCATAATTATCGATGAGCGCAAGGGTGCGTTTGTAGAATTTATCGGCGTAAGCTTTCGAAGGAACGGAAGCGCCGTCGGCCCAGTCCCATTTCTTCAGATGGTCGCCTCCCGGCTCGCTCAGCGGATGATCCTGGGCGTAAAGCTCCTGGGGATCCAATCCCTCCCACCAGGTCCCTTTCCCGTCTGCAGCGGTTAGTTTTCCATCGTAAGGGACGCCGGCGAGCGGACCGTTCTTATCCGCCTTCTGCGCAGCTTCGAACCATGTCCAGGCGTGGGAGGCATGTACACTCACGCCGAAAGGAAGCCCTGCTTTTCGTGCCGCGGCCGCCCAGCCGCCGATGATATCTTTGCGGGGGCCAACGCGGGTGGAATTCCATTGCTGATATTTGTTCGGATAGAGGTCCAGGTTGTCGTGGTGATTGGCCATGGCCACGAAGAATTTCGCGCCGGCGCTTTTGTATAAAGACAGCAGTTCTTCCGGGTTCCAGTCCTCCGCTTTCCATTCGTTGATCACATCCTTGAACCCGAATTTGGAAGGATGCCCGTATTTTTCGCAATGATACTTGTACACCGCACCACCTTCGTGGTACATCTGCTGACCGTACCAATCCCCGAATTCCGGCTGGCACTGCGGCCCCCAGTGCGCCCACAAGCCAAACTTGGCGTCGCGGTACCATTCGGGAACAACATAATTTGAAAGGGATTGCCAGTTGGCCCGGAACGGACCCGCCATTTCCGCCATCAGCGTATCGGTCAGCGAAAACGAACGACCGAAAGCGCCGGTAATCAATAACGATGGAATGCCGGTAAGTACGCCCTTTACCAAGGTTCTTCTTTTCATATCAATGCAAAACTTTTAGCCGTAAATCAATGATGCCGATGCAGCCGCGTGGCCGGCCTGCCGTTTAGTATTTCTTAACGTGAATTCAAACTTACTACGAATCGCCGGCCAATAACTTGCCTCAAATGGACTTTTTTTGTACAAATCCGACCTGCTGTTTACATTAATCACATGTTTATCCTTAATTTGACCTTACATTCTCCACGACATGATCAAAAGAAAATTCCAGCATACTTTCACCTTGTTGAATGTAGACCGCGTGATGCTCGACACCCGGTGGAACTACCAGCACGTTATCAGCCCGTACTACCGCATTTACTATATCCACGAGGGCGAAGGCATCCTTTCCGGTGCGGGAGAAACGGTAAAACTGGAGCCGGGTTTTCTTTACATCATCCCCAGCTTCACGCTCTGCAACATGCGTTGCGAGAATTATCTGGACCAGTATTTCGTGCAGTTCTTCGAAGATTCCACCGACGGCATTTCCCTGTTTGCGCAACATCGCAGCATCGGGAAGTTAACGGCCACGGAAACCGACCGGCTCCTGTTCAACCGCCTCCTGGAAATCAATCCTGGCCGGGGCATCAACCGGTCCGACAATCCGAAGGTGTACGAAAAAGACGTGTACTACAAAGAATACCAGGAGTTGAACAACCTCCAGAACATTTCCGTGTCCATGGAAACGCAAGGCATCCTCTGGCAGCTGACCGCCAAATTTCTCAACCCGAACATCCCCGATAGTCAGCCCGCGAAGATGATCCCGCTTAAACTGGCGGAAACGCTGGATTACATCGAGCTGAACATGCATGCGGAGCTAACGGTCAATTTCCTCGCTTCCCGCATCAACCTGCACCCGGATTATTTTTCCCGGCAATTCAAAGCCTACACGGGCACCCGGCCGCTGAACCATATCCATGAAAAAAGGATCGAACGCGCGCAATACCTCATGGCCACCACGCGGATGAACTACGCGGAAATCGCCGCCAAGCTTGGATTCAGTGATCTTTCCCACTTCTCCAAAGCTTTCAGGAAATCGACCGGCATGGCGCCCAGGGATTACCGGAAACAGATGTACCTCGTCGGCTTCCATCATCACCCGAAAAAAAATCAGGGATAACGGTGCGGTCCAAAAATCATTTGGCTTAATTTGCCGGCCTAAACCCACACTCAATATGCGACCCGTCATCATTTCCGCCGCCGCCCTCTTCCTCCTGTCTGCCTGCGCCAATAGCGGCAAACAGCCTGCGTCCGACAGCCTGACCGTTTCTTCCGTTCCCGCATCCACCGATTCCCTCCGCCAGCAGATCGCCACGATCGCTGCCGAAGCCGGCGGCACCGTGGGCGTATCCATCCGGCACCTCGGCACCGGCGATACCCTCACCCTTAACGATACCGCGCGCCTCCCCATGCAAAGCGCTTTCAAATTCCCCATCGCCATGGCTGTCCTCAAACAGGTCGACGAAGGCAAACTGAAACTCGAACAAACCGTTCCCGTCTCCACCAAAGATTATTGGGACACCTACAGCCCGCTGAAAGACAGCTTTCCGAAAGGCACGAAAGAGAAAACCATCGCCAATCTCATCTACCTGATGGTTTGCAAAAGCGATAACGTGGCCTGCGATGTGCTGCTGGCACTAACCGGCGGGCCCAGGTTCACCAACGATTTCGTCCATGGGCTCGGCGTCAGCAATATGGGAATCGCTTTTTCCGAACAGGATATGCAACGCAACTGGGAGAACCAGTTCCTGAACTGGGGCAATGCATCCGCCTACACCCACCTGCTCGATATCCTGCATAAAGGCACCGCGCTTTCCAAAGCCAGCAACGATTTCATGATGAATACCATGCTCGCCACCACCACAGGCGCCAAACGCCTGCCCGGACTTTTGCCTGCCGGCACTCCCGTTGCCCATAAGACCGGTAGCGGTCCCACCAAAGATGGTATCTGTTCCGCCACCAACGACGCTGGCATCATCACCCTGCCCAACAACGAACAGGTAGCCGTGGTCGTATTCGTTGGCATGAGCCCGGCGGAAGAAAGCGTCCGCGAATCCGTGATCGCTAAGATCGCAAAAGCCGTATACGATCACTATTCAAAATAACATGACGTTTCCCGCAATAAAACAGGCCTCCCGCAAAAGCAGGAGGCCTTCATTTTTTGGTTTGTATACGCGGTCAGATAAATGACAAATGTTCGTAGGATTGCTGCAGGATGGCCTTGTCGTCGGCTCCCAGCCACTTTTTCAGCAGCGTGGCGTACACTGATTTGAAATCCACCTTGTACTGGAGGTCGCCGTCTTTCAGCTGCGTAAGGTCCGGCCCGGCGTTGAGGACGCCTTTTTCTTTGAGCCCGCCGCCGATAAGGAACATATTATTCGCCGTTCCATGATCGGTGCCGCCGCTGGCGTTTTGCGCCACCCGCCGTCCGAATTCGCTGAAAGTCATCACCAGTACATCGTCGAACCGGTGGTTCTTTTTCAGATCCGCCACAAAGGGCTCCAGTGCATCGCTGAGTTGCGAGAATAGCCGCTGCTGCTGGTTTTGCTGGCCCACATGCGTATCAAAGCTGCCATGGGAAACGTAATACACGCTGGTATTGATATCGGTCATGATCAGCTCGGCTATCGTTTTCATATTCTTTCCCAGTTCGCTGTTGGGATAGTTTTCCTTGCTTTTGTACGTTTTGAATTGCTGCTGGATATAGCCCGCCGAAGAGATCGTCTCCGCCATGGTTTTGTAGAGGTAATCCACGTTGTGGTGCTCGTCGTCGTGCCGTTGCTTAGCGAGCAGCTCCCGGAAATACTTATCATTGCTGGCGCCGTACAGCCGTTGCGGATCGGTGAGCGCGAGCCCTTTCACTTCGTTGCCTTTCATGGCGAGGCTGAGGGTATCGTCGATCTCAAGGGCCTGCGTGGGTTTGTCGCACCCTTGGCATTGCGCGTCGAGGTAACGGCCCAGCCATCCGGTTCCCCAGTAGTCTTTGGAATCGCTGGCGCTTTGCCAGATATCCATGCTGCGGAAATGCGAGCGGTCGGGGTTGGGATAACCCACGTTGTTGAGGACGCCCAGGGCGCCGTCGTCGTACAGGTTTTTGAAAGATTTCAGGGCGGGATGGATACCCAGCTCGTCGTTGAGGGCGAGGGCATCGTTGCGCTTGATGCCCAGTTGCGGGCGGAGTTTGTAGTAAATATCGTTCCGGTAGGGGATGATGGTATTGAGGCCGTCGTTGCCGCCGGAGAGCTGGATAACCACCAGTACTTTATTGCCCGGGGGCACGAATTGCCCCTGTTCCATCGCTTTGAGGAATTTGGGGAGCATGAGGCTGGCCGAAGCCAGGGAACCTACCTGTAAAAATCGCCGTCTGTGAATGAGCATGTTCGATAGTTTCAGTGTTAGCACATTTGGTACTCCGGCGTGCTCATCACGTCGATCGTTACCGTTTTAATATAGTTCTCGCGCGTGGAAGCATCGGAATATTTTTCCAGCAGCTGCCGGTCGATACCTTTGCTGCGCACTAGCAGCGACTGCGCGATGGCATCCGCCAGTTCTTCCCGCTTCACGTCTTTATATCCGTCCACATACGGCTGCCAGTCGACCTGTGCGTTTACGCGACGGGCATATTGCCGTTTGAGCAATTCGTTCACCTGCATCGTCATTTTATAATTTTGCCCCTCACCCATTTCAGGTGTGATTTCTTTCGGTTTGACGTTCAGTTCCTGGGAATAGAGGATGATTTGCGGAACGCGCAGGCGGAACATGAGGCTGGAGCTGTCGATCCAGTTTCTGCCGCCGGGCCATCCGGCCACGTTGGGAGGATAGAAGAGTGTTTGCCCGAGTACGCGCTGGAACACCAGCATGGCCTCTTCCTGTTCGAATTGCATGGGCACGGCCCGGCGCAGGCCCACGATCAGTTCCACCGGCGATTTGATGCGGGTGCCCACGATTTTATCGTCATAAAACCAATCGGAAATGAAGATGTTCTCCATGAGCGCGCGGAGGTCGTAGCCGCTGCGGTAGAACTTTTCGGCGAGCTCCTGTTCGCGTGCTTCGTTGCCGTTTTCGTGTACGAAGTAGCGGTATATTTTTCCAGTGATGAACCGGGCGGTTTGTTTTTGTTCGAGGAGGATGTTGATGACGTCGTCGCCATTATAATTCCCGGTTTTGCCGAGGATGGTTTTGGCGCCTTCGTCGTGGACGTTCTTCCGGAACCGGAATTGTCCCATTTCGTCGTATCCCCATCCTGTGAAAGCCCTGGCGGCTTCCTTCACGTCTTTTTCCGTGTAATGCCCGCGCCCTAAAGTGAAAAGCTCCATCACTTCCCGCGCGAAGTTTTCATTCGGCCTTTGCTTGCGGTTTTGCTGGTTATTGAGGAAGCCCAGCATCGCGGGGGATTTGGACACTTCGCTAAGCAACATCCCGAAGTTACCCAGGCCATGGCGGCGCAGGGTATCGAGCAACTGCTGATTAAAGAGCACATTTTGCGTGCGGCAGGCGAAATGCCCGTGCCAGAACAACGCCATCTTTTCCTGTAGCGGATGATCGCTGGTGATCATGGCGTGCGTCCATAAAACATTGAGATCCTTAATACCGTCGGTATTGAGCTTTTGCACCATTTTGCGCTCTTCCGCACCCATGTTGCGCTGACGCTGGTAATCGGGGAGATCGGTTTCGTCCATCACGCGGATGGGCGACGGGGCAGACTGCGGGCCGAGGATCACTTTCTTCACCACTTCCTTACGCTTCTTCTTCATCCAGGACCGTATCTCGGGAAGGCCTTCGCCGAAACCGGCCCTCCAGCCCAGATGCTGCATTTGTGTCTGCAAGGGAACAACTGGCATATGCGGAAATATTTTCAGGTAAGACGGATCAACAATGACCAAAGTTTAACCGGCCATCCTCCGAAAGCTGAAAAAAACGCAAATACCGTTCCACCGTTCAATATCGCACCATGGAAAGGTCGATTTCGCTCGCCCAGGCATGTATCCCGCCCGTAACATTATATACGTCCGGGAACCCGGCCTGCAACAGCAATTCGGCCGTTGCCCGGCTGCGCATCCCGTGGTGGCAGATCATGGCTACCGGCGTATCGCGCGAAAGGGTGGACAATGAAGCCGCCACCCGCCGCATGGGAATATGGACCGCCCCATCGATATGGCAATAATCCCATTCGTCTTTCTCCCGGACGTCCACCAGCTGAAAGTCGCGCCCTTCATCGAGCCAGCTTTTCAGCTCCTGGACGGTGAGCAGCTGCAGGGTGCGCGCGTCGCAGACAAAGTTGCCGTAACTGTCCTGCAATGCGGTAATATCGTGGTTGCCGGGTTGCGGCTGGAAGGTGAACACCTGGTGGGAATTGTCTAGCAACTGGATCGTCAGCAACTGGTTCGCCAGCGGCTCCCCGATGCCGGTGAGTACTTTCACCGCTTCGGAAGCCTGGTAACAGCCGACAATGCCGGGGAGCACCCCAAGCACACCCACGTCGTTGCAATCCGGCGCGTCGCCCGGTTCGGGGAACAGGCAACGGTAAGTACCGCTGCCGTTGTAGTTCAGTACGCTGACCTGGCCTTCGTACCGGAAAATGGAACCGTACACGAAAGGCTTTCCGAGCAAAACGCAGGCGTCGTTGATGAGATAGCGGGTGCCGAAGTTGTCGGAGCAATCCACTACGAGGTCGTATTGCGCGATGATATCGAGAGCGTTTGCCGTGCTGAGATATTGGGGGTGCGGAACAAAAACGGTTTCGGGATTGAGCTGCTCCAGCCGCGCGATGGCCGCGGCGATCTTGGGCTTTCCTTCGTCGGCGACGGTATAGATCACCTGCCGTTGCAGGTTGGTGACGGCAACGGTATCTTCTTCCGCGATCCCGATCCGCCCTACACCCATGGCGGTAAGGTATTGGAGCACCGGCACGCCGAGCCCGCCGGCGCCTACCACCAGCACGGAAGCGGCACGCAGTATTTCCTGCTTTTCGATGCCGAAGCCGTCCAGCCTGATTTGTCTGTCGTAACGGTTCATTTTTCCCCTGCTTTTTTGCTACTTAAATTTCGTGAATATTTTTATTTCAAACCAGACCTGATCTGTTCCCAGGTTGCTGTAAGCACTGCCGGCATGGTCGGTTCGGGTTGTATGATCTTCTCTTCCACATATTTCGCGCGCCGGTCGAGGTCGGGATGCGAGCTAAGCCATTCCGAAGGCGCGCTGCCGCCGGATTCGCCGAGGGTTTTAAACAACAGTCCGAACCCATTGCCTGGTATCCGCTGGTTTTTCAGCATGATGAGGCCGTTGAGGTCCGCTTCCTTTTCGAGACTCCGGGAGTATTCGAGGCTTTTGAGCTGGCTGGCGTTCTCCACCAGCACGGCTCCCATCCCCGTTACATCCCCGAAAATCAGGCTTACCGCGGTAAAAGTGCCGAGGCTCTGCATCAGGGAGCGGGTGGTGTGGCGCAGGTTGATGTGCGAGCTTTCATGCGCCAGCAGCGCCGCCAGTTCTTCGGGATGCCGCATGCGTTTGAGCAGGCCGCTGTATACGACGATATGCCCGCCGGGAACAGCGAACGCATTCGACTGGTCGAGATCCACCACGGTAATTTTGATGGGGTACGGCGACGAAACGCCCATCTGTTTGTAAAAAGTATTAACCTGTTCCGTCTCCTTTGGCAGGATTTTATATGCTTTGATGAGGGATTGATACGCCTCCTCGCCTATGGAAACTTCGTATTCCACCGGCAGCGCGTTGGCCGCTTTGCCGGCCAGCCAGGGTACGATCCAGACAAAAGCGGCCACCACGAGCCCCACTACGATGAGCGCCGTGGCGAAGAAAGTCACATACGCCACGGGGAACACCCTGCGTTTCTTCGCCATTTGCATGGCTGCGAGCGGCGCGAAATCGCCGTTGGGAACGATCAGCGTTTGCAAGGGCCGGCCGGTGTGATGGAGGACGCACCCGCCCGGGCGCTCCTCTCCCTTCACCACATTTTCCCAATACCAAAACACGGTGCGGGGATTGCCATGCGCATCCTTCAGATGGATTTCTATGCGTTTGTTCGTAACGGTTACATCGGCGCCCTGGATATGGTCGGGCGTTTCATAGGAGTAATAACCCTGAAAAGCTTTCATCGGTCGTTATATGGGTTTGATTCTTTTGCTCATCACCACGAGGTCCACCGTGGAACCATCCGGCTGGATGATACCCTGGGGAATGCGGCCATGTTCGGTAAAATTGAAATTCCTGTACAGCTGGATCGCCCTTTCGTTGTTGGCCAGCACTTCAAAATGAATGATGGCGATGCGGGGATGTGCTTCCGCCCAGCGGATGGCCGACGTCAGCAAACGCCGCCCGATGCCCATGTTCCAATACCTATGCAGTACCGCGATGCCCAGCAGCGCCATGTGGTGCTGCTTGCGCGTACGCCCCTGGTTGAGGCTCACCATCCCGGCGATATCCCCTTCCACATCCGCCACCAGAAACATGTTGTTCGGGTTATCCATGTAAGCACGGATAAACGCTTCTTCCTTCGCCAGGTCGTACTGCAACGATTCCTCATGCGTAAACAACAGGAAATCCGTTTCCCCCGTTACCGCCTGGAAAGTGTGTAAACATGCTTGCGCATCCGTAACCTGGGGAGGACGGATGACCAGTTGTTTACCATTGGGAAGGAAGTGGCGCATGCGACAAATATACTGCACCCGTCTGGCTTACGGGCATAAAAAAGGCGGCTTTTCGGCCGCCGGTTCATTGCATTTGCGCTGGTTATCAGGATGCCTTGGCGTGTTTGGTCACAAACGCCACTACAGCCGCTTTCTGGTCGTCGTTCAGCTTGGCTTTGCGGGCCATCCTGTCCATGATACCTGGCCATTTCTCCGCGGTTTTGGTTTCGGGGAGTTTGTAGTGGTGGCATTTGGCGCATTTCTCACGGAAAATGGCCTTGCCGTCCGAATCTTCATACTTCGCGAAAGCTGCTTCCACCTTGGCCGTGTTCTTGGGGTTGATGCCACCGGCACATCCCCACAGCACTACGGCGAGGAACGATAACTGGATGAGTTTTTTCATAATTTGCATTTTTGACCTGCAACAAATTAAAGGAAAATTTTCAAAGCCGGTCCATTAAATCCTGTTGTAACGCATGGCTATACGCATAAAAAAAACGCCCGGTTGCCTGACCGGGCGTTTTAATTGAGGACTGCCGAAGGGCGGATTACGCGATCCTGTCGGCCCCGAAATATTTGTGCAGTGCTTCCGGCAGCAGGATGCCGTCGGGCGTCTGGTTGTTTTCCAGCAATGTGGCCATGATGCGGGGGCAAGCGAGCGAACTGCCGTTCAGCGAGTGCACCAGCTGGTTCTTGCCGTTTTCGTCCTTGAAGCGCACCTTCATCCGGTTCGTCTGGAACGTTTCGAAATTGGAAACGGAAGATACTTCCAGCCACTTCTCCTGCGCGGCGGACCATACCTCGAAATCGAAAGTCTGCGCAGAAGCGAAGCTCATATCGCCGCCACAAAGATTCAGGATGCGGTAAGGCAGGTTGAGGCTCTGCAACAGTTTTTCCACATGCGATACCATTTCCTGCAGGGCCTGGTACGATTTGTCGGGATGTACGATCTGCACGAGCTCTACTTTTTCGAACTGATGGAGGCGGTTGAGGCCGCGCACGTCTTTGCCGTAAGAACCAGCCTCCCGGCGGAAACAGGGGCTGTAAGCCGTGATCTTCACCGGCAGCTCGCTTTCTTTGAGGATCTCGTCCCGGAAAACGTTGGTCAGCGGCACTTCGGAAGTGGGGATCAGGTAGAAGTTATCTTCCTGCATGTGGTACATCTGGCCTTCCTTATCGGGTAGCTGGCCGGTGCCGTATGCCGAAGCCTCGTTCACCATAAACGGCGGCAGGAATTCCGTGTAACCGTTACCTGTGTTGAAATCGAGGAAATAGCTGATGAGGGCGCGCTGCAGGCGGGCGCCTTTGTTTTTATAGAAAGGAAATCCGCTGCCGGTCACTTTATTGCCCAGCTCGAAATCGATGAGATCGTACTTTTTTGCGAGGTCCCAATGCGGAACGGCGCCCTCCGCCAGGGTGGGGATATCGCCACCACGGCGGATTTCCAGGTTATCTTCCGGCGTTCTGCCATTGGGCACGTCGGCGCCGGGCAGGTTGGGGAGCTTCACTAGGGTATCGTGCAGCAATTTTTCCGTCGAACGCAGTTGCTCGTCGATCGGGCCCAGCGCCTGCTTGAAGGCAGCCACCTCCTGCTTGCGGGATTCCGCGCCCGACTTATCGCCTGATGCCATGAGTTTTCCGATCTCTTTTGATGCGGAATTCACCTTGGCTTGCGTTTCATCGTATTCGAGCGTCAGTTTCTTGCGCTGATCGTCGAGGGCCAGCACTTCGTCTACTACCGCAACCGCGTCCGCGAAATGCTTCACGGCCAGCCGTTCGAGTACCAGCTCCTTGTTTTGACGGATAAATTGTACCTGTAACATTTTATAATGAATATTGAATTTGGACAAAGATAACGGGGTTCTCCCTTAACTCAAATATTTCCCTACAATGGGCACCCGCCTGCCAATCCCGAAGGCCTTGGACGACACCCGGATGATCGGGCAAAACTGGTTCCGCTTGTATTCGTTGGTATTCACCAGCTTCAGCGTGCGCGCTACCAGCGCGGCGTCGAACCCCTGGGCGATAATCTCCTTCGGCCCTTGCCGCCGCTCAATATACTGATACAGGATGCGGTCCAGTATCGCATATTCCGGCAAACTGTCGGAATCTTTCTGGTTGGGCCGCAACTCCGCCGAAGGCGCTTTGTCGATGATATTCACCGGGATGATCTCCCGCTCGCGGTTAATGTGCCGCGCCAGGGCGTAAACCTGCATCTTGTAGAGGTCCCCCAGCACTGAAAGCCCCCCGCCATATCGCCGTACAACGTACCGTAGCCGGTCGACAACTCGCTTTTATTGCTCGTATTGAGCAATATGTACCCGAATTTGTTCGACAGCCCCATCAGCAGGTTGCCCCGGATGCGGCTTTGTGTGTTTTCCTCCGCCACGTTGAAAGGCAGCCCCTTGAAATGGGGCTCCAGCGTCTGCAAAAAGCTTTCGTAAATATCGTTGATGCGGATGATGTCGTAAGGATTCTCCAGGTTTTTCGACAGGGCCACGGCATCGTCTACCGAATGCTCCGTGCTGTAAGGCGAAGGCATGAGGATGGCGCGGACGTTCTCCTTGCCCAGGGCCTCCACGGCCAGCGCCAGCGTCACAGCGCTGTCGATCCCGCCGGAAGAACCCAGGATAGCCTGCTTGAAACCCATTTTATGGAAATAGTCGCGGATGCTGAGCACGATGGCCTGCCGGATGCGTTCAATGTTATGGTCGAACACCAGCTCCTCCATCACCGAATTCGGGACGATCACCGCATTGGGATTGGGTTTCTTCTTCCCGAGGGCTTCCAGCTCCACGCCCGCCATATCTTCTTCGAAAAACGATAATTGCTTCACGATCTGCCCTTCCGCGTCAAAGACCATCGATCCTCCGTCGAACACAATCTCCGTTTGCGAGCCTACGGTATTGCAATAATACATGGGCAGGCCGTACTTCTTCACATTCTCCCGGATGATCTCGCGGCGGCTCTCGTCGTGGTCGTAATCGAAGGGTGAGGCCGACAGGTTGATCATCACATCCGGGTCCTGGAGGATGAGGCGGTCCATGGGACAGATCCGGTACAGCGGGTTGTCGCCCAGGTTCCAGATGTCTTCACAAATGGTAACTGCCAGCTTTTTTCCTTTAAAAGGGATGACGTTCCATTCGAACGCCGGTTCGAAATACCGGTATTCGTCGAATACATCGTAGGTGGGGAGCAGGGTTTTCTGCACCACCTGTTTGATTTCGCCTTCGTAGAGGAAGAATGCGGCGTTGAAGAGATCTTTCCCTTCGCGGTGGGGATTGCGCTGCGGCCCTCCCACCAGTACGGCGGTTTTCTGCGTATGCTTCCGGATTTCGTCGATGGCGGCGTAACTCCGGGCGATGAAGTCTTCAAACTCCAGGAAATCCCGGGGCGGGTAACCGCACACGCATAGTTCGGAAAACACGACCAGGTCGGCCCCACGGGCCTCTGCGGCGTGGATCGCTTCGATGATCCGGGCCGTATTGGCTTCGAAGTTGCCGATATGATAATTCTGCTGGGCGAGAAATATGTTCATCCGTACTTTTTTTGTCTGGCAAAGGTACGGACTAAAGAGGGTTAAAAATATATCCCGAGCCGTAAAATGAAGCTGTTGGCGGTCACCCGGCCATCGTTCCATTTGCCGTTGCGGGTGATATCCACGAAATTATTCTGGTAATTGATGCCCACCACGCCGGTGAGGGTTTCGCTGAGGGGATATTCGATCCCCGCGCCCAGGAGCATCCCGGCGGTCAGCGGCTGTATCTGCCGGAGCACGCCTTGTTTCTCGAACCGCTGCATGTTGCTGATTACATTGGCGCGTGCGCGGATGGGCATGCCCACGATTCCGCCGAACTGCCCGTAAAAGTCGAAACCTTTCTCCGCGGTGGTCCGCAGCTTCAGCATCACCGGCACTTCGATATATTGCAGCCGCAGATCGTATTCCGCGGAAGTGGTCGCAAAACCGTTGAGACCTTTGCCGGCTTCGTATTGCATCACGCTGCCAAGATGGGTAACCTGGACACCAGACGCCACGGCATATCGCTCTTCATTATCGATAAACCAATCCGCCAGCACGCCGTAGCTGAAATAAAAACGGCCGCTGTTGCGGGTTACGCCGGATTCCTGGGGATTGAGGAACGAAGCCCCGGGATCGATCTTAAAACCAAAACGCACCTTCCGGCCCGATTTTTCTGACATACGCTCGCTAAAAGACTGTGCGGAGAGGGAAGCGGCCGACGCCAGCAAGATGGCGGCCATCATAAAGGATTTCCGGAATACGCTCCGATGCAATATTTTTACCATTTCTAAAGTTATTATAGGCGATGCAAAAGTACCGTAAAATATATATCCTGTATACCCTGATCTTCATTTCCGCCACCATGGCGGGTTGTAGCCGTAAAAAACCCGTCCCCGACGTCAGTCACATTCCCATCACGGTCAAAATCGAGCGGTTCGACAGGGCATTTGCCGGTATCGATACCACTAACGTTGCCGGCGGTGTAAAATTGTTGCAGGAATTGTACCCCGGATTCACCAACGATTATTTCTCGCATATTCTTTTCCTGCCCAATACGGGAGACAGCGCCGGCCTCACCGCAGCGGTGCGCAGCTTCCTCACGAATCCGGACATCCGTTCCCTGAACGATTCGGTAGGAAAGCATTTCGCCGACCAAAGCCCGCTCGAAAAGGAGCTGCAGCAGGCCTTCCGCCTCGCGAAGCATTACCAGCCCAAATTCCACGCTCCCCAGGTGCTCACGTTCATTTCCGCCATCAACAACTACGGCGCCATTACCATGGATACCATCCTGGGAATCGGGCTGGATATGTACATGGGTGCGGATTTCCCGGTATACAAGCTCATCCCCGATTTGCCGGAATACATGGTGCGGCGCTTCACGCCGGAGAACATCCCCGTGAACGCCATGACCGTCCTCTACCAGCAACTCGACGCTCCCCGCGAAGAAGCCACCCTGGCCGAACAGATGGTGTACCTCGGCAAGCAACAATACTGGCTGGAACATGTATTGCCCGAAACGGACGAACACCTTCGCCTCGGCTACACACCGGCACAACTGAAATTCTGTAAGGAAAACGAGGAAATGATCTGGCAGTATTTCGTGGAGAATAAATTGCTGTATAACCGGGAAGGACAAACGATCGCGCGTTATATCGGAGAAGGCCCCTCCACGCAAGGGATGCCCGCAGAAGCACCCGGGAAAATCGGCGCGTATACCGGGTACAACATCGTACAGGCATTTATGGAGCGCCACAAAGATTATACATTGGAAAAACTCATGAACACGCAGGACGCGATGCTCATCTTCAACGGAGCCAGGTACAGGCCTTAGTTCATTTTAAAGGGAACCACCATCTGGAACTCAGGAATCTTCACATCGAAGAGTTTCTTGTTCAGTTGGTTTTCCATCTGGTAAGTACCGTACATCTTACCGATTTCGGTACGGAGGTTGGATCCGGAAACATACTGATAGCTTTCGCCCGGCGCCAGCAGCGGTTGAACACCTACTACACCCTCTCCTTCCACCTCACGGTGCGAGCCGTTGGAATCGATGATATACCAATGGCGGCGCAACAGTTTTATCGGGAAAGTATTATTGTTCTCGATAGTGATACGGTAAGCGAACATGAACTCACTGCCGATCGGATTGGAGTAATCCGGCTGGTAAAACGTCTCCACGCTTATCGTGATTCCCTCTGTGACCTTCTTAACCATAGAATCAGCCTTTACCGTAAAAATAAGGAAAAAAACCGCGTTGTAACATTTTTGTCTCCGGGGCCTGGCGTTTTAACGAATCTTTATCGTATTTCGACCCCTTCCAGCTCCCCGGCGTTCCCCTCGGCCCGCCGGGCATCCTGCTCATACGGAATGTTATAATAGCCATAGCGGGCCCAGTCCCGCACATAGCGCCACAGGAACCGCCAGTAGCCCGCTTCCCGGTACTGCCTCACGTGCCGCACCTCATGCCGCACCCAGGCCGTATTACCCAAAAATTGCTCCCGCGACACCCCGTGCAGGTGGATCACACTCCCGAAAACGATCGCGATGTTGTTACTTCCCATCTTCCAGGCGGCCAATCGTGCTACCATAGAACACTCACGGATACTGCATTTCAGTGTTGCCATGCATGCAATTTAACCGCTTTCATGCCAAAAACAGCACAATCGTACCTATTCACTTCCCATTAACCGATTAACGGCCGCCCAGCGCGAACCTCCGGGAGATGTTGAAACCCCACCGGAACTGCCCGTGCGTCCAGGTGCTGACGGTTTCCGGGATGAACTGGTTCTCCAGGATGGCCGTGGCATTCGTGAAATTCAGGTGGAACACGTGCCCGCCCGTCTCAATCTCCACCCCCACGCCCAGGGAATTGTAAAACTTCGTACCGCGCGATGCGTAATAATCCTTGCTTTCGCTATCCCGGAACGAATAGAAATAATCCGCCACAAAAGCCACGCGGTTGCTGAAACGCAGCCTGCCGCCCACGCCCATGGCAAACATATTGTTCATATCCTTGAAGCCCACCCGGTTGCGATGTACGAACGAAGGCGTCAGCGCCAGGCTGAAAGCATTGCCGAACTTCCGCGCAATCACCGCCTGGGCCACGTAGCTCACCCGGTCGGAGAATTGATCGAAATAATTGGGGTCCGCCTTATCCGGACTACTTTTCATGGACGAAGCCACCGCATTGGCAAACAGCGTCACCGCCACGGGCGACCGGTTGTCGTGCGTTTGTTGCAGCAGCCGGTATTTGCCCAGCACTTCCCACATCTGGGAGAAATTGCCGCTGCCTTTGGCCCGGCTCACCCCGGCCGTCAGCCGGTTGGTAATGCCGTATTCAAAGGCGATGCGGATGTCGGTGGAGTTGTCGAGCCCGAAAAAGTCGACGATCCGCCTCCGGAGCCGCCCATATCCCCGAATCGGTGCGCTACGCGGAAGTCGAGGTCGCGTTTGGCCAGGGTTTCGTTAGACTGGCCGTTGATAATGCGGGTGCTTTTGAAGGTGGAAGTCACAGGGTCGCGGCGGACGGAGTCCTTCCCGAAAATAGCCCCCAGGTCTTCCTGCGCCATGGCCGCGGGGGCCGTGAGCAGCAAGGCGGTGAGCAGGCGGAGATGCAACATATGCGCTGGTTTGATGGTCTTTTTCATGTCAAGGTTGGGTTGCGGCCTGGTATTCGGCGGTCATGGTCACTTCCACTACTTCCGCGATATTTTTTACCACCAGGCTGGGTATTTTGATGTGATGATCAGCTACGCGCACATTGAACTTCGCTTCGGCGGACATTTTGCCGCCGGAAACGGTGATAGTCCCGGCTACGCGGTAGTTTTTGGATACGCCGTGGATGAGCAGGTCGCCTTCCGTTTCCACGGGGTAGCTGCCATCTTTGGTGAGGTCGGCGTCGCCGAGGATTTTGCCTTTAAACTCGGCGTACGGGTATTTATCGCTTTCCAGGTAATTTTCGTTGAAGTGTTCCTGCATCAGCTTCTTTTTGAACTGGAAAGTGTTTACCGGCACTTTGAAGTAAATGGCGCGGGAGGCGGGATTGATGGCGGAGACGCCTTTGTTGGTGGTGGCCTCGATATCTTCCAGCGGGGCGCTGGAAAAGAAGCGCAGGCGTACGTTGCGGCACGATCGCACGTCTTGCCCCAGGGCAGTTGCGGCGCAGGCGAGAAAAACGGTGATGATGAAGATACGTTGCATGTGGCGGGTGTTTGATGAATCAATCCGGCATTCCCTTGTTAACCCAGCAGGCGATCGAATCGCGGACGGCCCTGGAGAGCGCGGGGTAGCCCTGGCTCTGGGGCATGTCGGCATTGCTGTGCGTAACCCTGAACATCCAGTTTTCGCCGTTGGCTGAAATGTAGTTCTTCAGCTTCGCCGGCGTGGAGAAATCGGAAATCAAGGGCGAGCTGCCGCCGGGATGGCAGTTGCGGTTGGTGCAGTTTTGCTGCACGATCTCGTAGATCCGGGTGGTTGTTACGTTAACGGAAGCACAATCCGCACTGGCGGAAGGCTCCGGGGCCTGTTCGGAGGTACAGGCGGATAGGAAGCAGCCGGCCAGTAAAACCGGCCAGATCCGGAAAAGTGTTTTGCGCCTGGGCATGGTGATATGGGTTTGCATAGTTTTCTGTACGATATAAGGTCGGGATAGGTTGCCTGCGAAAGATAATAAAGAAAATGAGGGCCTTCATTCCTTATTTTTGTGAGCAAATACCGAAGACGTGAACATCGAACAACTATACAGCATCTACCGCCTACACCCCTCCGTACAAACGGACACCCGCCAGCTCCGGCCGGGCGATATCTTCTTCGCCCTGCGCGGGCCCAACTTCAACGGCAACCAATACGCCGCCGCGGCCCTGGAAGCCGGGGCCAGCTTCGCAGTGGTCGACGATCCGGCGTTTCATACGCAGCCGGAAAAAATGATGCTGGTCGAAGATGCATTGGCGGCCCTGCAGGACCTGGCGCGCCATCACCGCCGGCAGTTCAACATTCCGTTCATTGCCATTACCGGCACTAACGGGAAGACCACCACGAAAGAAATGCTCCGCGCCGCGCTGGGAGCGGCTTTTCGTACATACGCCACCGAAGGCAACCTGAACAACCATATCGGCGTGCCGCTGACCATCCTCCGGATTCCTTTGGACGCGGAAATGGCCGTGATCGAAATGGGCGCCAACCACCGCCATGAGATCGCGGGATACTGTACCGTGGCGTTGCCCACGCACGGGCTCATCACCAACATCGGAAAGGCCCACCTGGAAGGGTTCGGCAGCGAAGAAGGGGTGCGCCTGGCCAAGGGCGAGCTGTACGATTACCTTCGCGAAAATGGCGGCACGGTGTTCGTTTGCAAGGATTATGATTACCTCGTGGAAATGAGTAAAGGCATCGGCACCGTGATCACTTACGGGCACGAACCGGCCGATTACGCCGGCGCTCCCTTCCCCGGGACCGCCCTCCTGGAGCTGGAAGCCGTGGAAGCGGGACATGTACGCACCCATCTCGTGGGCGCCTACAATTTCCCGAATGTGATGGCGGCGATTGCCGCGGGGCTGCATTTCAAAGTGCCGGCCGATAAGCTGCGCGCCGCGCTGGAAGCATATGTGCCCTCCAACAACCGATCGCAGGTAATGCGCAAGGGCACCAATACCTTCGTGATGGACGCTTACAACGCCAACCCGTCCAGCATGAAAGCCGCCGTGGAAAACTTCGCCACGCTCGACGCGAAGCAGAAAGTGCTGTTGCTCGGCGCCATGAAAGAAATGGGGCCCGACAGCGAGAAGGAACACCAGGCACTCGCAGATCTGCTCCAGCTGCACCATTGGAAAGCCGTGGTACTGGTGGGCAAGGAATTCTCCAAAACCCAGCACCCCTATATCTCGTTCGAAACCGCGGACGAAGCGAAGGAATGGCTGGCGCAGCAACGGTACGAGGACACCCATTTTCTCGTAAAAGGTTCGCGCAGCGTGGGAATGGAAAAAGTCGTGAATTGAAGTGAATACTAAATCCAATACGCCCTCGCCGGATAAGGAGGGGCTTTTTTATTGGACGTTCCCCCTTAGTTTTAAAAAAATCGCGGGCTTGGATGCTGGGTCGATAGTGCCCATATCCAGCAGGCGCGGGGATTTGACCATGTGCATCGTGGCAGTTTTGTACTTCAGGAAATGGGGCGTTTTCAGGTGATAGTCGTAGGCCTCTTTGCCGGCGTATATTTCCAGGATTTTTATCCGCGCGGGATCCGACTTTTCGAACATGGGGAATATAGCGATCACGCCGGGCTCCAGTTGCACGGAAGCGGCGGCTTCCTCGCGTAGGATTTCCTTGTATTTTTCCAGGTGAACGGTGTCGATTTCAATTTCCGCGATGCGGACCATCATGCCCTGTTGCGCCAATGCATCGTTACCCACCAGCAACAGGAGCGCCAGCAACGCGGTAAAAACCGGCAGAGAAAGTGATTTGCGTGCATTCATACAGACGAGTTTGTGGTTTTGACAAGTATCAAACGCCGGGTTCACAGTGAAGATAATGCATGTTGAACGTATCGAATGTCAGGACGGAAGCGATGTAGATAACAAAGCAAAAGTTGAAGTGTGCGACGCAACGGCGGTGGAAAGTTGAAAATCCGCCGGTTTCCATGCTATTATACCCCGAAATGCAGGACGATGGCGCAAAAAAAGAAACCTGCGAGTTAAAAAACTCACAGGTTTTCATAACCTATGCCAACTTTAGAGTATTGTTTGAAGCCTTGCGGCTGCATTCGCTCTAACCTATACCAATATCAACGCGGGATTAAATAAAAGGTTTAAATACCGCCAATTATTTTCTGGCTTTTTTCATAACAGGCTGATTTCGTTCTATCAGCTGCGTTCCTGCGTCAGCTCAATGAGTACGCTGTTGGTGCTTTTGGGATGGAGGAAGCAAACCAGTTTGTTATCGGCGCCGGGCTTGGGCTCGGGAGAAAGGAGTTCGAAGCCTTCTTTTTGCAGGCGGGCCATTTCGGCGCGGATGTCTTTGACTTCAAATGCGAGATGATGCACGCCTTCACCTTTCTTTTCCAGGAATCTGGCAACCGGGCTGGCGGGCGACAAGGCTTCCAGCAGTTCGATTTTTGTTTCGCCCTGGCGGAAAAATGCGGTGGCCACGCCTTCGGTGGCTACTTCCTCGGTTTTGTAGCATTCCGCGTCCAGCAGTTTTTCGAACAGGGGAACGGAAACGGCCAGCGACTTCACGGCGATGCCGATGTGCTCAACTTTTAACATATAGGTGTATGATTTAATGCCCGAAAGATGACCCTGCGGTTACCCGCACGTAAGGGCCCTTCCGGGTAAAAGTAGAACTTATATCGTAATTTTGCGTGGATGCAGACACTGCCCGTTTACCTTGACAACAACGCCACCACGCCCTGCGATCCGCGGGTGCTGGAAGCCATGATGCCTTACTTCACCCACCAGTTCGGCAATGCCGCTTCGCGCGCGCATGCCTGGGGCTGGGCGGCCGAAGAAGCGGTGCAGCAGGCGCGGGAAGAAGTAGCGGCGATGATCGGCGCGGAACCCCAGGAGATCGTGTTCACCTCCGGCGCCACCGAATCCCTCAACCTCGCGCTGAAAGGAGCTTTCGAGGCCTACGCTGTAAAAGGGAAACACCTCATCACCGTGCAAACGGAGCATAAAGCCGTGCTCGATACCTGCCTTCACCTGGAGAAAATGGGGGCCAGCGTTACCTATCTGCCGGTGGACGGCCGCGGACTCGTGAGCCCGGATGATCTGCAGGCCGCCATCCGTCCGGATACCATACTAACGGCGGTGATGTACGCCAACAATGAAACGGGCGTGATTCAGCCGATAGCGGAGATTGCCAAAGTAGCGGCGGACCATGACATTCTCCTGCTCACCGACGCCACGCAGGCCGCGGGAAAAATTCCGCTGGATGCGGGAAAGGAAGCCATCGGGATGCTGGCGCTTTCGGCCCACAAACTGTATGGCCCTAAAGGCGCAGGCGCGCTGTTCGTGCGCCGCAGATCCCCCGGGTAAGGCTGGCAGCCCAGCTGGACGGCGGCGGCCATGAGCGCGGGATGCGCTCCGGCACCCTGAATGTGCCGGGTATCGTAGGCCTTGGCAAGGCCTGCGCCATCGCGTCCGCCGAAATGGCAGGCGAAGCTTCCCGGCTGGCGAGCCTCCGTGACCGGCTGGAAATCGGCATTATCGCCCAAACGGGCGCCATCGTCAACGGCGGGGGCGCTCCCAGGCTGCCACACGTCAGCAACCTGCGGTTCCGGGATGTCAAGGGGGCGGACCTCCTGCGCGGGGTAACCCGGGAAATAGCCGTATCTTCGGGTTCGGCATGCACTTCCGCCAATCCCGAACCGAGCCATGTGCTCCTGGCCATGGGCGTCCCCGAAGATCTGGCACATTCTTCGCTCAGATTCGGATTGGGACGGTTTACCACCGAAGCGGAAGTGGACCGTGCCATTGAGACAGTCAATCAAACCGTGCGCGAATTGCACGCAATATATAACCTGTAAAAACGGATAAAATGATCTATATAAGTGATAAAGCCAAGCAAAAAGTAGATGCGCTCCGGGCCGAAGGGACCCTGGGGCAGGACTACTTCCTGCGCGTGTCCGTAGTGGGCGGAGGATGCTCCGGCCTTAGCTATAAACTGGATTTCGACAATGAAACCAAACCCAAGGACCAGGTGTTCGAAGACAAAGGCATTAAAGTGGTGACGGACCTGAAAAGCTTCCTTTACCTCTGCAATACCACCCTCGAATTCTCCGAAGGGCTCAACGGCAAAGGGTTCTACTTCAACAACCCCAACGCCGCCCGCACCTGCGCCTGCGGCGACAGTTTCGCCGTGTAAGCCTGAAAACACCTTCTTCAAACGATAATAGCCGCCCGGTCCACCATAACCGGGCGGCTTTTT
Organism: Chitinophaga pollutisoli; assembly: GCF_038396755.1. Classification (NCBI taxonomy): domain Bacteria; kingdom Pseudomonadati; phylum Bacteroidota; class Chitinophagia; order Chitinophagales; family Chitinophagaceae; genus Chitinophaga; species Chitinophaga pollutisoli. The sequence goes on along the minus strand of NZ_CP149822.1, from coordinate 3,693,655 downwards.
TTGAATCGTTTACGGATGATTAAAAATTCAAATATTGTGGAAACGTAATTGAATTATATTTGCTTCCGTCATGTATGCCATTTTCAAGAAAGACATCCACCAATTTTTCAGCAGTATTACGGGCTATGTAGCCATTATCGGGTTCCTGCTCGCCAACGGGTTGTTCCTGTTCATCTTCCGCGACACAAGCCTCCTGGAGGCGGGGTACGCGGACCTGGACGGGCTTTTCGAGCTGGCGCCCATGATTTTCCTTTTGCTGATACCCGCCATCACCATGCGCAGCCTGTCGGACGAATACCGCAGCGGCACCATGGAGCTGCTGAGCACCAAGCCGGTGACGCCGTGGCAGATCGTATGGGGGAAATACTGGGCCTGCCTGCTGATCGTGGCCATTGCGCTCATCCCTACGACCGTGTACTATCTCGCCATTTCGCAGCTTGCGGCGGCGGGGAACGGTCCGGATACGGGGAGCATCCTGGGTTCGTACCTGGGGTTGTTTTTGCTGGGGGGCGTGTTTACGGCGATCGGGCTGTGGGCTTCGTCGCTCACGGGGAATGCGGTGGTAGCCTTCCTGGTGGCGATCTTCACCTGTTTCATTTTATACAACGGGTTCGATGCGCTGAGCAAATTGCCGGTGTTTGAAGGAGGAGCGGATTACTACCTCGCCATGGCCGGCATCCGTTATCATTATACTTCCATCAGCCGCGGGGTGGCAGACACGAGGGATATCGTGTATTTCGCCAGCGTGGCCGGACTCATGTTATATCTTACCAAAATATCGCTGGAAAGGAAAATCTGGCAGGGTTGATTTTATGGAACCAACGAGAAAGGACAAACGCAAACAATACCTGAAACGCACGCTGGGCCTTGTGGCTGTGATCGTGGCCATCAACGTGGCGGCGGGGTACTTCCATGCCCGGCTGGATCTTACTGCCGAACAGCGTTACACCCTGGCCCCCTCCACCCGCGAGCTCCTCCGCAAGCTGGACGCACCCGTTGAGATCGAAGTTTATCTTAAAGGCAAGTATCCCGCGGGGTTCCGTCAGCTGTCCAACGCCACACGCGAGCTGCTGGAAGAGTTCCAGCAATACGGCGGCACCAACATCCGCTTTACATTCCTCAACCCCGGCTCCGACCTCCCCGACTCCATGCGCGCCGCTTTCCAGGATACGCTCATGGCCCGGGGCATCCTGCCGTTTAACCTGCAGGTGCAGGACGACGGCAAGGATTCCTACGCCGAAAAGCTCATCTTCCCCGGGGCGATCATTCAATACAAAGACCGCGAAACCGCCATCAACCTCCTGAAAAGCCAGGGCGGCATGGATCCCATGCAGGCGCTCAACAGCTCCGAAGCCCTCCTGGAATATAAATTCGCCAACGCCATATACCAGCTGCAGCAACCGCACCGGCCGCTCATCGGCTACATGCTGGGGCACGGCGAGCCGGAAGGTCCCGAAGTCTACGACGCCCTTAAAACGCTCCACGAGCTCTACCAGGTGGATACCGTCAACCTCGCCACCACACCCGTCATCTCCGGGGAATTCGACGCGCTGCTGTTCGTGAGGCCCACGCAAACCTTCAGCGACGCCGACAAGCTGAAGATCGACCAGTACGTGATGCAGGGCGGCAACATCGCCTGGTTCATCGACAACCTGACCGCTTCTGCCGATAGCCTCCGCGGGCGCGACTTCGTGGCATTCGACCGCAACCTGCAGCTGGAAGACCTGCTGTTCAAATACGGCGCCCGCGTCAATCCCGACTTGATCCAGGATCTCCGGTCCGACATTATCCCGCTCGTGGTAGGCAATATGGGCGACAAGCCGCAGATCCAGCCGGTGCCGTTCCCTTATTTTCCGTTGCTATCCTCCACCAACGCCCATCCTATCGTCAAAAACCTGGACCTGGTGATGAGCCGTTTCGCCGGGTCGGTAGACACGGTGGCCGGCGGCGACGTGCATAAAGCCATTTTGCTCACATCATCGGACCACAGCCGCACCGTACGGAGCCCGGCGCGGATTACACTGGAAAGCGTACAGCAGCAACCCAACCCCAGGGAGTTCCGGCAGCGGAATTTACCGGTGGCCGTATTGCTGGAAGGACGTTTCCCGTCCCTGTTCCGCCACCGGATCGGCGCGGAAGCGCAGACGCAGTGGCAGAACGCCAGCGGGCAGCCCTACCGGGCGCAAGCCGATACAGCCGGGAAAATGATCGTTTCAGGAGACGCCGACCTGGTTTTGAATGCCGTGACAAGGAAAAGCGGTCCTTTGCAAATGGGCGTCAACGAGTTCAACCCCGATTACCAGTTCGCCAACCGCGACTTCTTCCTGAACGGTATGGATTACCTCGCCAGCAAGTCGCCGGTGATGGAAACGCGCAACAAAGAACTGACACTCAGGCTGCTGGATACGGAAAAAGTCCGTGCGGAAAAAACCAAATGGCAGATCCTCGCTTTTGCCCTTCCCGTGGGGGCTGTATTGCTGTTTGCCATGGCGTTCCAGTATTTCCGGCAGCGCAAGTATGCTAAATAAAGCTCCCGGAATCCATTATCTTTGCCATTCATTAAATTTTCCGATCTACATGACACCGCAACTATGGACGTATACAGTTTTTGGAATTGTCATCGTTCTGGCCCTGATCTTCGACCTGGGATTATTAAGTAAAAAAGGTGAGGTAATGTCCATAAAGAAGGCGCTCATCCAGACTTGTTTCTGGGTAGTGCTGTCTATGGGTTTTTGTGCATTCGTATGGTACGAAGCCGGCTCCAAGATGGCCGTCGAGTACCTCAGCGCCTACCTGATGGAATGGTCGCTGTCCATCGATAATATCTTCGTATTCATTCTCATTTTCGGTTTTTTCAAGATCAAGGAAACGAATTATGCGCGTGTGCTGCTGATTGGTATTCTGATGGCGATCGTGTTCCGCGCGATCTTCATTACCGTGGGCGTGGCCCTCATTCAGCAATTCGGATGGATCCTCTACATTTTCGGCGCCTTCCTGGTGTACACGGGTGTAAAGATGTTCATGGTAGATCAGCATGAGGAATTCAAACCGGAAGAAAATTTCGCCTATCGCTTCATGCAGAAGTACCTGCGGATTTCCAACCAGCCGAATGTGGATAAATTCACCGTCCACCAGAACGGCAAGGTGTATCTGACGACGTTATCGGTGGTAGTAGTGATGCTCGCCGTGACAGACATCGTGTTTGCGCTGGATTCCATCCCCGCCGTATTTGCTATTTCGAAAGAACCGCTCGTGGTATATACATCCAATATTTTCGCCGTACTGGGTCTGCGTTCTCTCTTCTTTTTATTGAGAGGTGCGGTAGACAAGTTCGATTACCTGCAGCAGGGCATCGCCATCGTGCTGGTATTCATCGGTCTGAAAATGCTCGCCGAGATCTGGCACTTCAAACTGCCTGTATGGGTTTCGCTCGTAGTGATCGTTACCTGCCTGGCGGGATCCATTGTGTATTCCATCCTTTTCGACAAGAAATTACCGGTTAAACCGACCGAGACGACAGAGAGTTAGTTGATCCGAACCAAAAGCGCCCGTACATGAGAGTCTGCGGGCGCTTTTTGATTAAAACCATATAACATTGTATACAGCAGAGAGTATCAGTAAGATCCTGAAGGGAGAATTGTTGCAACAGACCGGGCATCCGGAGATCGAACATATTTTGCTGGACAGCCGGAAATTGCTTGTTGCCGAAACATCCTTGTTCATTCCCCTCGTGAGTGAGCGCCGCAATGCGCATCAGTACATCGACGATCTGTACAAAAAAGGCGTCAGCAACTTTGTGGTCAGCGAGCCCATCGCTGCAGGCCTCTACCCGAATGCCAACATCATTTTAGTCAAAAACACCCTGCAAGCCCTCCACGCCCTCGTGGCCTGGCACCGCCAGCAGTACAACATCCCCGTGATCGGGATCACCGGCAGCAACGGCAAAACCATCGTGAAAGAATGGCTCTACCAGCTGCTGGATGAAGACTACAACATCGTCCGCAGCCCGAAAAGCTACAACTCGCAGATCGGCGTGCCGCTATCCGTCTGGCAGATGAAACCCGAAAACGAGCTCGCCATTTTCGAAGCCGGCATTTCCCAGCCCGGCGAAATGGTGAACCTGGAAAAGATCATCCGCCCCACCATCGGCATCTTCACCAATATCGGCGAAGCCCATAACGAAGGCTTCCTCAATATCCGGCAGAAAGTGAATGAAAAACTTGTTTTGTTCACCCGCAGCGACGTGCTTATTTATTGCAAAGACTACCTCGCGCTCAACGAGTGCGTCAATCATTTCCACAACCTGGTGGGCAAGCGCGAGATCGACAACGCCCTGCAGCTCCTCACCTGGAGCCGCAAAACAGACGCCGATCTCCGCATTATTTCCGTCGACAAGAACGATAACCACACCCGCATCGACGCGCTGTACAAACAGGAGCCCGTTTTCATCCGCATCCCTTTTGTGGATGAAGGCTCCATCGAAAACGCTATCCATTGCTGGGCGCTCATGCTCTACCTCGGCAAGCCCGCGGAAACCATCCAGGAACGGATGGACCATCTCGGCAACATCGCCATGCGGCTGGAGATGAAACAGGGCATCAACAATTGCAGCATCATCAACGACAGCTACAATTCCGACCTCGGCTCGCTCGCCATCGCACTGGAATTTCTCCAGCAGCAACGCCAGCATCCTACCAAAACGGTCATCCTCAGCGATATTCTCCAATCGGGGAAAAGCGAGGGATCGCTGTATGAAGAAGTAGCGGGCATGCTGGAAAGCAAAGGCATCCACAAGCTGATCGGTATCGGTAAAAATATTTCCAGGGAGCGGAAAAGCTTCGGCGCGGTGAAGAGCGAGTTCTACACCAGTACCGAAGAATTTCTCCAACAGGTGAACCCGGCGGACTTCCAGAACGAGTCTATCCTCGTGAAAGGCGCGCGGGTATTCCAGTTCGAGCGAATCGGTAAACTTTTGGAAAAGAAAGCCCATCAAACGATCCTCGAAATCAACCTGACGGCCCTGGCGCAGAATGTGAAGGCATACCAGTCGCTGCTGAAGCCAAGCACCAAAGTGATGGCCATGGTGAAAGCGTTCGCTTACGGCAGCGGAAGTTTCGAGATCGCGAACCTGTTGCAGTTTCATGGGATTGATTACCTGGCGGTGGCATATGCCGACGAAGGGGTGGATCTCCGTCGCGCCGGCATTACGTTGCCAATAATGGTGATGAACCCCGAGCCCAGCAGCTTCGACGCGATCCTGCAATGGAACCTGGAGCCGGAGTTATATTCCATGCATTTGCTGGAATTGTTCGAAGAATCAGTGCGGTATGCGAACAAGGCGAATTACCCGGTGCACATCAAGCTCGACACGGGCATGCACCGGCTGGGCTTCGAGCAGCAGGACCTCCCCGCCCTTGCGCTGCGGCTCAATGCCGAAGGGCTCTTTAAAGTACAGTCTATTTTCAGCCACCTGGCCGCCAGTGAAGACCCCGCGAAGGATGATTTCACCCAAATGCAGTTCGACCGTTTCCAGAAAATGAGCGCGGCCTTGCAGCAGCAGCTGGGATATCCCGTCATCAAACACATCGCCAACAGCGCCGCTATCCACCGCCTGCCGCAAATGCAGCTGGACATGGTCCGCCTGGGGATCGGGATGTACGGGGTGGATAGCGCGCATGGGTTCCAGGATAAACTGCGGCACGTCAGCACCCTGAAAACGACGGTGGCCCAGGTTAAACGCATTCCCAAAGGCGACACCGTGGGTTACGGCGCTACATGGACCGCCAAAGTGCCCTCGCTGATCGCGACGGTCCGCATCGGTTACGCCGACGGCTATATGCGCTCGCTCGGCAACGGGAACGGCAAAATGCTCATCCGCGGCAAGCTGGCACCCGTAGCCGGCGTGATTGCGATGGACATGCTCATGCTCGACGTGACGCATATCCCCGATGTTGCGGAGGGCGATGAGGTGATCGTATTCGGGGAAGGCCTGCCGGTGGAAGACCTGGCGAAATGGGCCGGCACCATACCTTACGAAATCCTGACCGGTATTTCCCAGCGGGTGAAGCGTGTTTATTTCCAGGAATAGCAGTGGAGGGAAACAAATTGAAATAATACACTATTTTTGGAAAAATTTGAAATTTTGAAGTATCGTCACATTGTATGGATCGTGATTGGTATCCTGCTTATCGATCAGATCGTGAAATATTGGATCAAGACGAACATGGCGTTGAACGAAAGTTTTCCCGTGTTCGGCAGTTGGTTCCAAATTCATTTTATCGAGAATGAAGGGATGGCCTACGGTTTGAAGTTCGGCGGTGAGTTCGGCAAGATCGCGCTGACGCTATTCCGCCTGGTGGCCGTTATAGTCGGGTTCTTTTACATGAAGAAGCTGGTACGCGAGAAATACCACACCGGATTGCTGATCTGCGGCGCGCAGATTTTGGCGGGCGCGGCGGGCAACCTGATAGACAGTATGTTCTACGGGATGATCTTCTCGGAAAGCACGAACAGCACGGTAGCGCAATTCCTGCCTGCCGCCGGCGGATATGGCACTTTCCTGCATGGCAATGTGGTGGATATGCTGTATTTCCCCCTGATCGAGGGCTTTTTCCCGAAATGGGTGCCTTTCTGGGGCGGCGAGCATTTCATCTTCTTCCGCCCGATTTTCAATATTGCGGATGCGGCTATCTCGGTGGGCGTGATCGCGATCCTGATTTTCCAGAAGCGCTTTTTGCACAAGCCCGGCGAGGAAAAGGAGAAACCGGTGGGCACGCAGCCGGCGCTGGATGATAAAATCGCTTAGTTGATAAAATATTCGGATAGAAAGCCGCTCCCCCGGGAAGCGGCTTTTTTCTTTTCGAAGATGTGCGCCTTGCGCTGATGGCGGACGCCGCTCCATCAAGAAGCGGTTTTCTTCCTTGGGGTATCGCCACCCGCCATGCGTAGCACACCGCTGCGGGAAGACGGCAGCAAACAAATACCCAAAACCGCCGCTGTGGCTTCTTTCAAAAATTCTTACTCCCCTTTCTTGCAAATTTCCCATTTCCCACCTACATTTGTCTACTAATCCTATAGACTAATAGTATTAATCAACCAAGGAACTATATGAAAACAGTATTGCAACACTTCTGGCTCCTCCTCACCTTGCCCCTGCTGCTGGCGGCGGTTACCGCCAACGGCCAGGAAAACAGCATCGTTCAGATATCGGGGAAAGTGAAGGACCAGGGCACCGGGGAACCGATCCCCGGTGTCAGTATACAGGTGAAAGGCACGATCGCCGGCACAACTACCGACAATACCGGCGCGTTCATCCTCAAAACCCGGCTGAAGTTTCCTTTTATCCTCGTGTTCTCCAGCCTGGGCTTCCAGTCGCAGGAGTTTGAAGTTACAGGCACCGGCTCCCGGCTCGACATTGCCCTCGCCACCCAAACGCTCCTCGGCAAGGAAGTAGTGGTAACCGCCTCCCGCGTGGAAGAGGAAGCCCTCAAATCGCCGGTGGCCATTGAAAAACTGGATATCCGCGCCATCAAGGAGTCGCCGGCCCCCAGCTTCTACGATGCCCTCGAAAACGTGAAAGGTGTGCAGATGACTACATCCAGCCTGACTTTTAAAGTCCCCAACACCCGGGGCTTCAATATCCCCAACAACTTCCGGTTCATGCAACTGGTAGACGGCGTGGATATGCAGGCGGCCACCCTCGGTGTACCACTCGGCAACGCCATCGGCCCCACCGAGCTCGATATCCAAAGCGTGGAAATCACGCCCGGCGCGGCTTCCGCCCTTTACGGCATGAACGCCATCAACGGCATGGCCAATCTCCAGACCAAAAGTCCTTTCCTTTATAATGGCCTCAGCATCTACCAGAAAATCGGCGTCAACCATGTAGACGGTATCGACTACGACCCCAGCGTGCTCACCGAAACCGCCATCCGATACGCCCATTCCTGGAAAGACAAATTCGCCTTTAAAATCAACGCCAGCTACCTCCGCGGCACCGACTGGCGCGCCAGCGCCGCCACCGACCAGAACAGCGCCGCCAACAGCCGCTTCCCGGCTCTCAGCGGCGCGGGCAACAATCCCGCCTACGATGCCTGGAACAAATATGGCGATGAGAATAATAACAATGTGTCTGTCGGCGTAACCCTCAACGGGAAAAACGAAACCTTCAATGTCCGCCGCACCGGTTATTGGGAAAAAGACCTCGTGAACCCGGTGGTCGAAAATATCAAGGCGGACCTGGGCCTTTACTGGCGCATCACACCGAAGGCGGAACTGAGCTACACCTATCGCCGCGGTCAGATGGATGGCCTTTTTCAGCGCGGCAACAAAATCCAGCTCGACGGCGTCGTCGTTCAAAACCACAAACTGGAGCTGCGTGGCGCGGATTATTTTGTACGCAGTTACGTGATGCTCGAAAATACCGGCGACTCCTACAATCTCAAACCTCTCACCGACAACCTCGATCTTACCAATAAAAGCAATAACGCCTGGCGCGACGCCTTCAAGACGAAACTCCAATCCGAGATCAACGCCGGTACCGGGCTCGCCGAAGCCATGCGCCGCGCAAGGGTAACAGCCGATGAAGGGCGTGTTCAACCCGGTACGCCGCAGTTCGAAGCGCTGAAAAATACCATCATCGGCATCAACAACTGGGACCATGCCGCTTCCGTTTCCGGCGCACCCGCCACCGGCGGCGCCTGGCTCGACCAGCATAGCCGCGTGTATCACCTCGATGCACAGTGGGACCTCAGCCGCCATGTTAAATTCCTTAACCTCCTGGTAGGCGGCGACGGCCGTATTTATGAAGTGATCCCTGACGGCAACAATTTCGTGGATTTCACCAAACCCCTGAAAGACAGGACCACGCCCGGCGGCAAAAACGTCTATTACAAGAAGTTCGGCGGCTTCGCGCAGGTGAGCAAAACCTTCTTCGAAGACAAACTGAAGCTGGTGGGCTCGCTCCGTGTGGACTACAACCCCGAGTTCGACCCCAAAGTGAATCCCCGCCTGGCGGCAGTGTATACCCTCGCGCAGAAACATAACTTCCGCGCGAGCTGGCAGAACGGCTTCCGCTTCCCCGCGCTTTTTGAGGCCCTTTCGTTTGTGAACAACGGCAACGTTCGCCGCGTCGGGGGCCTCTCCTACATCAACGACGGGCTGGGTTACCTGGAAAATTCATATACCATTGCCTCTGTCAACGCCTTCAACAACGCCGTGAACAAAGACGTGGCCGACGGGCTCACCGCCAACGACGCCGCCCTGAAAAACAGGGCGTTGCTGGATGTGACTGCCCTCAGTCCTACCCGTCCCGAGCGCATCAACTCCTTTGAAGTGGGGTACCGCAGCGTTTTGCTCGGCAACAAATTCGTGATCGATGCGGATGCCTATTACAACCGGTACGACGGCTTCCTCGGCCAGGTTGAGGTATCCGTGCCGGCTACGGATAAAGTCGGGACGGACGCTTCGGTGCTGGACATGCTGGCCGCCAACCGCAGCAAGCAAACGCGCTACCGGGTATACACCAACGCCAAAAATACCTACGACAACTACGGTGCATCCCTCGGGCTGACCTACAACTTCTACAAAAAATGGACAGTAGCCGGCAACCTGAACTACAACGACATTGTGGATAACAAGGAGAAAGACGTATTCGCCACCGGCTTCAACACACCCGACTGGGTCACCAACCTGAGCTTCGGGAACCGCGAACTGTTCAAAAACTTCGGTTTCAACGTGGTTTGGCGCTGGCAGAACACCTTTTATTGGGAAAGCCCCCTGGCCAACGGCGATGTACCGGCATTCAGCACCGTAGACGCACAAGTGAACTACCGCATCCCGAAGTATAAAACCACTATCAAGGCCGGCGGAGCAAACCTGTTCAACCACCGCTACATCCAGTACGCGGCAGGCCCTACCATCGGCGGATTATACTATGCGGCCATCACCGTCGAAGGGCTGCTGACCAAATAACTGACGGCGCGCCGCAGGCTGCTGCGGCCGCTTTACCTTACTATTGGAAACCCTGTTACACAAAAACCAACCTGCCCGGCGGAGGCGCGATGCGACCTCCGCCAATTTTTTAAATTGCGACAGAAATATTTGGATAAACCGTGGATTACATCTATTTTTAGTCCACAATTCCTGTAGACTTTATTAATAATTAGTATGTCCCATAATGAGGTGATCGACAAGGCGGAACAGCGTGTAGCTACCGATGCCACCCAGAAGGTGCTCATAGACCTCGTGAACGAGGATAATAAAAAGAGTTACTGGATCTGGGTGCTGATCGGCGTTTCCATTTTGGTGGTGGCGGCCGGATTGTGGTTCACGTATCATTACGGCATATCGCACGATGCGCAAACGCGGATCGCGCAGATGGCGCAGGATGTGTTCACCAGCAAGCTGCTGTTCTTCATGGGCGTGGGGCTTACCGCGCAGATGATCGACGGCGCTTTGGGCATGGCGTATGGCGCTACTTCGTCGTCGCTGCTGCTGGGCCTGGGCGTTTCGCCGGCCATGACCAGCACCAGTGTACACGTGGCCGAAGTGTTTACCACGGGCGCCAGCGGTATCGCGCACTTCAAGCTGGGCAATGTTAACAAGAAGCTATTCCTCCACCTTCTCATTCCCGGCATGATCGGTGCGGTGGCGGGGGCCTGGATTTTATCGGACGTGATCGACGGCGACGTTATAAAACCTTTCATGAGTGCGTATCTCATGATCCTAGGCATATTGATCCTCCGTAAAGCCCTGCAGAAACGCAAGCCCAAGAGCAAAACGCGGCGCCTCGGTCCGCTGGCGTTTTTCGGCGGTTTCATGGACTCCATCGGCGGAGGGGGCTGGGGCCCTATCGTGACCTCTACCCTTCTGGCCAAAGGCCGCACCGTGAATTACACTATCGGCTCCGTGAATGCAGCCGAATTCTTCATCGCCGCATCCAGCGCGGGCACATTGCTGTTCTTCAACGGCGTGGACAGCTGGCAGGTAATCATCGGCCTTGTACTCGGCGGGGTAATTGCGTCTCCCTTTGCGGCCATCCTTGTGAAGAAGATGAAACGCAAGCCGCTCATGATACTGGTAGCCGTACTCGTCATCGCGATGAGTCTCCGCACCATCATTCTTACGATCATGAAATAACCCGGTTCCGGGCAGAACATAAAAAAAGGTTGTCCGCTTCGGCAGACAACCTTTTTTGCTTTTATCGTACTTATCAGATTAACCGAGTTTGCCGACCATGTTACCGGGGATTACCCAGGCATCGAATTCTTCGGGGGTTACGTAACCCAGTTTCACGGCCATTTCCTTCAGCGTGGTGCCTTCCTTGTGCGCTTTCTGTGCGATTTCGGCGGCTTTGTAGTAACCGATCTTCGTATTGAGGGCGGTTACGAGCATGAGGGAATTGTCTACGTGTTTTTTGATGTTCTCCTCGATGGGCGCCAGGCCTTCCGCGCACTTGTCGTTGAAGCTTACGCAGCCGTCGCCGAGCAGGCGGGCGGAGTGGAGGAAATTATAGATCATCATGGGTTTGAAAACGTTCAGTTCGAAGTGGCCGGTGGCGCCGCCGATGTTGATGGCTACGTCGTTCCCGAGCACCTGTGCGGCGATCATGGTGAGGGCCTCGCACTGGGTGGGGTTTACTTTGCCGGGCATGATGGAAGAACCGGGCTCGTTGTCGGGTATGAAAAGCTCGCCGATGCCGGAGCGGGGGCCGGAGCTGAGCATGCGGATGTCGTTGGCGATTTTCATCAGGCTAACGGCCACCGTTTTCAATGCGCCGTGTGCTTCCACGATGGCGTCGTGTGCCGCGAGAGATTCGAATTTATTTTCTGCGGTCACGAAGGGAAGGCCGGTCAGGTTGGCGATGTGTTTCGCAACATTCACTGCGTAGCCTTCGGGAGTGTTGATCCCGGTACCTACTGCTGTGCCTCCCAGCGCCAGTTCCGACAGGTGCGCCAGGGTGTTGTTGATGGCGCGCAGGCCGTGGTCGAGCTGGGAAACATACCCGCTGATCTCCTGGCCCAGCGTGAGCGGCGTGGCATCCATAAAGTGGGTGCGGCCGATCTTCACGATGTGCATGTATTCCTTCGCTTTGGCGGCGAGGGTGTTGCGAAGCTTCGTGATGCCGGGGATCGTTACTTCCACCAGCATTTTGTACGCCGCGATGTGCATGGCGGTGGGGAAGGTATCGTTGGAAGATTGAGATTTGTTTACATCGTCGTTCGGGTGCAGCACCTTGTCTTTATCGGTGAGCTGGCCGCCGTTGATCACATGGGCGCGGTAGGCTACCACTTCGTTCACGTTCATGTTGGATTGGGTGCCCGAACCGGTCTGCCAAACCACGAGGGGGAATTCGTTGTCGAGCTTGCCTTCGAGGATTTCGTCGCACACTTTACCGATGAGGGCGGCTTTTTCCGCGGGCAGCGCGCCGGCTTCCTGGTTAGTGAGGGCCGCGGCTTTCTTCAGGTAAGCGAAGGCTTTGATGATTTCCTTCGGCATTTTGTTAATGTCCTGCGCGATCCTGAAGTTGTCGATGGAACGTTGGGTTTGTGCGCCGAAATAAGCATTGGCAGGCACTTTCACCTCGCCCATCGTGTCTTTCTCTATCCTGAAATCCATAATCTGTAAATTTTGGTCCGTAAAGGTACAGAACCTGCGGTTTATTCTCCTTTGAAATTGGGTTTACGTTTTTCGATGAATGCTTTTGCGCCTTCGGTGAGGTCTTTGGTGCCGAAGCTATCGGCAAACTCTTTGATCTCCGTTTCGAAGCCGTTTTCGTCGTATTTGAAATAGGAATTAACGCATTTGATGACGCGCGAAACGGCCAGGGGCGCCTTTTCCCGGATTTTGGCCAGCTGTTCGCGGGTTTTGGCCAGCAGTTCTTCCGGGGTGGTCACATGGTTGACGAGCCCCCATTTCAGCGCTTCTTCGGCCGAGATCATATCCCCGGTGAGCATGAGCTCGAGGGCTTTGCCTTTGCCGATGAGGCGCGTCAGCCGCTGGGTGCCGCCATACCCGGGAATGATCCCCAGATTCACTTCCGGTTGCCCGAACCGCGCGTTGTTGCTCGCCAGCCTGAAATGGCAGGCCATGGCCAGTTCGCAACCGCCGCCCAGTGCAAACCCGTTCACCGCCGCCACGATGGGCTTATGGCAATCCTCGATCCGCTGGAAAATGGTATGCCCTTTCTTGGCCAGGTCCATCCCTTGCTCAGGCGTCAGCTCCAGGAACTCGGAAATATCCGCCCCGGCGATAAACGCCTTCGGCCCGCTGCCTGTGATGATGGCCGCGTACACTTCCTTGTTCTTGTAAACTTCGTCCACGGCCAAAGCCAGTTCTTTCATCACTTCCCGGTTGAGGGCATTGAGCTTGTCCGGCCGGTTGATCGTAATTTCCAGGATGCCGTCGTTCACCTGGGTGCTGATGGTGTTGTACATATGGAAAGATGTTTTGTTTTGGTATGATCCGGCTAATTTAAGTGTTTTCAACTTGCAGGCCCGCCGGAAAATTCCCCTCCTCCCGCTCAGCACAGGCTCAGTACAGATACAGTAGCGATACCGTACTGTAACCGTACTAAGACCTTACCCGATAACTCATACAACCGCAAAGCGCCGCCCTTGCAGGCGGCGCTTTGCGGTCATAATTGGCTAATTATCTGTTAATCAGTTATTTCCGTTCTTTTCTCGATGATCACCTTCGTGCCTTTGCGGTACTCGGTGGTAGTGGTGGTCTTTGTTTTTTCATGTTTGCGGATACCGAAATTATAGCTCAGCGTCACGAACATCAGATTGGCTTTCAGGTCTTTATACGGCTGTGTTTTTACACCTCCCACCGTTTCTGTGTAATCCTGGTTGAAGAAGTTGTTCAGGTAATACTGCCCCTTGATCCCGAAAGCAGGACCAAAACGGAAACCCGCGAACAGGGAAGGCATGAACAGGTCCGTCCGGTCGCTGAACCACTCGTTGAACTTGGATTTCTTATCGCCGTCGAGGAAATATTTCTCTTTATAATTGAAAGCCATGTCGTATTCCCCGCCAAAGAACAGGAAAGTGCCACTGCGGAGGTCGCCGATCTTGAAGCCCACGGGCACGCCCAGGGTGTACACGCGCTGTTTCAGCTTTACGTTGTCGGTAGGCTTGGTGATCAAACCTATATTCTTGATATTCAAACCACTAAATATGCCGATGTTGTTATTGAAATCGTAGTTGTAGTTGGTTCCGACATTGAAGAAAATGGTGAAACGGGGGATATTCCGTACACGTTCGTCGTTATTCTTCACGTTGGCGAAAGAGAGCAAGGGGCCGTTGCCGCCGGCGGTCACATAGCCTTTACCGGGTTTGGGCGGTGCGTAAATGTGGAAATGATAGCTCACTTTCTTTTTGGTTTCGGTAGATACGACAGTGGTATCTTCCTTCTTTTCTTCCTGGGCGCGGACGGTGGATGCGGCGGCGGTAAGGGCCAGGCATAGCATTGTGTAGCGGACGAGTTTCATGATGGTTTCAACTTTACAGTGGTTAAGGATGGGGACAGCGGCGGTGCATCACACGGCCGGGCTTTCCGTTTTGGTTGCTCCGGAAAGCGTTCGTTATGCTGCCGTCCGTAAAGAAGACGAACGTGTTTGTGAAAAGTTTCAAAAAATACTAAAATTCTCTGTGCTCGCCGGTCCACGCTGCGATATAGTCGGCAATCTCACGGGTATGGGTGCCTGGCGGGAACAGTTTTCCCACCCCGAGGGCGTACAGTTCCTGCATATCGGTGTCGGGTATGATGCCGCCGCCGGTCAGGAGCACGTCGTCCATCCCTTTTTCCTTCATCAGGGCGATGATTTTCGGGAATACGGTCATATGCGCCCCGGAGAGGATGCTCACGCCAATGGCGTCCACATCTTCCTGCAAAGCCGCATTTACCACCATTTCCGGCGTCTGCCGCAGACCGGTATAGATGACTTCCATGCCCGCGTCGCGCAGGGCGGAGGCGATCACCTTGGCGCCGCGGTCGTGGCCGTCGAGGCCTACTTTGGCTACCAGTACACGGATGGGACGTTGATTCGGGTTGACCATAATTCGAATATTGGATTGTAAATGTAGTATTTTCCCCGAAAGTGCGGCAAAAGCGTGTTTTCAATTATATTACCTTTGCATTTCGGATAAAAAGCCAATTATGAGCGAAGAAAGATCACTGAATTTCCTGGAACAGATCGTAGAAGAAGATATTTCCAACGGCGTTAACGGCGGGCGGGTACTCACGCGTTTCCCTCCCGAGCCGAACGGCTACCTCCATATCGGGCATGCCAAAAGCATCTGCCTCAATTTCGGCCTGGCCAAAAAATACGGAGGGCAAACCAACCTCCGGTTCGACGATACCAACCCCGTTACCGAAGACACCGAGTACGTGGATTCCATTAAAGAAGACATCCAATGGCTCGGCTTCGAATGGGCCAAAGAATTATATGCCTCCGATTACTTCGAGCAGCTGTATGCGTTCGCCGTGCAACTGATCGAAAAAGGCCTCGCGTATGTAGACGATTCCTCCGCCGCCGAGATCGCCGCGCTGAAGGGCACGCCTACCGAACCGGGTAAGGACAGCCCCTACCGCAGCCGCAACGTGGAGGAAAACCTCCGCCTGTTCGCCGAAATGCGGGAAGGCAAATACCCCGACGGCGCCAAAGTACTCCGCGCGAAGGTAGACATGGCTTCGCCCAACATGCACATGCGCGACCCTATCATGTACCGCATCAAGCATGCGCATCACCACCGCACCGGCGACGCCTGGAGCATCTATCCCATGTACGACTTCGCGCACGGGCAGAGCGACAGCATTGAGCAGATCACCCATTCCATCTGTACGCTGGAATTCATCCCCCACCGGCCGCTGTACGACTGGTTCATCCAGCAGCTGGATATTTTCCCTTCGCACCAGTACGAGTTCGCGCGGCTGAACCTCAGCTATACCGTGATGAGCAAGCGCAAGCTGCTGCAGCTGGTGAACGACGGCATCGTGGCCGGCTGGGACGATCCCCGCATGCCTACGATCGCCGCATTCCGCCGCCGCGGCTTCACGCCTTCCAGCATCCGCACTTTCGCGGAAAGAGTGGGTATCCAGAAGCGCGATAACATGATCGAGATCGGGCTGCTGGAGTTCTGCATAAGGGAAGAACTGAATAAAACCGCCAACCGCGTAATGGCCGTACTCGACCCCGTTAAGCTGGTGATCACGAGCTATCCCGAAGGGCAAACCGAAGAACTGGAAGCAGAGAACAACCCGGAAGACGCTTCCGCCGGTCATCGCACCGTTTCCTTCAGCAACACCCTCTGGATCGAGCGGGAAGATTTCATGGAGAACCCTCCCAAGAAGTTCTTCCGCCTGGGCGTAGGCCTGAAAGTGCGCCTGAAATACGCTTACATCGTAGAGTGCACCGGCTTCGACAAAGACGCCGACGGCAACATCACCACTGTATACGCCACCCACATCCCCGAAAGCAAATCGGGCGCGGAAGGCAGCGCCATGAGCGTAAAAGGCACCATCCACTGGTTGAGCGCCGCACATGCGAAAGAAGCCGAAGTGCGCCTGTACGACCGCCTCTTTACCGTGGAAAACCCCGCGGCGGAAGAAGCCGAATTCAAGGATCTCATCAACCCAAATTCGCTGGAAATCATTCAGAAAGCATATATCGAACCGGTCCTCGCGGCAGCAAAGCCCGGCGACCGCTTCCAGTTCCTCCGCAAAGGGTATTTCGTAGTGGATTACGACTCCAAGCCGGATCGCCCCGTGTTCAACAGGACCGTTACCCTGAAAGACACCTGGGCTAAGGAAGCCAAGAAAGCGTAACCGTACTTTCCGGAAGGGGCTGCGTATCGCGCAAACGATATTGGGCCTCCATCAGGCACCCGAATAAAAAGGGGGCTGACCATTACTCTTTGGTCAGCCCCCTTCGTTTATACGGGATCGTACATTACTTCAGCAGATCGAGCGCCAGTGCGATGCGGTCGATGGTTTCGTTCTTGCCGATGGTAGCGGCGATATCGAATACCGGGGGACCAAATTTCCCACCGCAAAGCATAATGCGGAAAGGCAGTTGCAGTTCGCCGGGCTTGATGCCTTTGGCGGCGGCCAGCCCCTTGAAGCCTTCTTCCAGCGCGGCGGCGGAGAAGTCTTCCTGGTTGAGCAACACGGACAGCCATTCACCGAAGAACGCCTGTTTGTCGGCATTCCATTTGGGTTTCACGGCGTCGAGATCGTATTTATCCGGGCGTACGAAGAAGAAAAAGCCGTGGTCCCAGATTTCATTCACGAACTGGCAGCGCTCTTTCACCAGGCCGGCGATTTTTTCCACGTAAGCGGGCTCGGCGATCACGCCTTTGGCTTCGAGGACGGGTAGAAAGAGATGCGCGAGGCGCTCGTTGCCGGTGCGCTGGATCCATTGGTGGTTGAACCATTTGGCCTTGTCGTAATCGAACTTGGCCCCGCCCTTATGGACGCGGGAGATAGAGAATTTGGCGATCAGCTCTTCCATGGTGAAGATCTCCTGTCCGGAGCCGTCGTTCCAGCCGAGCATAGCCAGCATATTGATGAATGCTTCGGGGAGGAAACCGTTTTCGCGGAAACCTTTGGTGAGATCGCCGGAGGCGGGGTCCTGCCAATTCATGGCGTATACGGGGAAACCGAGGCGGTCGCCGTCGCGTTTGGAGAGTTTGCCGTTTCCGTCGGGCTTGAGGATGAGCGGGAGGTGCGCCCATTGGGGCATTTTGTTCGCCCAGCCCAGGTACTTCCATAGCAGGATGTGCACCGGCGCGGAGGGGAGCCATTCCTCGCCGCGGAAGGCGTGGGTGATCTTCATGAGGTAATCGTCGACTACCACGGCCAGGTGGTAGGTGGGCATGCCGTCGGCCTTTAGCAGTACTTTATCGTCCACGATATTGGTCTGGAAGGTAACGTCGCCGCGGATCATATCGGTGAAGGTCAATTCTTCGTTGGTCGGCATTTTGATGCGGATGACGTGCGGGGTTTCTTTGTCGAGGAGCTCCCTTACTTCGGCCGCGTCCATGTTGAGCGAATTGCGCATATGGCCGCGAACAGCATGGTTGTATTGTGGGGAATGGTTGCCGCGGGCGCGTTCCACTTCGCGCATGGCTTCCAGTTCTTCGGGGGTGTCGAAGGCGTAATAGGCGTTGCCGGATGCGACCAGTTGTTCCGCGTACTGGCGGTACAGCGGTTTGCGCTCGGATTGGCGGTAGGGGCCGTAGGGGCCGCCTTTCAGGGGGCTTTCGTCGGGTTCCAGCCCGCACCAGCGGAGGCATTCCACGATATACTCCTCGGCGCCCGGCACAAAGCGTGTCTGGTCCGTGTCTTCGATGCGGAGGATAAACTCACCGTTATGCTGACGGGCAAAGAGGAAATTGAACAACACCGTGCGTACGCCGCCGAGGTGAAGCCCGCCCGTAGGGCTCGGCGCAAAGCGCACCCTTACTTTATTGTGACTCATACGGCGCAAAAATAATAATTTCGGGGCAGGGAACGATCACGCTAATCCGCTTAACATGTTCTATTTTACGAAAACACCCGGCTTTCTGAAGTCGCTCTACAAAAGCTGCACCTGGAATTTCACGCCCGCCGTACCGGCTGTTTACCTCACGTTCGACGACGGGCCACATCCCAAAGCCACGACTTTCGTGCTGGAAACGCTCAAGAAATATGACGCGAAGGCGACTTTTTTTGTATTGGCAAAAACGTGGTGGCGCATCCGGACATCTATCAGCAGATATTGCGCGACGGGCATGCGGTGGGTAATCATACCCACAACCATCTCAACGGCTGGAAAACGGCTACGGACAAGTATATCAGCAATATCCGCGAAGCGGCGCAGTACATCCGTTCCAATTTATTCCGGCCGCCGTACGGTCGAATTTCGCCGTTCCAGATCCGCGAATTGAAGAAGGATTACCGGATTATCATGTGGGACGTATTGAGCGGGGATTTCGACACGGAGATCACGGGCGAGGCCTGTGTGCAGAACGTGGTTTTCAAGCTGCAACCCGGATCCATCGTGGTTTTCCATGACAGTGAGAAAGCCTGGGACCGGATGAGCTACGCCTTGCCGCGCATCCTGGAGCACTGCAAGCGCCAGGGCTGGGAAGTTCGGGCGATCGTGTAATAATAGTTGAAACGCCAACGCCGCATGTCCTGAGGACATGCGGCGTTGTTATTTTCTGGTCTTCTAACCGGTTGGATTAGAAAGTGATTTCTTTGGTTTTGTCGCCGATGGTGAGGGTGGCTTTGTTGTCGCAGTCATCCGCATCGGAGCCGTAGTTGATGGTGCCGGCGTGCCCGTTGAGGGAAACGCTTACTTCACCGGCTGCGATCCATGCGCAGGTGATTCTGCGTTGGAGCGGTTTGGTGATGGCAACGGTGGCGGTGCCGAGATTATCAACCAGCGTGGCGTTGCCGGTGATGGCATACAGATCGTCGCGCAGGCTGAGGGTTGCGGCGCCTTCGGTTTGCGTAACGGTACGGGTGCCGTTGTAGGTGGCGGTATATCCGTTGGGGTGCGTCACTTTACCGTTGGTTACGGTATAGCTGTAGGTTTTCTTGGCGTCGCCCCAGGCGGAGGTAGTTACTACAACGGAGCCTTCGACTTTGATCCCGTTTACGGAGTAGTTTTCGAAGGTGATGTTGGCTTTGGAATCGGCCAGCCAGAACAGTTTTGCCAGGCTGATCTTAATTTTCCCCTTGCGGGTGATGCCGTTACCGTCGGTACAGCCGGTGCCGAAGTCGAGGGTCAGAATTTTGGGATAGACGCTCAGGTCTGCGGGAACCAGTTCAACACCGGGGAAGCAGGGTTGGTTATCGGCCTGCTCGGGCGCTTGGCGGCCCGAAGGCGGCAGTTCGGTGTTATTATATTCCAGCGTGGTGGTGAAAACATCTTCGTATATGGCGGTCACGGTAGCTTCGGAAGTGGCTACGGCGATGGTGTTGTTATCCTTCTGATCGTTGTTGGCGGGATTGGTGTCGTCTTTCTTGCAGGCGAAGAAAATGGTGATGGCTCCGATGGCTAGCGCGGTTACGGACAGCACCTTGTTCGTGTTAAAATAGTGTTTCATTTGGGAGGTTTTAATAGGTATTGGCTTTTCGAGACTGTAACTTTGACGGGAGGCTTACGCCTCATACATTAAAGATTTCTCAAAAATAAAGATAAACAATTAATTGAAAAAAACAATATATAATGAATTGGATTGACACCCACGCCCATTTATACTCTGATAATTTCGATTCCGACCGGCCGGCGATGGTGGATCGTGCGATCCGCCAGGGGGTTGGGACGATGTTATTGCCGAATATAGATGAGGATTCCATTGGGGCGATGCTGGCGCTGGAAGCGGCTTTCCCGGAACATTGCCTGCCCATGATGGGGATTCATCCCGTTTACGTGAAAAAAAACGTAGAAGAGCAGCTGGCTATTGTGCGCAAGTGGCTGGAGGCCCGGAAATTCTGGGGTGTGGGCGAGATCGGGCTGGATTTTTATTGGGACCAGACGTTCAGGGAGCAGCAGTTCAGGGCATTCCGCAGCCAGATTGCGATGGCCCTCGAATTTGGCCTGCCCATTGCCATCCATAGCCGGGAGGCCACCCGCGCCTGCATTGATGTGGTGAAGGAGCTGCACGACGGGCGCCTGACCGGGGTGTTTCATTGTTTCTCGGGTACGCGCGACGAAGCGGAAGAGATCATCGGCATGGGGTTCTACCTGGGCATCGGCGGCGTAGTAACGTTCAAGAAGGCCGGGCTCGACGTGATCGTGGCCGATCTCCCACTGGAAAGCCTCGTGCTGGAAACGGACGCGCCCTACCTGGCGCCGGTCCCCTATCGCGGCAAGCGCAACGAAAGCAGCTACCTCCCGCTGATCGCGCAACGGATCGCAGATGTAAAAAATCTAAAAATTGAGGAAGTCGCGGCAGTTACCACTACCAATGCACAACAATTATTCAAAATGCTCTAACTGATAACGCGGTACATTTGCATGCAATTCTATAGCGTTACATGACGAAGATTCTCATCATCTATACCGGGGGCACCGTGGGGATGATTTACGACGAAAAGACAACCGCGTTGCGGCCCATCGGTTTTAACGAGATCAGGAATAATCTTCCCGAGCTCTACCGGATGGGAATTGATTTTTACGTGTATGCGTTCAATCCCCCGATGGATTCGTCCGACATGAGCCCGGAAGTATGGTCGGAGCTGGCCGGTATTATTGAAGACCGGTACGACCGCTACGACGGATTCGTGATCCTGCATGGTTCCGATACTATGGCTTTTACCGCTTCCGCGTTGAGTTACATGCTGGAGAATTTGTCCAAACCCGTGATCCTCACAGGCAGCCAGTTGCCGATCGGCAAGATCCGTACGGATGCGAAAGAGAACATCATCACCGCCATGGAAATCGCCAGCACCAAAGCGAACGGTCATTGTATGGTGCCCGAAGTCTGCATTTATTTCGACTTCATGCTGTTCCGCGGCAACCGTGCGAAGAAGTACAACGCGGAGAAATTCGAAGCGTTTTATTCCATGAACTACCCTGCCCTGGCGGAAGCCGGGATCGATATTAAGTACAAGCGCGACTTCATGCTGCCGGCGCCTGCCAAAGAGCTGAAAGTGCACAAGAGCATGGATCCCAATATCGGCGTGCTGAAAATTTTCCCTGGCATCACACGGCGCGCGGTGGAAGCGATCGTGAACACGCCCGGCATGCGCGGGCTATTGCTGGAAACTTTCGGCAGTGGCAACGCCACTACGCAATCCTGGTTCACCGAGTGCCTGCAGAAGGCGGCGGACAAAGGGATTATCATGGTCGACATCACGCAATGCGACGGTGGTTCCGTGGAACTGGGCAAGTACGAAACATCCACGCATCTGCAGAAGATCGGTGTCGTGAGCGGGCATGATATGACTTTTGAGGCGGCGACAACGAAGCTCATGTTCCTCCTCGGCCAGAACCTTCCGCCGGAGGAGGTGAAGCGATTGCTGGAGGTACCGCTTCGCGGCGAGCTGACGCCTTCTGAGCCGGTAATCGAATAAGGCGGGGCACGGTTTTGGCGGGAACGCAGTATCTTCATACAGTTGAACCTTCAATCCATTTAACCATGCAACGCGATTTCAGTCATTTGAAAAGACCCCTCCAGCCGATGCCCGATTATATTGCGGAGGCTTTACAGCGCGAGGGGCTGATGAAAAAATACGAAGCCCGGCCGGCTTATCAGCAAAACGATTACCTGTCCTGGATCACACGCGCCGTGCGCGAGGAAACCCGCGACAAGCGGCTCAGACAAATGCTCGACGAGCTGAAGAAAGGCGGGGTTTACATGCGGATGGCCTACAACGGTCAATAATTCCCAAAAAATAAATTGGAAAGTTTCAACAAAAGTCTATCTTTGCAACCCTGAATTGAATAATTCAACCGCCGGAGGAGTGCAGGAGTGGTTGAACTGGCACGCCTGGAAAGTGTGTATAGGTGAAAGCCTATCAAGGGTTCGAATCCCTTCTCCTCCGCAAGCTTTAAATGCTCATTGACTTCGGTCTTTGGGCATTTTTTGTTTTGGGGGTCGTCAGACTGGTTGTCACTTATTATTTGAATGCCCAACTTTTAAACCTGATCCTCTGTATGGGCAAAATGTTCTCCCCAACATCCACCGGCGACACCGGTATCGGCACTACTTCTCCAAAGACGCCGCTTTATATGTATGATAATGTAAAAACTATTACATCAACCGTTTTATTCGTTTTGCAACAGTACACGCAACAGGTAAAAATCACTTGCTGCTTTCCCCTTCTACCGGACAGACATTAACCATCCCCATACACCGGAAAATACCCCGGGAAAATGTTCCCATACAGGAACATAACCGAATAAGTCAGCACGATGGCGAGGAGCACGAAAACGAGATATTTCACCGGGGCGTATTTCTTGAATAGCAGGCAGACCGTTGCGGCGAGTACGATCATGGCCGGCTCCAGGATATAATCCAGCGCGCCACGCAACGACAGATCCGGGTAGGAATTCGCCGTTCCCTCCTCAACGCTGCGGCTGAATTTCATCAGCGTCAACACCGCATACGTAATGGAATGCGCCTGCCAGAGCGTGAACATCGCAGCCAGGCCACCGACGGCGCCCAATACCCATCCGCGATCACCGTCCGTCATCCTGTCTTTTCCAATCACCAGAACAATGGATATCACCAATGAAAAAGAGACCAGCGTTTCTATTTTCATCATCCACATAATACCTTCAACTCCCCTGCTATCCCTTTCCCGGATCACCATGTGGAAAAACGCAGTTACGAAAATCGTGACGGCCGTAATCAGTGCGGCTTTTGTGAAGATTTTTTGCTGGCTCATGAAGAAGGTATTTGGGATTTCTCCAATTGTTGAATGTAATCGATCCGCTCCTGGCGAGGCGGATGTACGATGTTGCTTCTCCGGGCGGGCGCCTCCAATCCCTCCAACACCTGCCGCAAAGCATCCCCTTCCGCATAGATGAAGGCACACATGTCTGCGAGGTGCTCCGATTCGCTGCGCAGCGTTCTGATGCGGCCATATTGACCCAGGTAAAAAATAATGAAGAACACCGGTACGATGACCGACAAGGCGCTTGTGATCACCGGGACAATCCCCCCTGCGGCCCGCCGCTCATCGCCAGCATCACTAAAACAGATATCAGCGTCAACAGCAGCATCGGCACAACCACCAGACGCACTACCGTGTAAAATTTCTCCGAAAGCAGGTACAGGTCCGTATCACCCTGCAGCACATGTCCCAGCTCATGCGCCAGGATTGCCTTTGAACGCTCGGGATGTTTTTGGTGGAACAGGAAATAATTCACAGGGACAACGATGTTCACATCTCCCCCGCCCAGCTGCTGGACAGACGGATAGCGCGCTTTGCTGAGGGTTTTCCAGAAACGTATGCGGTTTTCGGGAAGGATGCCCATGTCTGTAGCCAGCGCCTCCGTCATCTCCCTAATGGAAACGCCCTGCTCCGGCTGCATCTCCGTGACACGGCCCGCATTCACATCCGATTCAAACTTCCCCATCCCTTCTTTGATGGAAGCGAACAGTAACATCGCCGTACCGATGGATCCCGCCATCCCCAAAATGCTGTTGATGTACATGAGGTGCATTACTTCCGCCTGGAAAGATCTCCCAAGGCTGTATCCCGGGTACAGAAAATCGTCATATTCTGCTGACTCCGGACCCATGAAAAAGTACTGCAGGTTGATGACCACCACGGCGATAATGAAAAGCCAGAGATAGACGCGCGTCAGCCGGAACACCGATCGCCGGATCTTTTCCGCGTTGACAGCGCTTTCCGCCGACCGGATTGAGTACTCCGGCAGCAAAGCCGCGTTCACTTCAACAGGTTTTTAAGGTCTTCCTGGTATTTCTCTACAATTATGGCCGCCACTTCAGGCGCCACGCCGCTCTTGATGAGATCGAGCTGCCAGGTATCTTTGAGGGATGCATACTTTTGAGATCGGGACGACTTCCATTCCTTCCGGACGCTGAGGAAAGTGAGCACAGTTCCGGCGAGCACGCTGATCGATTGCACACCCTGCTCCACGCCTTCCCAGGAGAATTCATTCATGGCGCCATTGTCGGCAAACAAGTCTTCCGGCTGTTCTCCATTTGAAATCCTATCATAACAATCTTCCGCGTTGGATTCGAATGCCTCCAGCTCAGCCGGAAATTCTTCGCCTGTGATACGGCGCACGAGTTCGATAGTAATATCTTTTTCCATGAGGAAAAGTTTGAGGTTAAAGATGTCAGGGATAATGGCCTGGCGGCAGGCCGGGGGTATTAAAACGTAAATAAATATAACTTTTCCCGGCGAGAAAATGGTGGGGTGATAATAAAAAAGGCCTGCCGGAGCAGACCTTTCCTGTATGCAAGCGATGCGTTAGGCGGCCGACTGATCGTCCACCTCCGCGTCGGGTGCATTTTTCTTCACAGATTCGATCCCGCCGTCGCGGCTCGCCTCTGTGGTGTATTGCTGGCTGGTGCCGATGATCTGTCCGTTGGCGGCTTTCAGGTTGAAATAGAATTTTCCGCCGGCGTTCGTTTTGCGATCGAAGCGCTCATCCTGCCGGGCGTTGTTCCGAACGGAGTCGATCCCGTTCTGGCAGGCGGCTTTGGAGGAATATCCTTCGCTGCTGAGGATGTTTTCCCCGTTTCCGGCTTTCAGGTTAAACTGAAATTCACCGTCAGATCTTTTGGTGATGACGAATTTGCTCATAGGATGCTATTTTAGTGATGTTGAAAGTTAATAAAAATAAATAATGGATGCTACTGACATAATGTTGTCAGTCCGGGAAATTTACTTGCAGCAAAAATTCAACCTGATGGAAAAACTGGACCTCACTAAAAAGTACAAAACCTATTACCATGCCTCCACCCGACCGGAAATTGTGGATATCGGACCGGCAAGATACCTGTCGGTTACGGGCACCGGCGACCCTTCGGCCGAGGCATTTGCCGCCCATGTAGCGGCTTTATATCCAGTGGCCTATGCGATCAAGTTCCGGTGCAAGGAGCGCGGCAACGACTTCACCGTGGCCAAACTGGAGGGTCAGTGGTGGTTCGACATGCAGGCGTTTCCGGGGCTCAGTATGGCAGACGCACCGGCGAAAGTACCCCGCAGTGAATGGTCGTACCGGCTGCTCATCCGCCTTCCTGATTTCGTGACGGATGAAGATATCTCTGCAGGCGTGGCAGCGGCGGTAAAAAGGGGTTCCGCATGCGGATCAAGTAGTGGTGTTCGACATGCACGAAGGCAAATCCGTGCAGATGCTGCATAAGGGGCCGTTCAGCCGTGAGGGGGAAACGCTGGAGGTCATGCATGAATTTATGGTGGAGCAAAAGCTATCCCATAACGGGTTACACCATGAAATCTACCTTTCCGATTTCCGGAAGACGCCGCAGGAAAAGCTGAAAACGATTCTCCGGGAGCCCGTGAAATAACTATATGATGCCCTGGCGTTGCAGCAACCAATCGCCCAGTTCCCGGGCATTTTGGGGTGCGGCAAGGGGATCGGCCATGCGGGCGGTGGCGGTGCAGATATCGGCGGGCGAGAGGCCTTGCGCGCGCATGTGGCGAATGGAGGTGTCGCCGGCGGATTTGGAGAGTTTATGGCCCGAGGGGCCTTCCAGCAGCGGATGGTGCCAGAAAACGGTTTCCGGAAAAGTGTTGAACGGCAGCAGTGATGCCAGGTACAGTTGTCCGAGCGTGGATGGCAGCAGGTCTTCCCCGCGCACCACGTGGGTGACACCGAAGTGGAGATCATCGGCCACGGAGGCCAGTTGATACGCGGGATCGCCGTTTTTCTTGCGTACCACGAAGTCGTACATCGAGGGCGGCAGTGGCATGGGCGGGGTTGCGGGACCGGGAGAGCGTATGCCGATGCGGGAGCCGGGATCTGTTTTGAGGCGCCAGGCAACGCCCGGCTGGCTAAGCGGGATGTTTTTGTGGCGGCAGGTGCCGGGATAGGCGCCATTCAGCAGTTGGGTCCTGGAACAATCGCAGGCGAAGAGGTGGCCGCCGTCGCGGAGGGCGTTAAGAAGGGAGTTGTAGTGTTCGATGCGGAGGGTCTGGGACCACTGTGTGGAGAACTCATCCGGGTTTCGGGGGCCATGGTGCCAGGGGATATCCATGTATTCGAGGGTGGCGAAGATATCGGCGAGGTATTCCGGGCGGAGGCGGTCGCGGTCGAGATCATCGATCCGGAGCAGTATTTCCAGGTTGAGGTGGAGGCTGAGTGCGTAAGTGGCGGCGAACGACAGGAGGTTCCCGGCGTGCAGGAATCCGCTGGGTGTGGGGGCCAGGCGGGTCAGGCGGGGGACCTGGGCAGCGGGGGAATGGTCGATTTCCGGCATGAAATAAATTTGATTTGTAAATTTACAAGACTTGTCGCTATATTTGCAACCCGGTTAACGGAAATGGATCGGTAGTTCAGTCGGTTAGAATGCCGCCCTGTCACGGCGGAGGTCGCGGGTTCGAGTCCCGTCCGGTCCGCAAATCATCTCAGAAACCCGCGCATTGCGCGGGTTTTCTGTTTTTAGTCGAGTTCCCTTTAATTTTCAATGATCTTTACGGAGGTTAACAATTCATCTGAAATGAACAACATTTACAAACTTGCTTTTTAAATACCTGCTTTAGCATTTCAAAAAGCAAAGGTTCTGCAATACTGCAATACCGCTGTTCTTCCTCATCGGCGCTGGAAATGATGTGCAAAGCTGTCTTCTTCATCATAACATTCTTTGTTTATTTCCTAAAATAGGAGGTCGTTAATTATCCCTTCACCCCGGATTACTCTTCCAATTTTGAAATCGGCGATCCCAAGAACGCAATGACGCTCCTCAACATGTACAAGAACTGGGATAACAACACCATGAACAATTCAAAGGACTATTTCGCAGAAACAGACACCATGATCTTTTCCGATGGTTCTATGTTTACCGGGAACCGGGACAGTCTAATCCTGATGGCTACCAAGGTGAGGCGGCAAATGGGCACGGTGGTTGATTCTGTGCAGGCCTGGGTACCGCTCAGGAGCAGGAATCATAATGAGGAATGGGTATTAATATGGACCCGTGAGATTTCAACAGATGCCAAAGGACGGAAATCAACTAAAGAACTGCATGAAATATGGAGGTTGGATAAAGATGTCAAGATCAACCTGATGTACCAATACGAGCAGCAGCCTCCCAAAATGCCGCCGCCGAAAAAGAAATAATTGCACGACAGTGCGCTAACGGCGTTAATTATCAAGCTTTAATGCAGGAAGGTACGGTTGACCGTACCTTCCTCATTCCCATCCGGTGTAGAAACAGACAGCTTATAATTTCCTTTTTATCCTGAACTGGCCGGATATTTCTTTCTTTGGAGGGTTGTAACTACCATCCTGGTACCATACCTCAGCGGTAAATTTACCCTCCACATAACCTCCAACTGCATCGTACCGCGTAATGGTTACCCCCCGGAAGAATGTTGTAATTCGCAGGTTGGACAGGGCGTTTTGCTGGTAACCCAGTCCCATTCCTCCGTTCCTCCAATGTGCATATAGCTTTGATCGTCATCCAGTCCGTAAGGGTAGGAGCGTTGCCCGAAAGAAACTCCCAACAACCGGATCAGGATAAACTGACCTCCGCTCATTTCCGCATTGATGTAAAAGTTATCCGCTTCCATTTTGAGACATTCATCAGTAGTGCAATCAGCTGATTTGTTTTTGTAGACGATGCCATCCATTGTATAGACCAGGAATTCGTCTTCCATAATAGTCAGGGGAACGGTCAGGATGGCCTGCCTGCTGTAATCTTTCTTCGCCGTATTCCAGACGGGAACGTAAACACTCACCAGCTCCGGGTTTACGGCAGTCAGTGCGGTGGGAGCGGTATACAAGCAATTGATACCATCCGGCTTCAGTTTCCCTGCGCCCGCGCCCATTTTCCATTGTATGCGCGGTATCTGCGACCGGATATTGTATGCTACATACGCTCCAATCGGCGGATCTTTTTCCAGCGAGTTAAGCAATATTTCATGATACATCAGCTTTAAATGCGCCTGCTCACCAACTATTAACTCACTGCGATCCGTTTCTACTTTTAGGGATTCAACATAAGTCCAGTCACTAAAATGGGTGGTATGTGCCGTAAGCGTACGTGCAGCCTCATCCCTTTCCGTATCCATGACCATCCGGAAGAAGCCGGTCGAATCCTGGTATGCCAGGTGCAGCAGGTCAGGAGCGGTGCCGGCGGTTTCCGATGCCTCGTACCTGAATACTACTATTACCGGCTTTTTGAATTGAATATGCTCCGGCAGTAGTCTGAATGCGTTACGGGATGATCCGGTTAATGTGTTTTCAATGGGTTGAATGCTGAAATTGACGGGTGTGCTGACAGCTCCCGCCGGGATGACCAGTTGCACACCGTTTGCCTGCAATGTACCGCCACCGGTGCCAATGGTTTTGGTTACGGCCGGTCCCACTATGCCGCCGGCGTTTCTTCTAACCGGTTTGATAACCTGGTCCTCAATTTCAGCCGGCGACTTTTTACAGGCCATGAACAATGAGATGAATGTCAATAAAAGGAATGAATGAATTAGCTTCATAAAATGCGTGCTTGTGTTTGTTTCGGGGTAAATACTGGATGCAAAGGAAAATAAAAGGCGGACAGGTGAAATTTGGTTGATGCGCGAATCGTAACTCCCGATGCCTGAATTGTAAAAAACACTGCCGGCATTGTATTTACCATCGGCGCAGTGCCAGCCTTACAAGAGGAAGAGGTTACAAACTATCTTCTTTTCCCTATTTTTGCCGTGACATGGCAAAACAAACCGTTTTCAGTCTGACCAATGCACTGCGTGGCAACAGGCTTACCCGTTATGACGTAAGCGTACTATTTATCGTGTTGCCTTATTACTTTATCATTGCAATGCTCATCTGGGGGAAGGAGTATGTGACCGATCCGGGCGTTTTCCTTACAACCACAGCCATCCTATTGGGCGTTTGGCCCGCATCCTGGTTTATACATTCAAAAGCAGGGTACATTATCCGGAGCTTTTTCCCTGAAGTAAACCAGACAAGCCCGCGTGTATTGGTAACCCTGGCCATCTTTATACCCATTACCATTTTCATAAACTATCTTATTCTGGTGATGTGTTGCAGTGCGGCAGGGCGGCCGTATATGCCTGAAAAATTCGGTAGCATATCTTTAGCTGGTATAGTATTGAATATTATTGCCACCGCTGTATTCGAAGGCACTTACCTGTTAAAGAAATGGAAAGCATCGCTCATTGAAGCCGAGAAGTCAAAGAAGGCCTCCCTGCAAAGTGAGCTGGACAATCTGAAATCACAGGTGAATCCTCATTTCCTGTTCAACTCCCTGAATTCATTATCCGCCCTCATTTCCGAAGACCAGCAGAAAGCAGAAGAATTTTTATATGAAATGTGCAAGGTATACCGCTACCTGCTACAGAACAACGAACATGAGCTTACCGCCATACATGTGGAAGCCGCGTTTCTGAAGTCTTACTATTATTTGCTTAAAACAAGGTATGAATCCGCCATCCAACTGGATATTGACATTCCTGATCAATACAGGAACTACCAGATCCCGCCTTTCACGCTGCAGATGCTGGTCGAAAATGCGGTGAAGCATAACGTAATTATGGAATCCAATCCCCTTATTATCCAGGTATATACCAACGATAACGAAGAGTTGGTTGTCCGTAATAACCAGCAGGCGAAATCAGTTTCCGTACAGTCTAACAAAATAGGGCTAAAGAACATTCAACGCAAATACCAGCTACTGTCTCAACGCAGTGTTGCCATAGCGCCGGGCGACCAATACTTTACCGTAACGCTTCCCCTGATTAATCCCGCTACTTATGAAAGTGATAATCATTGAAGATGAAAATCTCGCAATTAAAAGACTGATAAAAATGATTGCCGGGACAGACAATAACATTGAAATTATTGCCACGCTCCGGAGCATATCAGAAAGCGTAGACTGGCTGAAAGCACATCCCGCGCCGGAATTGATATTTATGGATATTGAGCTGGCAGACGGGCAGTGCTTCGAGATCTTCAACCAGGTTACAGTGAACAGTCCGGTTATCTTCACTACTTCATACGACCAGTACATGCTGCGGGCGTTTGAAGTGAACAGTCTGGACTACCTCCTGAAGCCTGTAGAACCCGAAAGACTGGCACAGGCATTAAACAAGCACAAAACCCTTCAGGCACATTATGCCAGTCGAACCTCGCCCAATGTGAACGTTGCCCGGTTGCTGAATGACCTTCGGGAGAACCTTGACAAACATCAATATCGCAAACGGTTCCTCGTAAAATCCGGGAATAAGCTGGTAAGCATACAAACGGAAGACATCGCTTATTTCTTCCGGGAAGGCAGGATCACATTTTTCAAAACTTTCACCAACAGTAAGTATATAACTGATTATACGCTGGAAGAACTGCAGGAAGAAATGCTGGATCCGGCTGATTTCTACAGGATCAACCGCTCAACGTTAGTATCCATAAAATCCGTCAAAACAATAGAGAACTTCCCGGGAAACAGGCTGCACCTGGATCTTGTCCCCGCTTTTGACAAAGATTCCATTGTAAGCAGGGAAAAGGTATCAGCTTTCAAAGACTGGATTGGCAAATAGCACCGTTCCCATTTAAGCACAGATTTCCACGGTTGGCGCGCCACAACTTACGACTCCGTCATCCTCCTCCTGCGGCTAAGTTTGTAATGAAATAATTTTGCGCATCAAATAACGTGGAAACAAATATGAACAGATTAATCCCGGCTTCAGCATTTGCAGCGTGCTCTTTAATAGCGTTGCTTTTTTCCTGCAATTCAGTTAATAATGACCCCCCCGGCGGAGTGGCTTCAGATTCCGCCGCCCTGGTAAATCGGGGAGCATACCTGGTCACCATCGGGGGATGTAATGATTGCCATTCTCCCAAGCGGATGGGTAAAATGGGGCCTGAAGTGATTCCGGAGACACAACTTTCCGGCTACCCTTCCAGCCGCCCCCTTGCGGCCTTTGACACAGCGCTGGCTAAAAAAGGTATCGCGCAGTTCAATGAAGATATGACGGCCGCCGCAGGGCCATGGGGTATTAGTTTCGCTTTAAATATCACCAGCGATGTAAGCGGCATCGGCAACTGGACTCCTGAGAATTTTAAAACCGCCATGCGGCATGGTAAACTGAAAGGAGCTGAAAAAGGCCGCACACTGCTTCCCCCAATGCCCTGGACAAACTATACGCAAATGACCGATGAAGATCTCAATGCCATATTCAGTTATCTGAAACAAACAAAACCCGTTAAGAACTTCCCCCGGTACCGCAGTATTTTTAGCAGAAAGGCCTTCGTATGAAGGCCTTTCAACCCGGATTTTGCCGCTTCCCATGAAACCATGTATCTTAGGGCAGCCCCAATCAAACAACAATGCATACCTTTTTCAGAACCGCGGAACTCAGGGATATTAAACAAATGCAGGTAGTGAGGCACCTGGTGAAAGAAAACACCCTCAGCAACCCCGATCTTGTTCCGGATAAAGATGTGGCGTATTATATCACCGAAAAGGGGAAGGGCTGGGTTTGTGAGGCTGATGGACAGGTTATAGGCTTCTCCATTGTAGACCTGCAGGAGAATAGCGTATGGGCCTTATTCGTGGACCCGGCTTATGCTGAACAGGGAATAGGAAAAGAGCTGCACCGGTTGATGCTGGAATGGTATTTCCGGCAAACGCAAAGCACGCTGGTACTGGGAACCGCTCCCAATACCCGGGCCGAACGGTTCTACACCCTCCAGGGCTGGTCGCCCGCCGGCAGCTACGCCAACGGGGAAAGGAAGTTCGAACTCACGTACTCCGACTGGGCCCGGCGTAACCCCGCAGAAAGTTAAAATCCCATAACTTTACGACTTTATTATTTCAGAAAGCCTTGCCCAAGCCGGCTTTTCTTTATTTGTTGTGTTACATCTCCCCCATTTCATTAATTTTATCTGCATGAAATGTTCCTATACGCTATTGATATTTTGCTTCTTTCTGCCCACATTGACTTCCGCCCAGCATTTGCCCGCCCAAAGTCCGGTTTTGATTGTCTCGCCTGGTGGCCATGTCCCCGCCAACGCAACTTCCAAGGGCACTCTCAGAATAAAGGACGGCGGCTTTAAGACTAAATGCGGTTACACTCAATCCATCAACGAAGCCCGGACAAAAGCCCGCCTTTCCGGCGCCAATATCATCAGATTTACCCAGATCAAAGCACCCGACGCCTGGAGTACCTGCTACCGCATGAACGCCGAATTATATTATCTCGAAGACCTCTCACCCATGATCGCCGTACAAAAGGCAGCTGCAGACTCCGCAATGCGCGCTCTGGTGCCCGATACGGCCTCCTACGCCTTGCTGTGTGTGTACCGCCCCAGATCAGGGCTGGGCACGTTGGTGCAATACAACCTGCACGTCAATGATTCCATGGTATGCCGGGTGAAGAACGGGGGCAGCTACCAGGTAAAAATCGATCCTGCCAGTCAAGCCCTGCTATGGGCGCGCACGGAAAAAAGGACAGAAGTAACGGTGGATTTCCAGCCGGGTAAAGTTTATTTCTTACGCTGCGCTGTTGGCGTGGGCGCGCTCGTAGGGCGACCGGTTTTTGACATCATGGATGACTATACAGGAGCGATGGAGTTCAATGAAACGAAAGCCGAAAAACCGGTGGATTCCGGGGAAGACCCGGTTTATTCAGGTGGTAAATAGTAATTGTACATACGTAATGGAAGCCGCAGGAAAATAGCCTATAAACGCGGCAGCCACATCCCCAGCGTAGCCGCCACAGAACCCAGCCCCATACCCAATGCCATCAGCACCAGGAATCCCGAGAACAATGCCCTTTGCAGGGAAGAACCGTTGCGCCTGATATGAAAATATACCGCGGCAATACCCTGGGGCAAGATGTACACGAATACCGACAAACCCGTTAAAAACGGACCGGTAAACGTACCCGGATCAAATCCCACCGGCGCCCGGAAAATAAACATCCACAGCATAAAGAATACCCGGAAAAACCATACGCCGCTCATCGCCAGGAAAAGATGCACCGCCCATTGCTGATGCGCCGCAAACTTTCGCTGCATGGCATTCCTGATCGTAAGGATCGCACAGCCGAGGATGATCAGGCCATTCATCGTGATCGCCACCGCCATCACCGGCCCTCCCACCGCCCCGCGCACCCAGGTCAGATACAACCCCGCTGCGCTTATCAGGATAGCCGAAACAATATATATTCTCCCGCTCACCCGGTGGAAGCGTGGCGCCCTGGCACGGAGCGCATCCACCAGCTGCAAAGGTCCCAATATTGTGATGATGGCCGCAAAAGCTACATGCAAACCGAAAATGATATTGCCCCTCACGTCGCCGTGCACATAAAAGTGCGGGTTGACGGCATTCCACGTCTCCAGCTGCCCCAGCGCCGCCGACCGCCCGTAATGCATCAAAATATAATATGCGAAAACCGCCTGCCCCAGGCAGGTAACGGCAAACCATAGCCGGGCCGCTATTCGTAGCAGCCGGAGGGATACATTGTTCATCATATGGAAGTATTCCCCGAAAATACCCACCATACGATGATTTCAGCTTAACATTTGTTAGGAAATAATCTCCCGCCGGATGCGGCTCAGGCTCTCCGGCTTGATCCCGAGGTAAGAGGCGATATACTTCAACGGAACATTCTTCATGATGTCAGGACAATCCCTGATAAACTTGCGGTACCGCTGTTCCGCCGTAAGCGTAGCCAGGTCGTTCATCCGCTGCTTATCCTCCTCCATCACCTGCTGGAACAACCGGATGGTATAATCCTTTTGCGTTGCACTGGTCTGCACCGTCCGGTCGGCGTCCGTCTTCGTGATCCGCAGCAACGCGCAATCGGTGATACAATGAAGGTACTCACCGGACACGGTCTGATTCGCAAAATGCAGGTAGGAAGTAAAGAAACGCGGCCCGTTGTTCAGATCCACCGTCACCTCTTCGCCCTTATCATTGACATAAAACTTACGCATGTACCCGGAAACGATAAAATTGTGATACACCGGCACCTTCCCCGCCGTTTCCAGCATCGTGTCCTTCTTCACCTGCACAGCCTTGAATGTGTTGCGGCAACTTTCTTTATCCGCCTCCGGCAGCGCAATCATCTGCTGAATATACCGGAAAAGCGCAGTATAGTAGTGCTCCATAACGTCGGCTTGTTTCGGTAAAGATAGGCCGGCAGGGCATTCGCTCCGCAGGACTTCACAAATCGCTGTTATTCACGCCATAACACCTCCCCACTTCCCTCCAGGTAACTACTTACCCATGGGAAAGCCATGGT
The DNA here is from genome assembly GCF_038396755.1 of Chitinophaga pollutisoli. Lineage (NCBI taxonomy): Bacteria > Pseudomonadati > Bacteroidota > Chitinophagia > Chitinophagales > Chitinophagaceae > Chitinophaga > Chitinophaga pollutisoli. Next base: position 3,658,738 of record NZ_CP149822.1, on the reverse strand, counting down.
AAAGAAACGGCGCCCCGGCCGTAAGCCCTGTTCGATGAAGACCTGCTGCTGGCGCGGAAGCTGGGCGTGCGGGGTTTCCCTACGTTCTTCGTCAGTAATGCCGCGGGGGAAACGGAACTGATCTACGGTTTCAAACCGTATGAAAGCTTCGAGGCCGGCATCCGGAAAGTATTTGCAGGCGTGGAGAAATCAAATTATGCGCAAGACGGCAAAAGCCTTTTCGCGATATATGCCTCCCTTACTTTACGCGAGTTCGCTGAGCTGGGCGGGCTCAGCTTCGACGCTGCGGAAGAAGTATTGGGAATGCTTGTGAAAGAAGGACTGGTAACGGTCACCCCAACGAAAAACGGTGCCATCTGGACCCGTAAGTAACCACCACACCCGCGGAACACCTATTCTGCGGGTGTACTTTTTCGCAGAAGGGCGCTGCGGTAAGAAATCCCCCATTTGGCGATTTCATCGATGATGGGAGACAACGTCCTCCCGAATTCCGTGATTTCATATTCCACCGTTAACGGTTTGGTGTTGCAGACGGTGCGTATCACGAGCTGGTTCACTTCCAGGTCCTGCAGCTCCTTCGACAACATCTTGGGTGCGATGCCATCGACCTCCCGGAGGAGGTCCATAAACCGCAGCTTGCCGCCTTGCATGAGGGTACCCAGAATATGAAATTTCCATTTCCCCGATAAAATCTCCATCGAATCCTTGATCGCCAGTATCCTGGTTTTGCAGATGTTCGTGCTGTTGTGGACGGCTTGCTTCTTCATGTCGGTTCCGTATTTGCGATGAAATAACGGTATAAAGATAACAAACTGTCCGCTGCCGCATCATGGCCATCAAAACACCCCCAACACCTTCGCGCTGCCGGATCTCTTCACTGCGATAATGTTGCCGGTGTTATCCGGTGCGCCCTGCTCGATGCCGATGCCCAGCACCAGGGTCACTGCATCGGGAAATTCCTGTGGCAATCGCAGCTGTACCGTAGTGGCGGCAGCGGGCGACTGCCTGTGCTGCCAGTTGGCGACATGCGATGCAATCGGCAATTGCCCCATGCGCTGGTGCCCGCCGTCCGCGAATGTAATATCCCCTGCCGCACCCAGCGTAACGCAAAATCGGTAATAGGGCGCATCCCGCAGCAGGTGCAGATGAATACCCGGAACGAGCTCCGGAATAGAAACGATGGCGCCGCCGCCGGCACGATCCGGATGCACCGCCACCGGAATTCGGACGATCCCGTCGAACGGATGCAACAGGTTTAGCGGAAAACCCTGCAACAAATGCCGGTTGCGCGACAGGTATATACACCGCTGGCCGAGATCGGCCGCATCCGTTTTCTGGATGGCTTTTGCGAGCTTGTTCAATGCGCCGGTGAACAGCGGGTCACCGAGATGCCGCAACGGGAACAAGGCCTGGCGGATGCTCTGGGTCATCATCGTACAGGCTTTGAACTCCGCATTGTTCCAACGCGTACGCTCAAAATTCGGATGGTTGCTGATCTGCTCCTTCGTGGGGCCGCCTTTTCTTCTGACATACACTTTATCCGATCCATATTGCCGGTAAATCGAAAGTTGGCCGAGGTTGCCCTCCATGTCCAACTGGGGCTTCAGTCTTGCCATAACGGGGTTTTCACCCTACAACGCCACAGTAAAGAAAAGGTTTATCGATGTTTATCTTACCAATAAAATACCCGCATCGTATCCATATCCTACCTCCTTATGAGGGTAAGATATGGGTGGGATATGGGTAAGATATGGGTAAGACATGGGTAAGATATCTACACTGCAAACCTCCCGAAAGCCCGTCGAAATCCTCTGCCATCCCTTATTCTATCATTCACACAAAATAGTTTGCAATACCAACACCGCTTCGTTTGCGTAACCGGACAGCTGGGTGTTCCGGCAGGGGGATATCCGGTAATGCGGACGCATTTTCGAAGGCCGGCAGTTGCCGGCTAAGCGTTTTCGCAGGCATTTTCATATTGGTCAGCGCGGCCCTTACTCCGGCGGGCGGTACCCTTCGCATTGGTACACCAGCCAGCGCCGCACGAGTTTCCGCCCTTTGCTCACATCAATCGTATAAACCTGCTTTACTTCCCGGAAGTATTGGCGCAGGGTATCCGCGAAGCGGCGCTCGTCCTGGTCGGTATAGAGATCGGGGATGGAATTGATGAAAAGCGCATTGCGGCCCGAAAGGCTTTGGATGTTGGTGCCGATGTAATCGAACTGCAGCGCGGGTTTGCCGATGATGTTTTGTCCGTATACCATTTGGTCAAGGTAGAAATTGAGGATGGCGCTCGTTTTGTAATCGTCGGCCGAGAAGATGAAGTGCCCCGGGAACTCATGCTGAATCTTACGCACTTCGTGCGCCATCCCCCCAGCCTACCCATACATCGTCGGACTTCACCGGCACCGGGTACCATATTAACTCGATCGTCATAGCCGCATGGATGACCATCGCGATCCCCTGTTGCCAGGCCCTCCATTTTCTCGGGAAATACCGCATCACCCAGATCACGCCGGTGATGTACGCCGGCATCATCCAGTTCAGCTTCACCCAATAAAACGGGGACATGGCCAGGAATACGCAAAACACCGGCAGGAAGAAACTCAGCAGGAACCAGGTGCGTTCGTCCGCCAGCCACAGGCGCCCCCGGTATTTCCCTACATACTTCCATATGGCGCGGAAGAGCATTACCAGCAGCACCGGCCCCAGCAACGCCGCCTGGTGGCCCAATACCCCGAGCGCGTCCGTTAGCCGCAGCGCCACACCACTGACGCGGGCGGCGGACTGGAAACGGAACGAGGCGAAGTCGTGCTGCACATTCCATACCACCACCGGCAACGCCGCCAGCACCATGCAGGCCAGGCCCGCCCAGGGCCAAATGGTAAGCAGCACGCGCCGGCTTCTCGCAGACCCCAGCAGAAAGAGCGCCGTGCCCAATGGCAGGAACACGGCTGTATATTTGCTGTCGAACGCCAGTCCCATCATCCCCCCCGCCAGCAACCAATACCAACGGCGCCCGAGGAACAAGACCTTACAGAGGCACAACAGCGCCAGGGCCCAGCATAACAGCAACGGCACGTCTGGCGTGGATACCAGGGATAAAATGGTGACCATCAGCGTAGACCCCAGCAGCAACAGCCCTTGCATGGCCCGGCGGCGCGGCAGGAAAAACAACGCCAGCTGCCGGAACACCAGAAGCGTGCCCAGCGTCACCAGCGTATCCGCCAGCTTGATAACCCACACTTCTTTCCCCAATACCGCCGTGAATGCTTTCAGCACCCAGGCAATCGCCGGAGGATGATCGAAATAGGAAATAGCCGGATGTTCGGTGTAGAAGTAATAATACGCGTCCTGCGGCATGAGCCCCATGCGCCAGATGAATATGGTCCGTAAAATGAAAATGCTCATTGCGGATATCGTCAGGCAGCGGTCGTGCCGCCAGACCTCCCGCCAGTCTGCCCGTAATGTTACCTGCATAGCTGGTTCGCTAAAGCCAGAATCATTCCGGAAATTATCCAGATGTTAATTACTATTGATTTACAATAGTTTACAAATTTTCCATTTCCTTCCCGCAGCGCTTACCTTTGCACATTATGGGTAACAATGCCTATATCCCCTGTACACACCAATCGTAATTTTGCCTGAGTATGTTGCGCAGCCTCATTTTATTCCTGTCGGGATTGCTGGTTTTCCATTCCTTTAATGCGGCGGCGCAGCTGCCGGGCCTGCCTTCGCGGAAGGTTACGCATCCGCTGCTGCTGGAAGATGCCTCCCGGCAACTGACCATCACCGAAGTGGCTGCCAGCGCGGATAAATTCCATCGTTCGGAAGACGCCGTGGCCATCCCCGGCGCTACTAATTCCGCATGGTGGGTGAAGTTTGATGTGGAAAACCCAGTGGATGAAAACCTGTATATTTCCATCGCATCGGCGGGGCTACAGGAGATCGATCTCTACCACGAATCCATCCCGGGACAGTTCAGCAACGTGCGCTACCACGCGGGCGCAACAGGCGACAAGCAAATCATCCAGTCCAACATGCCCCTGCTGCCGCTGCATGCCCCTCCGGCGAAGCGGACCACCTATTACCTCCGGGTCACCAGCAACGCCGTGCTGCAGCTGCGGATGGAAATATCTTCCATCGAAAACCACCTCGCCATGCAGCGCGAAGACGATTTCATCAACGGCATTTTCTACGGCGTACTGGTGGCGCTGATGGTCTATAATCTTTTCGCCTTCCTCACCCTGCGCGACGTTACGTACCTGCTGTACGTTTTATATATCCTGTTTTCCGGCATCTCCACGCTCATCCTCAACAATTACATTCTCGTTTTCTTCCCCGGCGCGGGCTGGCTGAACGAGATGACGACCGGGCTTCCGGGGGGCATGCTGTTCGGGGTGCTTTTTACCAATGCCTTTCTCCGGGTGAAGCAACATGCGCCCCGGATCTACAGGCTGAGCACGCCCGTCGTGCTCTTCATCCTCGCCGTGCCGGTGGCGGCTGTGTTCATTCCCTGGCCGGTGATGTATATCGTGCTGGAAGCAGCGATGTATTTGACGTTTGCTTACTGGCTCCTGGCGGGCGTAACGGTGTACATGAAAGGCTTCAGGCCGGCGGTGTACTTTCTCGTGGGGTTCAGCCTGCTCATTGGTTTCGGCATGGTATATAACCTGCGCGACAACGACCTGCTGCCAGACAATTACTTTACGCGGCATTCCGCGCAGCTGGGAACGGCGCTGGAAGCCATTATCCTTTCCTGGGCGCTCACCAGCAAAGTGAATTTCTACAAACGGGAGAAGGAAGCCCTCCAGCACCAGGCGCTCGAGCAAAGCAGCGCGTTCTCCAAAGAACTGATCCGCATCCAGGAACACGAACGCAAGCGCATCGCCTCCGAACTGCACGACAGCGTGGGCCAGCAACTCGTATTGATCAAAAACCGCCTGCTGATGCTCCGCAATAAAACCGGCGATACCGATGCGCAATCGTTGTCCGAAGACCTGTCGGGCAACGTGGCGGATACCATCCAGGAGATCCGGAATATTTCTTACTCCCTCCGGCCTTACCAGATGGACATGATGGGCCTCACACAAAGCATCCAGAGCCTGGCCGACGAAACCGGCGACGCCGCCAACATCGTCATGGAAACAGGCATCGACAATATCGATCATCTCTTTTCGCCTGAAAACGAAATGAACGTCTACCGCATCGTGCAGGAGCTGCTCAACAATATGGTGAAGCATGCCGGCGCCACGCGATGCCACCTGCGCGTGCATCGTGCGGTGTGGCTGATCAAGATCATCGTCACCGACGACGGTGTAGGGTTTACAGGCAAAAACGAACATGGCTTCGGCCTGCTGGGCATCCGTGAGCGCGTGCAGATCATGGGCGGCCAGTTCATCATTCATCCTGACGAAGGCGCAGGCGCGGCGCTTACCGTCAACATTCCCATTTCCTATCATGAACGCACTTGATATCCTCATCGCAGACGACCACCCGATTTTCCTCAAAGGCCTCCGCGAAGTGATCGAATCCGGCGGCAATTACCGCGTCATTTACCAGGCCGCCAACGGCAGGGAAGCAGTAGAAGGCGTACGTTCCAAGCATCCGGACGTGGTGATCCTCGACATCGACATGCCCCAGCTGAACGGCTTGCAGGCGGCGGAAGAAATCCTGCTTACGAAACCCGAGATGCCTATCATCCTGCTCACCATGCACAAGGTGAAAGACGCATTCATGAAAGCGCTGGAGATCGGTATCCTGGGATATGTATTGAAAGAGAACGCCGTGGTGGACATTATTCATGCGATACAATCGGTTACGGAAGGCAATGCGTACATCAGCCCGGAGATGTCGACTTACCTATTGCGCCAGAAGCACAAGACGGCTACCGGCGCGGGCGACATGCTGGCGACGCTCACCCCATCCGAATTCCGCATCATCCACCTGGTGGCGGCTTATAAGACGAGCAAAGAGATCGCGGAGGAGTTGCATATCAGTGAAAAAACGGTGAGCAATCACCGGATGAACATTACGCGGAAATTATCGCTTTCGGGGAAGAACAGCTTGTTGCGGTTCGCGATCGAGGCTACGGGCGGGAGCAAAACGGGTTTCTGAGAACAACAATCGCCGGGGTTGGTTTGTATTTATAGGTAACTAAAACAAACCCACATGGAAATCAAGTCTTCCACCAGGTATTTTGCCGAGATGATCGGCACATTTGCTTTGGTATTCTTTGGCTGCGGCGCGGCCGTGGTATCGGGGGTAAGTGCATCCGGGCCTGCGGGGATCGGGCTGCTGGGGATCGCATTTGCGTTCGGGCTGGCGGTGCTGGTGATGTGTTATGCGATCGGCGGGATCTCCGGCTGCCATATCAACCCGGCCATTACCCTGGCCATGCTGACCGCCGGCAAGATCAAGGCGGCGGATGCACTGGGGTACATCATCGCCCAATGCGTTGGCGCTATCGTAGCCGCATGGGTGTTATGGACCATCCAAAAAGGCCTTCCCGGCTGGCAGGCGGGCGAATGGGCCCTGGGATCCAACGGATGGGGCGAAGGTTATGGAGCGGGCTACAACACCGCATCCGCCTTCATTGCTGAAGCCGTTCTTACCTTTCTCTTCCTCTTCGTGATTTTCGGCGCAACGGGCAAATGGGGCAACGGCACCACTGCGGGTGTAGCGATCGGTCTTACCCTTACCTGCATTCACCTCTTCTGCATTCCCATTACGGGAACTTCCGTGAACCCCGCCCGCAGCCTCGGCCCCGCGATCTTTGCGGGCGGCGCGGCCTTGTCTCAGCTCTGGCTCTTCATTGTCGCGCCCATCGTCGGCGGCATCGCAGCAGCGCTCGTCTGGCGCGCGATGGACAAATCGTAAGTACCATTACCCAGATATTTAAGTAATACTACCAGTGCGGCAAACCTTTTGCCGCACTTACTTTTGCTGCCGTACTCAGACCTCAAAAACCGCAGCTACATGGTACGGCAGGGATCCGTTATATTCAACCCTTACAACCAGGAGCAGTTTACCTTCCTCCAGACGCACGCCAGCACCGGCGGCGCCTACCTGCAGATCGCGGTGGTGGCGGGCCCGGGAATGGAAAGCGCCTGCGGCTCCCTCCGGCACCGGCATCCGCTGCAGGAAGAAAGGTTCATGGTCCATTCCGGCAGCCTCTGGATGGAAACGGGCCGCACCGCGCGGATGTACCACGCCGGCGAACAGGTGATCGTTCCTCCCGGCACCCCGCATGCATGGCGGAATGGCAGCCGGTCGGAATCCCTTCATTTCACATATGAAATCGCGCCCGCCATGCAGTGGGAATGCATTCTGGAAACGTTATGGTCGCTGTCGCAAAAAGGCGCCCTCAACCGCCAGGGGCAAGCCTGCTTCCTGCAACTGGCCACCACCCTGCACCGCTACCCGGATCACTGCTACCTCGCAGGCATGCCCGTAATCCTGCAGAAATGGTTATTCCGCTTCATGGCCAGGATCGCCAAATGGCTGGGGTACCGGCCTTACCATAAGTACCGGGGCGTAGGGGGAATATAAGCCAAAAAAAGGCCGCCAACGGATGCACCGGTGCGGCCTTCAACATACGAAAGAAGCTTCTAATGAAGAGATGGTATGGCTGGAGCAATCCGGTCTTATCAATGAAGCTGAAAAGAGGCCGCGCTGTTTCCAGCGCGGCTATTTCATATTATACCGTTTCCTTCACCCCGGCCCTCACCGCTTTCGCGGCGCTGACCATATTACGGAGCGCGGCTTCCGTTTCAGGCCACTTCCGCGTTTTCAACCCGCAATCCGGATTCACCCATATATTGCGCGCCGGCAGGTATTCGGCGGCTTTCAGCAACAGCGCTTCCATCTCCGCCGTACCCGGCACCCGCGGCGAATGGATGTCGTACACACCGGGACCTATCTCGTTGGGATATCTATAATCCGCAAACGCTTCCAGCAACTCCATCTGCGACCGCGACGTTTCAATCGTAATCACATCCGCATCCATCGCGGCAATGTGCCGGATGATATCATTGAAATCACTGTAACACATATGCGTGTGGATCTGCGTTTCATCCTTCACGCCCGACGCCGATACGCGGAACGCGCTCACCGCCCAGCCGAGATACGCTTCGCGGTCGGCACACCGGATCGGCAAACCTTCCCGGATAGCGGGCTCGTCGATCTGGATGATCCCGATCCCCGCCGCTTCAAGCGCTACCACTTCATCCCGGATCGCCAGCGCGATCTGCGCCGCGGTTTCGGAACGGGGCTGGTCGTCGCGGACGAACGACCATTGCAAAATAGTCACCGGCCCGGTGAGCATTCCCTTCATCGGCAACGCGGTGCACGATTGCGCAAACTCCGACCATCGAACGGTCATATCCCGCTCCCGGCTTACGTCGCCGTAGATCACGGGCGGCTTTACACAGCGGCTGCCGTAGCTCTGCACCCATCCATGCTGCGTGAAGGCGAAACCTTCGAGCTTCTCTCCGAAATATTCCACCATATCGTTGCGCTCGAATTCGCCGTGCACCAGCACATCCAGCCCGATATCTTCCTGCAGCCTGATCGCTTCCCGGGTCGCTGATTCCAGCGCGGCGTCATATTGTTCCGCCGTGAGATTGCCTTTTTTGAAAGCCGCGCGCAGCGATCGGATGTCCGTGGTCTGTGGGAATGATCCGATGGTTGTGGTCGGATACATGGGTAACCGGAAGCGCTGCTGCTGGAGGGATTGCCGCTGCGGGAATGCCGAAGTCCGCTGCGCGTCGCGTTCGGTGATGGCGGCGGTGCGCGCTTTCACGGAGGGTTTGTGAATGCGGGAAGATGCGGCCCTCGCGGCGATGGCGGCATTGTTCTTCTCCCATAAGCCGGTATCACCGTGGAATACCTGTTCAAGCTCCGCCACTTCCTGCAGCTTCTGTCTGGCGAACGCCATCCAGGAACGCAGCTCCTCATCCAACGCGGTTTCCAGTTCGAGATCGGTGGGCGTGTGCAGCAGGGAGCACGACGGCGCGATCATCACGCGGTCTTCCCCCAACGTATCCACCGCCTGGCGGATCAACCCAAGCGAGCGTCCGTAATCATTCTTCCAGATGTTGCGCCCGTCAACAACGCCGAGCGACAACGACAGCTTCTCCGGCAACATCGGCAACAAATCACCAAGCTGGCCCGGATCGCGGACGAGGTCCACATGCAGGCAACACACGCCCAGCGATGTGGCCAGGGACATGTTATCGCGCAGCCCTTCGAAGTAAGTGGTTACCATCGTGCGGAGGCCTTTGCAATGCTTCGCGATTTCCGTGTAGGCGTATCGGTAGGCATCTGCGGCGCCGGCGGGGAGGTCAGTGGCGAGGAAGGGCTCATCGAGCTGCACCCATTTTGCGCCCATGTTGTGCAGGCGTTGCAGGGCTTCAATGTAAACGGGGAGCAGCCGGGGCAGCAGTTCGAGCCGATGGAACCCGGGGTCTTTTTCCTTGCCCAGCAGCAGGTACGACACGGGGCCCACCAACACCGGCTTGGGCGTGGCATTGAGCATATGCCTGGCGGCATCGAACGCATTGAACACTTTGTTGGAAAATAACCTGAACTGTTGGTTGGCGCGGAATTCGGGCACGATGTAATGGTAATTCGTGTCGAACCACTTGGTCATTTCCATTGCGGTGAGGTCCAGGCCGTGTTCCTGGTAACCGCGGGCCATGGCAAAGGCGAGGTCGGCTTCAGTGTTCTGCGGCAGGTCGGTTACCACCGGGGCATAACGGTCGGGGATGGCGCCAACGAGGAGCGTAGTGTCGAGAACGTGGTCGTAGAAACTGAAATCATTGCAGGGGATGAGGTCCATCCCCGCGGCTTCCTGCAGGCGCCATTGTTCTTCCTGCAGGCGTTGTGCGGTCACAAATAATTCCTGGCGGCCGATGCGGCGCTGCCAGTAATCTTCGCAAGCTTTCTTCAGCTGGCGGCGGGCTCCCATGCGCGGGTAGCCGAGGGTGTGTTTAAGCATACGCATAAAACTTTTAAAACATTAAGAGACTTAATGCTCCTTACGGTTTTCGTATGCTTTCAGGAATTGGAAAAGGCACGGAACGGCATAACGGGGCATAGCTTGCCCACAATGCGTCCTGACCATTGCTTCAAATCGCGAAAGCATGATCTTACATAGCGGGCAAGTATCCTGGCTTGTAACATTACCGCCGTTCTTCTCATCCTGTTCAGGTCAGGACAATGAACTTGGTGGGCGGTAACTTTGACAGTCACTTACAGTTGCGCGACAGCCCGTGATTTGCACACGGTTCCTTTTTAAAAGCGGCGTTGGCCGCTTACCGCACTATGGAAAGAATGAATCGGGTAAAGAACTCGGGTCAAAGATAGGAATGCCTGACATCAAATCCTATTATCATCATGTTTGTTAACGCTCATTAACCAATGGCTGTTTTGGCACAGTATATGCAAAGTGAGGGTCGTAACGGCTTATACCTAGTAGATTGAACATTATCGTAAAGCCATATAAAAGATCAGACGTATACCTGTATAGTCGCCTCAGTTTTTATTGAACTTCCACTTTAGCAGCATAGATCAAAAAAGTCAACGCGTTTCGCGGCAGGCCGTCGTATGCCTGTGCTGCAGTGGGTAATAGTGATCGTATATGAAAAGGATATTGGTTATTGAAGATGATTTATTAATGATTCATGTCGTAGAGTTAATTATTCAGAAAGAAGGGCACCATGCAGATCTCGCCTATAACGGAAAAGAAGCGGCCATGCTATTGAGGACGTATGATTACGACCTGGTGATCGCCGATCTGAAGCTGCCATTCCCTTATCTCAACGAACTTTCAGCGCAGTTGCGCAACCAGCGGTCGCGCAGGCAATTGCCGGTCATCCTTGTATTGCCCGCGTATTTCGTTATGGACAGTATTTCTTCCTGGTTTGGTATGGAAGCGGAAGAAATCATCATAAGGCCTTTCAGTCCTGTAGAGTTAACCAGCAAAATCCAGGCGCTCCTCAACTAAGGGCCCTGAAGTATTCCTTTCCTAACCAGGCCTCCGGCCGCGGCTGCTTCCAGGCAAGTGGCCGGCGCCTGTAAGGAATTCCTCTCACGCATTTACGTTACACCCCCTGGCACACGCTGCCCTTCCGCCCGATGGTATTTATTCCTGAAACACGGATATTTGCCCCATGGAATTTTTTACCATCACCATCGACGGGCAGCGATTCGAGGTAAAGCCTTTCGTCAAAGGTTACGGCATGGCTTTTCATGTGGATACCGGTGACGGGCTGGTGGTTTTCGAGCTCGACGAGGAAGACAACCTGCGCGCCATCGCCCAGGGCCCCGTGCCGCCGGACGCCGCGCTGGTAGGCAGGATCGCCGATGCGATCGTAGCGCACTACGCCTGAAATGCCAATATTTTTAGCTACATTTGCTAACATACTTAGCATCATGATCGCCCTGGTTGACTGTAATAATTTTTACGTAAGCTGCGAAAGGCTCTTTCATCCCGGCGCATTTCACCGCCCCGTGGTGGTCCTCAGCAATAACGACGGCTGCGTGATATCCCGCTCGGACGAGGCCAAGACCCTCGGCATCCGCATGGGCGCGCCGGCTTTTTTCATGGAAGACATGCTCCGCAGTCACGATGTGGCCGTCTTCTCCTCCAATTACACCCTGTACGGCAGCCTCAGCCAGCGCGTGATGCAGGTATTGTCTTCCTTCGCGCCGGAGATGGAGGTGTACAGTATCGACGAAGCCTTCCTCGACCTTTCCGGCCACGCCGCTCCCGGGCGCCTGGCGGCGGCGATCCGCGGCGGGGTGCTGCAGGATGTGGGCATCCCTGTGTCGGTGGGCGTGGCGCCTACCAAAACGCTGGCGAAGATGGCCAACCGCTACGTCAAGAAGTCGAAATTGCCGGAAGGCTTCCTCGTGCTGGATAGCCCCGCGGCCACCGCGGCCGTGCTGGCCGCCACGCAGGTGGAAGACATCTGGGGCATCGGTTCCCAATACGCCGCCATGCTGCACGAAAGGGGATTCCATTCCGCGCTCGACCTTTCGCGCGCGCCGGATGATTTCGCGCGGCGGGAGCTGACGGTGCAGGGGCTCCGGCTGGTGCACGAGCTGCGCGGCATTCCCAGCATCGGGCTGGAGGAAACCGCTCCGCCGAAGAAGGCCGTTTGCGTGGCGCGCTCCTTCGGGCAGCTGCTCACCGAGAAAGACGACATCCGGGAAGCCCTCGCCAATTACGCCGCCGCGGCCGCGCAGAAGCTGCGGGCCCAGGGCTCTCGGGCCACGGTGATACAGGTCTTCGTGCAAACGAATAACTTCCGCGGCCAGGATGCGCAGTACCACCGCTCCATCAACCTCCGCCTCCCCGTACCCGCCAGCAGCACGCGGGAGCTGATCCATCACGCGCTGCAGGCCCTCGACCGCATCTTCAAGCCGGGATATAATTACAAAAAAACCGGTATCATCGCCATGGACCTGGTCCCCGATTCGCAAGTGCAGGAAAACCTGTTCGCATCCACCGACCACGATAAAGAGAAAAAACTGATGCAGGCGCTCGACGGGATCTCCCGGCACTTTGCCGGCAAGCCGGTACTGCGCTTCGCGGTGCAGGGCGGCAACAAGAAATGGGCGCTGCGGCAGGAGCGGCTTTCGCCCTGCTATACCACACGCCTGCACGACGTCATCAAAGCCAAAACCGACTGATGCATAATCCGCTCGCCATATTGAAACCCGCCGTGCTGGAGGGGCTCCTGGCCGCGGGGCACCGCTGGTTCGTGCGGCAGCAATATCCCCGCGGCATGCACCCCACGCTGAAAGGCGCTTTCCTTATTTCCGCGTATCACTCCATCGGCGAGGCCCGCGCGCATATGGAAGCCATCCCCGCCGATCCCCACCGCCGCGTGTATGACGGGGAAGACGCCACCGACCGGGAGCGCCTCTTCGCCACCGCCGCCCAACCGGAAGGTTATCATATTTTCATCGCCCTCCTCGCCAAACGGAAATGGAGCCCCGATCCCGCTACCGGAGCGGCCATCAAACAGTACATCCGAATGCATACCAACTGGAAAGCCGACCGGAAGGAAAATCTCCACGTTTCCCTGTTCATCCAGTTTGGCGAACTTTTCCTTAATTTGAAAACGAAACAGGAAGCAATCAAAATACCCTTCTCCGACATCGAATAAACCTGATCCCATGTGCTACGACCTTTCATTTTCAGCCAGCATCGCCTCGGTGTTCGATTATCTGCCCGACCTGAAAGATATGGGGCAGCTCGACCTTCACTTCGAGCCCACCTATCATAAAGTGGCGCAGGCCTATCCCAAATGGCCGGTGGTAGTGCAGGAACAGGGCGAATTCAAACTGAAAAGATTCGAATGGGGCGTTATCCCCCACTACATGAAAACGCCGGAAGAAGTAAAAAAAGGCAGGAAATGGATGGTGAACGCCAGGGCCGAAAAAGTCCTCGACACCAAAGCCTACTGGAACCGCATCCGCAAAAACCGTTGCCTCGTACCCGCCACAGGCTTCTTCGAGCACCGCGACATCCCCGGATGGAAAAACAAAGTTCCTTATTACATCCACGTAAAAGACCGCGAGATTTTCTTCATCGCCGGGCTCTACGCCTGGTCGCACCTCCCCGATCCGGAAACCGGTGAAATCCCCGGCACCTTCACGCTTATCACCCGCGACGCGAACGATATCATGTCGCGCATCCACAACGGCGGCGACAATGCCGGCCGCATGCCCCTCATCCTCCCGCGCGAGCTGGAAAAGGAATGGCTGCGGCCCGACCTGTCCGACGAAGGCATCAAATCCATTCTCGCCTACAGCATCCCTTCCGAAGAACTGGCATACTGGACGGTGAACTCCGTCCGCAAAGCGAAGCCCGACGACGAAAGCGTGATTGCCGAAACGCAATGGGCGGATCTGCCCGTCCTGTAAATTTTTCCATTAACTCACCTTGATCGCCCGTAACGGGTAAGGCGTTTGCTGCCTGGCGGCGCGCAGGTAATGATCGATTACGTTATAGAGCCGGTCGAATTCGATGGGTTTAATGAGGTATTCGTTTACGCCTGCGCGTTTGGCCTCTTCCTGCTGTTCGCGGAACGCGTCTGCCGAGATGGCGATCACGGGGATGTGGCTCAGCTCGGCGTCCTGCCGGATCTGGACGATCACCTCGTGGCCGGTCATGCGTGGCATGTGCATATCGAGGATGATCAGGTCGGGGCGGACGGCTTTTGCCAGCCGCAGGCCGTCTTCCCCATTGGCGGCCACATGCAGCGCGATACCTACATGCGAAAAAAAGCGTTCCATGATGAGTTGGTTGATCTCACTGTCTTCCATCAGCAGCACGCGCGTTTCGGCGGGGAAGGCGTTGTATTCGGGTACCACGTCGGATTGGCAGGAAGTTTCGGCGCTGGCGTCGGATTCCGCGATCAGCGGCAGGGTAACGGTGAATGCGGTGCCGATGCCGGGTTCGCTGCGCAGGGAGATGTTGCCGCCCATCATTTCCACGATGCGCCGGGTGATGGTGAGGCCCAGGCCGGTGCCGCCGTAAGTTTCGTGAATGGATGCATCGGCCTGCTCGAAAGGCTGGAAGATGACGCGTTGCTTTTCTTCCGGTATGCCGATCCCTTCGTCAGACACGCGGATGCACCATTGCGCGGGCTCGCGGCGGAAGCAATGCAGGGTAACCCGCTTCTTCTCCGGCGAAAACTTGATGGCGTTGCCGAGCAGATTGTTGACGATCTGGGTGAGATGGATGCGGTCGCCCTCGATAATGGAAGGCAGGCGGTTGTCGATCTGCAGCTGGATGGCAACGCTCTTGACCTGCGCCGCGTTCTGGTAAATGGAAGTGACGCTGCGCAACCAGTCGCGCAGGTTAAAGGGTTCGGGTTGCACCTGGTCGATCTTGCCGGCTTCGATGCGGGCGAGTTCCAGGACGTTGTTAACGATTTCGAGGAGGCTATGGCCGCTGGCGCTGATGCTTTCGATATAGGCCAGTACGCTTTGCGGGATGCGGTTGCGGTTGTCGGTTTCGTGGAGCAGGAGGTACGTCATCCCGATCACAGCATTGAGCGGGTTACGGATTTCGTGGCTGATTTCCCGGAGGAAGGCGGACTTGGCGGTATTGGCTTTCTCTGCCGCGTCGCGGGCCTTCGTGAGCGCTTCCCGGGCAAGCTCCAGTTCTTTCAGTTGGGAAGTGAGCATTTTATCCTGGTCGCGCAGCTGGCGGTTGCTGTTGCTCAGGTTGCGGATCATTTCCTCCATGGCAATGGTGTTGGCATTGAGGGCATGGGTCCGGTCGTTGACTTCCTGTTCGAGGTGAACGTTGTAAGCGGAAAGTTTGATGTTGGCCCTTTTCAGTTCGGCATCCTGCGCTTCCACCGTCCGGTTCTTTTCGAGCAATGTTTTATTGTTTTCCAGGAGGCGTTTGAACAGCCCTTTGATGTTGCCCTGATAGAAGGAAATCACCATAAAATTGAGTGCGAGCACCACGGCCATGATGAGCCACCTGAAAACATACAATTCGTTCCGCGACATGTCCATGGGCGTAACGAGCTGGAAGTAATAGTTGATTTCGAGGAAGGAAAGGCAGACGATGATCATGAGGATGCAGTAGAAGCGGAATTCTTTTTCCGCGGGGGTGCAGATGAGGAGAGGCACCCCGATCAGGAAGAGGCCCAGGAAATGCACCTGGGTGCTTTCGCCGAAGGTGGCGCCGTAATATAGCATCACCATACAGAACACGAACATGAGCATGAACTTGGCGGCCTTATAATAACCGGCGTGGTTAAACGCGAGTATGGAAAGAAAGCCGCAGACGAAACCCATCGCGGTGTAGAAAATGGACCAGTCTCCCGAAACCCATGCAAGGCTGACCCCGCAGAAGGTACAAAGCAAAGCGGTGATAAAGCTGAAGGAATTTACCACCATCAAACGCTTTTCGTCACCCTCCTTCGGATTCGGCTTCAGGCCAACACGTTTAATGATATTGAACCATCCCGTTAACATTCAAAAAACTCCCTTATATAATTTACGGATTTTTCTCCAGAGGCGCTGTATAAATCTTTCCGCCCCACATCCACGCTTCTCGCATGCACATCCAACACAAACAGCAACAAGCCATTAACATTTTACGCCATCCCAAAAAATTAGCCCGATAAACATCGGGCCATGGGTGATAAGCTCCATTATTTATTTTTGAACTTACTGGTTTCTGTGGTGGATGCTACCGAAATTTAACAAGCAGTTGCGGGCTGGCTTGTTAAAACTTCGTTAACAACAAGCTGAAAATAACAAGTCCGGGGAGAGCCCCAGACCTGCTAAATACGCTCCAATTTAACTGCATGGAAGGGTGATCCTTTCAAACCACCCCTGCCATGGTGCCCCAAAATTAGATTCGATCCTCCCCAGCTTGTGTTAAATGATTGTTATTGGAAAGTTCCCTAACACTTACTTATTTGAAAATGATGGGCTTTAACCCATCTCCTCCATCTATCCTGACTTCCCCATACAAGAAGCCCCGGCAAGGAATTGCCAGGGCTTTACCATTTAACCTAACTATATGCTGTAACAGCAACTAGTTTCTTCAATATGTTCAGTGTCTTTTGTCGGCTGTTTATTGGTTAGACGTCGAACCAAACAAATACATGCGTGTTCAAACATATTTTTTTTAAAAGACAGTAAAGCCGGAAATCTTAGCCTTTCCATCCAATAAGATGCCCAAACCCATAGAAAAGTTTAAAAGACGCAGGCACTGCAGGCTAAATTTGTCATTACATTTGACGTATGAACCGCATCGACCGTTTAACCGCTATACTTGTTCAGCTGCAGGGGAAGAAGATCGTGAAGGCTCAGGAAATCGCTGACCGATTCGACATCAGCCTGCGCACCGTTTACCGCGACGTCAGGGCGCTCATGGAAGCCGGCGTGCCCATTGGCGCCGAGGCCGGAACAGGCTATTACATCGTGGACGGTTACCATCTCCCCCGTCATGTTCAACCGTACAGAAGCCGCCGCATTGCTCACCGGGGAAAAACTCATGGAAAAACACAGCGACCGCTCCAATCAACAGCAGTTCAGTTCCGCCATGCAAAAAATCAGGGCCGTACTGCGGGGAAGCGATAAAGACTTCCTGGAATCGCTCGACGAAAACATCGCCGTGCTGCGCGATAACCGTCCCGACAACGAACAGCAGTTTCCCAACCGGTTCCTGAGCGATATCCAGGAAGGGCTGGCGAACCAAAAGGTACTGTCTGTCGAATATTACTCGTTTTACAGCGATAGTACATCGCGCCGCGACATAGAGCCCATCGGGATATTCCATATGCATAGCAGCTGGCACCTCATCGGATGGTGCCGGCTCCGGAACGATTACCGCGACTTCCGGGCGGATCGTATCAAATCGTTGCACCTGTCGGATCAGGGATTCGACAAATCGAAGCGGATAACCTTGCAACAATACATTTCAAAGGAATATGTGTCCGATCCGGACCAGCCGAGCCTCATCCGGGTGCGCATTGCCAGTGAGGTGGCGCGCTGGCTGGGGCAACAGAAATACTATTACGGATTTGTGCAGGAGAAGGTGGAAGCGGGGCATGTGGAGATGGATTTCCTGTTCCACAGCCTTCATTATTTTTCGCGCTGGATGCTGATGCTCGGGAAGCATGCCACCATTGTGGAGCCGGAAGACCTGAAGATCATCGTCCGCCAGCAGATCGCTGAACTGGGGGAACATTACTCCTGACATACGGTTGTCACACCGGGGTGTTTCCTTTGCATAAACGACCTGAATATGCAGAAAACAGATCTCGCCAAAGAGTTTCGGCAATATTACCGCGCCCGGCCAGTGCCGGAGCTGATTACCGTTGCGCCGGGGCAGTTTTTAACTGTCGAAGGCGCGGGGGCTTCTTATGCCGGGGAGTTCAATGCCAAAATCAAGGCGCTTTGGGCTACGGCGTACAATATCCGTAAGATCTGCAAGTTGCAGGGCAACGATTTCCGGATGCCTTCGCTGGAGTGTTACTGGTGGACCGGCAGCGGGGCGCCTATGCCTGCGGTGACGGCGGAGGAGTCGAACTGGAAGCTGGCATTGCAGATGCCGGCGTTTGTTACCCGTGGGGATTGCCGGCAGGCGGCGGCGCTGGCGGGCAATAAGAGGCTGCCTTATCTGGATGCGCTGCGTTTTGAATCGATGCCCCAGGCCCTGGCGGTACAGTTGCTGCATACGGGCTCCTATTACGAGGAAGAGGCCTCCGTGGCCAGGTTGCACCAATACATCCGCCAGCATCACCTGGAGGTGAACGGGTCGCATCATGAAATCTACCTGAACGATCCGGGCAAAACGCCGGTGAGTAAGCTGCAAACGATTCTGAGATTGAACGTGAAAGCGGGTTGAAGCAGTTCAATTGCCTGGGAGGCGGAATCATGAGATGGACTGGCATCCTTATTACTTATCATCCCCGCCAATACCAAGCAGTTCAATTGCCTGGGAGGCAGAATCATGAGATGGACTGGCATCCTTATAACTTATCATCCCCGCCAATACCAAGCAGTTCAATTGCCTGGGAGGCGGAATCATGAGATGGACTGGCATCCTTATAACTTATCATCCCCGCCAATACCAAGCAGTTCAATTGCCTGGGAGGCAGCAATCTGGCTGGCATCCTTTTTATTGAAGGCTTTGCCGGTGCAGATAAGCTCGCCGTCGAGCATGGCGCCTACAGTGAAGATGCGGCGGCCGTTATCCATCTGTTCTTCGATGAGTTCGAATTCGAGGGATTTGCCGTTTTTATTGGCCCAGCCGTACAGTTTGTTTTTGTGGTTCATCTCCACGATCTCGAGGGCTTCGAGGTCGATGTAGGGGACGAGGATGCGCTTGTGGACGAACTGTTTGGTTTTGTTATACCCGCGGTCGAGGTAAACTGCGCCCACGAGGGCTTCGAGGGTATTGCCGAAGATCTGGGAGATTTTGAGGAAGGAGTTGTATTTGTCGTAGATCGTCAGTTTGCGGAGGCCCATTTTGATGGCAATATCGTTGAGCTGTTGGCGGTTGACGATTTTAGACCGCATTTCGGTGAGGTAGCCTTCGGTTTTGTAGGGGTATTTTTTGAAGAGGTAATCTCCGATAATGGCGCCCAGGATGGCGTCGCCAAGATATTCCAGGCGCTCGTTGCTCTCAAGGAATTTCTCCTTGCTGGAACGGTGGCTCAAAGCGACTTCATACAGGGCCAGGTTGCCCGGGTGGAACCCGAGCAGGTTGTAGAGGTCTTTGTACAGTCGCTTTTTCCCGTATAAAATTTTATATAGGAATCCTGGAATTAGTCTCACACAATCAAGGAACAAATTTTTTGAAAATAACGGAGGCATTGTGCCCGCCAAACCCGAAGGTGTTGCTGAGCGCGGCTCTCACGTCTCTTTTTTGTGCCACGTTAAAAGTGAAATTCAGTTTGGCATCCAGCTGGGGATCGTCGGTGAAGTGGTTGATGGTGGGAGGTACGAGACCTTCCAGAATGCTCTTGATGATGGTAATGGATTCCACGGCTCCGGCTGCCCCAAGGAGGTGCCCGGTCATGGATTTGGTGGAGCTGATGTTGAGATTGTAGGCAGCTTCGCCAAATACCTGCTGAATGGCCTTTACTTCCGCAATGTCGCCCAGCGGAGTAGAGGTTCCGTGTACGTTGATGTAGTCGATATCCTCCGGTTGGAGGCCGGCATCTTTGAGGGCCTGGGTCATCACGTTCATGGCTCCGAGCCCTTCGGGGTGGGGAGCGGTGATGTGGTGGGCGTCTGCGGATGCGCCGCCGCCGGCGAGTTCGACATAAATCTTAGCGCCGCGGGCCATGGCATGTTCGTAGCTTTCCAGCACGAGAGCGCCGGCGCCTTCGCCCATGACAAAACCATCGCGGTCGAGATCAAACGGCCTGGAGGCTGTTTTCGGATCGTCGTTCCGTTCGCTGAGCGCCTTCATCGCGTTGAAACCGCCTACGCAGGGCTCATTGATGATGTTTTCGGATCCACCGGAAATGATTACGTCCGCCTTTCCGTAGCGGATGGTGTACATGGCTTCGATCAAGGCATTGGTGGCCGAAGCGCACGCAGATACCACCGAGAAGTTAGGGCCTCTGAAACCATGACGCATGGATATATGCCCTGCGGCAATATCCAGAATCAAACGGGTGATCAGGAAAGGGCTGAAACGCGGTGTTCCGTCCCCGGAATGGAATTCCTTTAATTCGTTCGTGAAGTTGATCATCCCGCCAACGCCCGTACCCCAGATCACGCCAACCCTGTCAACATCCACGGAGTTGCGGTCGATTTTCGCGTCCGCCACTGCCTGATCGGCTGCGATGACGGCGGTTTGCGTGAACGGGTCCATTTTGCGTGCATCCTTCTTATCCATGAAATTCGTGGCGTCGAAGTCTTTCAGCTCACAGGCAAAACGGGTCTTGAATTTGGAAGCATCAAACTGCTTGATATAATCAGCGCCCGATACACCGTTCGCCAATCCCTGCCAGAAAGCTTCTACGGAATTGCCGAGCGGTGTCAGCGCGCCTAAACCTGTAACGACTACTCGTCTTGGTTGCATTAAAACAGTTCTGATTTGTTGGATTATTTTACGTGTTCTTCCAGGTAAGCTACTGCCTGGCCAACAGTGGTGATTGTTTCTGCTTGTTCGTCAGGAATGGAGATATTGAATTCTTTTTCGAATTCCATGATCAGTTCTACCGTATCCAAAGAGTCAGCGCCCAGGTCGTTGGTAAAGGAGGCTTCAGGAGTTACCTCGGCTTCGTCAACGCCTAATTTGTCAATAATGATCTTTTTAACTCTTGATGCAATGTCTGACATAATTTTAAGTGTTTTTGGTTTAAAACTTGACTGCAAAAATATAATTTTTATTCAATTGCCAAGGATTCGGCGGAATTTTAACCCAGAATTTCCATTTGGTAAACAACAATGTACTCCAAGATACCCTACCACAGCGCATTTCAGACAACACCGCATAAACGCAGCCGATCATATGTATTCGCTTTATCATCCTTAAAAACACCCTTTTTACTACCTTTTTATCCATTTCCGCTCCCCCCGCATCGCTCCCCGGCCTTCCCTTCCACTCCCCCTTCCACTCCCCGGCTCAAAAATCCGTCTTCCCCCTTTCCCACCTCCCCCATTCCCCCATAAATACCTGTTATGACATACAAGTTGACCATTCAACCCCCGCTTTCAGCCACTTAACCATATTTAAAACCGGAACGGGACCGCGATAACGTCCAATTATTAAATTTGTCCGGCTTCGAAATCCCTTAACTTGCGGGGTACAGCTTCCACGTAGTGAAACCCGGGCCCTAAAGCGGTATTTTAACTTTATATAGACTGAAACATGCGAAATAAGACTTTACGAATTGTTATTCTCTTCCTGGTACTGGCGGTGGCCGGCTTCTTTATTTATAAGCTGACCGCCAAAAACGACGCCAACCCAGGCGCCCCCTCAGCAGCCGGCGGCGCCCGCCCGGCCGGCAAACCCATCATGGCCGACGCCTATGTAGTGAAACCCGTGAAACTCGACGAAATCATCGAAGCCTCCGGTACCCTCCAGAGCAACGAAGAAGTAGAGCTCAAACCAGAAATCACCGGCCGAATCACTAATATATATTTTAAAGAAGGCGCAAAAGTTGCCAAAGGCACCCTCCTCATCAAACTGTACGATGGTGACATCCTCGCTACCCTCCGCAAACTCGAGCTCCAACGCGAACTCGCCCGCACCACCCTCGCCCGCCAGGAATCCCTCCTCAAAATCAACGGTATCAGCCGCCAGGACGTGGACGTTACCACCAACCAGGTAGCCGCCTATGGCGCAGATATCGAATTCAATAAGGCACAGCTCCAGAAAACGGAAATCCGCGCCCCCTTCAGCGGCACCATCGGCCTCCGCAACGTCTCTGAAGGCGCCATCGTAGGCCCCACCACCATCATGACCACCCTGCAGCAACTCGATCCCCTCAAGGTCGACTTCGCCTCGCCCGAAAAATACCGGAACGCCATCCGCAAAGGAGACCCCGTCACCTTTTCCGTTTCCGGCGACACCAACCGCTACCGCGGCTCCATCTACGCCATCGATCCCAAAATCGACCTGGCTACCCGCAGCGTGAAGATCCGCGCCATCGTGCCAAATCCCAACGGCATCCTGTTCCCCGGATCCTTCGCCCGCACCTCCATACAGCTGAAAGACAATCCTAACGCCATCATGATCCCGTCACAGGCCGTGATCCCCGGAACAAGGTTCAAACAGGTGATCGTCGCCGACAGCGGCAAAGCCAAATTCGTAAACGTGGAAACCGGCGTCAGGAACGAAAACAACGTGCAAATCACCAGCGGTCTGGAAATCGGAGACACTGTTATAACCACAGGCATACTCTCCCTCAAACCGGGTATGACCTTTAAATATAATAAGGTGCAATAGTGCGCTGTTCCATTAACAACAGCGGTTACCAGAACTTAACAACGACAACATGAGCTTACCCTCCATATCACTCAAAAGGCCCGTCCTCGCCATCGTGATGAACATCATCATCGTGATCTTCGGCCTGGTGGGCTTCACCTTCCTCGGGGTGCGCGACTTCCCCGCCATCGACCCGCCGGTCGTGAACGTCCGCACATCCTACCCCGGCGCCAACTCCGATATCATCGAAACCCAGATCACAGAACCGCTCGAAAAAGCGATCAACGGTGTGGCCGGTATCAAAAATATTTCCTCCCTCAGCTCCCAGGGCTCCAGCAACATCACCGTGGAGTTCGAACTGAGCGAAGACCTCGAAGCAGCGGCCAACGACGTCCGCGACAAAGTTTCCCAGGCGCAGCGCAATCTGCCCAACGATCTGGAAGCCCCGCCCGTGGTATCCAAAGCCGACGCCAACTCGGACGCCATCATTTCCATGACCGTCCAGTCCAACACCCGCAACCAGCTGGAAATCACCGAGTACGCCACCAACGTGCTCCTGGAGCGGCTGCAAACCATCCCCGGCGTTTCCGCCATACAGGTGTGGGGCGAAAAGAAATACGCCATGCGCATCTGGATGGACCCCGCCCGCCTTTCCGCCTATTCCCTCACGCCCGGCGACGTACAGCTCGCCCTCCAGCGCGAGAACGTGGAACTGCCGTCCGGCAAGATCGCCGGCAACGCCACCGAGCTGACGGTGCGCACCTTTGGCCGGCTGGACACCGAAGATGAGTTCAATGAACTGATCATCAAAAACGTCAACGGCGCCGAAATCCGCCTGCGCGACGTTGGGCAGGCGGTACTCGGACCGGAAAACGAGGAAACACAGCTGAAAGAATCCGGCATCCCGCAGATCGCCCTGGCGCTCATCCCGCAGCCGGGTTCCAACTACGTGGCCATCGCCGAAGAGTTCTATAAAAGATACGACCAGCTGAAGCAGGAGGTGCCGGAGGATTTCTCCCTCAACATCGCCATGGACAATACCGCTTTTATCAAGAAGAGTATCCATGAAGTGCAGGAAACACTCATCATCGCCCTCACACTGGTAATCCTGATCGTGTACCTGTTCTTCCGCGACTGGCTCATGGCGCTCCGCCCGATCGTCGACATCCCCGTGTCGCTCATCGGCGCATTCTTCATCATGTACGTCTGCGGGTTCACCATCAACATCCTCACACTGCTGGCAATTGTACTGGCCACGGGGCTTGTGGTGGACGATGGTATCGTAGTCACGGAAAATATTTATAAAAAGATAGAACTGGGCATGCCCCGCATGCGCGCCGCCAAGGAAGGATCGGAAGAGATCTTCTTCGCGGTGATCGCCACTTCGGTAACGCTCGCGTTCGTGTTCCTGCCGATCATCTTCCTGCAGGGCTTCGTGGGAAGCCTATTCCGGGAATTCGGGATCGTGGTGGCAGGAGCTGTACTCATTTCCGCGTTTGTATCGCTCACCCTTACGCCGGTGCTCAACGTGAAACTGGCGCGCAAAACCCACAAGCATTCCTGGTTCTACGAAAAAACCGAGCCCTTCTTCCAGTGGATGGAAAGAAGCTATAAGAACACGCTCGCCGGGTTCGTACAGGTACGCTGGTTTGCCTGGGTGATCATCGCCGCATGCATGGCCATGATTTATGTACTGTTCATCAACATCCAGTCGGAACTGGCGCCCATCGAAGACCGGAGCATGTTCCGCCTTTCCATCACCGCGCCGGAAGGCACTTCCTATGACGCGATGGACGAGTATGTGGTGAACCTGGTCGAGTTCATGAAAGATTCCATTCCTGAAAAGAAAGTGATCCTTTCCGTAACGGCTCCCGGCTTCTCCGGTGCGGGTTCCGTGAACACGGCCTTCTCCTTCGTAACGCTCCCCGAGCCCAGCGAACGCCTGCGCTCGCAGAAAGATATCGTGAACATGGTGAACCGCAATATGTACCGGTTCCCCCAGGGCAGGGTGTTCGCCATCGAGCAGCAAACCATCCAGGTAGGCCGCAGGGGCGGGTTGCCGGTAGCCTTCGTCTTACAGAACGTAAACTTCGAGAAACTCTCCTCCGTGGTGCCCCGCTTCGTGGAAGAAGCCAGCGCCAACCCGGTGTTCCAGGGCGTGGACGTGGACCTCAAGTTCAATAAACCCGAACTCCGCATCCACATCAACCGCGCGAAAGCCAGCGAACTCGGCGTTTCCGTGGAAGACATCTCCTCCACCCTCCAGCTCGCACTGTCCAACCGCCGCTTCGGATACTTCATCCGCAACGGAAAACAATACCAGGTGATGGGCCAGGTGTTCCGCGCCGACCGCGACGATCCCGTGGATCTGCAAAGCATCTACGTCCGCAACACCCGTGGCGAAGCCATCCAGCTGGATAACCTCGTGACCATCGAGGAAGAAACGAGTCCGCCGGTGATCTACCACTACAACCGTATGAAGTCGGCCACCATTTCCGCAGGCCTCGCGCCCGGAAAAACTATCGGCGACGGTATCGACGCCATGAACCAGATATATGCCAACCTGGAGAAAGAAGGCGTGATCGATAATTCGTTCGACACCGCGCTCAGCGGTTCTTCCCGCGACTATGCCGAATCCGGTTCCAACACCATGTTCGCACTGCTGCTGGCGCTTATTCTCATTTATCTCGTACTCGCCGCGCAGTTCGAAAGCTGGATCGATCCGCTCATCATCATGCTGACAGTACCCATGGCGTTCGCCGGAGCGTTCCTCTCGCTGAAGCTGTTCAACCAAACCTGGAACATTTTCTCCCAGATCGGCGTGATCATGCTGATCGGGCTGGTGACGAAAAACGGTATCCTGATCGTGGAGTTCGCCAACCACATGCGCGACGCGGGCAAGGAGAAAGCCGAAGCCGCCATCGAAGGGGCGGTAATGCGCTTACGCCCGATCCTGATGACCTCGCTGGCCATGGCGCTGGGCGCGTTGCCCATCGCGATGAGCCTCGGTGCGGCATCCACCAGCCGTATTCCGCTCGGTATCGTGATCGTGGGCGGGATCATGTTCTCGCTGGTGCTTACGCTCTACGTGATTCCCGCGGTGTATACCTTCCTGAGCCGCAGGAAAAAGAACACGGAATTTGAAGACGCGGTAACCGAATCCAAAGTGCCAGAAGAAGCCGCTTCCGCCGCGCACGCCTAAAACATGCTAACAATGAAACTGAAACAGATATTCATCTTCTTCCTCCTCCTCGCCGCCGGTAGTGCGCAGGCACAACAGGTGCTCACGCTGGAACAGGCGATCGACCTGGGGTTGAAAAACAACTACGATATCCGCATGGCGCGCAACGATGCGGAAGTGGCCGCCAATGATAACGCCTACGCCAACTTCGCTTTCGCGCCGCGCATCAACGGCACCGCCGCCAAAACCTGGACCCGCACCGCTACCAAACAGGAATTCGGCAACGGCACCAAGCGCGACACCTCCGGCATTAAAAACCAGCAGTGGCAGGCTGCCGTGAACCTCAACTGGACGTTGTTCGATGGCCTGAAAATGTTCGCCACCCGCCAGCGCGTGCAAGCCATCGAAATACTCGGTGAACTGAACGTCCGCAACCAGGTGGAAAACACCGTCGCCAATATCATCAACAGCTATTATAACATCGCGCAGCAGAAGCAGCAATTGCGCGCACTCGCCGAACAGATGTCCATCTCCGACGAGCGCGTGAAGCTTTCCGACGCCAAATTCCAGACAGGCCTTGCGCCCAAAACCGACTGGCTGCAGGCGAAAGTGGACTACAACGCCCAGCGCGCCAACTGGCTCCGCCAGCAAACCGTCATCGAGCAAAGCAAAGCCTCGCTGAACCAACTGCTTGCCATCGCCGACGAAAGCGTGAACTACGATGTGCTCGACACCATACCGTTGAACCTTCAAATGTCGTACGGGCAGATCCTGGAAAACATCCAGCAGACGAACCCGCAGTTGCAGATCTCTCGCCAGAACCTGGAGATTTCGCGGATTACCTTGAAAGAAAGAAAAGGTGATTTCTTCCCGGTGCTTTCATTCAATTCCGCATATAACTTCAACCAGTCGCGCGCGAGCGCCGCCATCAACCAGTTCAGCCCGATCTTCAACCAGAACCGCGGCCTGAACTATGGCTTCTCCGCTACCGTGCCCATCTTCAACGGCCTCAACTCGCACCGCGCCTACAAAGCCGCGAAGCTCGATATCGAATACCAGCAAATCATGCTCGACAACCAGGCGTCGCTCGTGAACCTGCAGCTGCGCAACGCTTTCCGCGATTATGAATATTACAAGATGGCGTTGGAACTGGAGCAGGAAAGCGTGGACCTCGCCCGCGAAAATACCATGGTGGCGCTGGAGCGCTTCCGCCAGGGCGTATCTACCACGCTGGAAGTGAAAGAAGCGCAGCAAAGCCTCGAATTGGCCGCTTACCGCCTCATCCAGGCGCGCTACAATACCAAGGTGGCCGAAACGGAACTGATGCGCCTGAAAGGATCCATCCTGAAATAATCGCACCGCAGATAAAAACAAAAAGCCCGGAAGTATCATTCTTCCGGGCTTTTTTATGGGAAATGCAGTAAAGTTTATTCGATCGTGTCTTTCCTGAGGTTGCCTTTATTCTTCTGGTACCGCTCGAACGATTGCTTGATGAATAACAGCAGGTCGTATTCCGTGGCGTTAAGCAGGAAACTGTACGGCGGCCGGTAAGCAAGCATGAACGAATCCAGCTCGGGGCTCTCCAGCTTGGTGACCCTGGCCACCAGGTCGGGGTTGTACCGGTAGTCGATATGCTTTTCTTCTTCCCAGTATTTCAACTGCTCCCCGAACTTCTCCTTGCGCTTGCGCGCGCGGCTGGGAACGAGGTAAGTGAGCGCGGTAATGGGGTTGGAAGGAAGCGTTTTCAGCACATCCATCGCACCGGGGCGCTTATATCCAAAATATCTTTCATATTGATCACGGATGGCGAGCGAGTCCTGTTTGTAGATACGGCCGCGGACATTAACGCCCTGGAGCCCCATGATATGCCGCTGCAGCTCCACATTGCGGGTGGAGGAAATACCCGGCGCCACGAAGGCGGCACGCACATAGCTGAGGCTGGAAAATTCGATGGTATCCCCCGGCAAGGCTTCAATGTAATACCGGCCCGACTCGTTGGAGATCGTTCCCGTGCCGGTGCGTTTGTTCCATACGCTCACCGCGGGAAGGCCGGTGCGCGTATCCGCGTCGGTGATCATACCCATCAGCCGTACCGCCTGCGCCTTTGCCCCCTGCAGCCCGGCAAGGCATAAAACGCCCGCCGCTACAGCGTATCTTAACAGAAAATGCTTCATACTATGCTCTCAAATTTAACGTTCCGGGCTCAAATGAAACGTTAAAAATAATTGATAAGCCTGACGCTTTTACTATAATTTCGGGAAACTCCTGAAATTCAAGCCATGGCCCGTAAAATCGTTTTTTCCACACAAAGGTACCAATATCTGAAAGAGGCGCTGCTCGCCATCGCTCCGGAAGACTGGGAACCGGGGCTTCTTTCCATCCGCGACTTCCCCGACGGGGAGCATTACCATCGTATAACCTCCAGCGTTACCGGGAAAGAAGTAGTGCTCATTGGCGGAACGATCGATGATAAGGAAACCCTGGAATTGTTTGACATCGCCAACGGCTGTATCCAGTACGGCGCGCTCTGCGTCAACCTCGTGATCCCCTATTTCGGATATTCCACCATGGAAAGAGCCGTGCAATACGGCGAAATCGTAAAAGCCAAAACCCGCGCCACCTTGTTCTCCGCCCTCCCCGCGGCGTCCAACGGGATCCGGGTGATCATGATCGACCTGCATGTGGATGGTATCTCGTATTATTTCGAGCGTAACGTCCGCCCGGTGCATCTCTACGCCAAAACCATCGTCCAGCAGGCGGCGCTGGATATTGCCGGCGGCAGGCCTTTTGTGCTGGCGAGCACTGATTCCGGCAGGGCCAAATGGGTGGAATCCCTGGCCAACGACCTCGGTGTGCAGGCCGCTTTCGTGTTCAAGAAAAGGGTCTCTGGGGAAGAAACGCACGTCACCGCCATCAGCGCCAATGTGCAGGACACGCTGGTCATCATTTACGATGATATGATCCGCACCGGAGGCTCGCTGATCAACGCCGCACAGGCATACAAACAGGCCGGCGCTTCCTCCATCGGCGTCATCACCACCCACGGTATTTTCGCCGGCAACGGTTTCCGGAAAATCGCGGAGAGCGGACTGGTGGAAAAACTCATCTGTACAGACACCCACCCCAATGCCCTCGATATCTCCGATCCCTTGCTGGAAGTGCGTTCCGTAGCGCCGGTCATCTTATCGTATTTCGAAGACGTTCCCTTTTAAAAACACCTGCCCTTCCACACAAACGTCATTTGGCAAACTACCGTACCTTCGCACTATGCCCAATATCCGCCTGATCGAATACGGCAGTTGCGACTATCACGACATGGTCGTGCTCCGCGACAACATCCTCCGCCGCCCGCTGGGGCTCACTTTCTCGACGGAGTACCTCCGGCAGGAAATGAACGATTTCCTCATCGGGTGTTTCGACGGCAAGCAGATCGTAGGCTGCTGCATCCTCACGCCGGTCAACAACGACGTGATCCAGCTGCGGCAGATGGCGGTGGACGAAAACCAACAGGGCAAAGGAACCGGAAGCAAGATTTTACGCTTCGCGGAAGAGCGGGCACGCAAAGAAGGATTCTCTGAACTGACCATGCATGCCCGCGATGTAGCCCGCCCTTTCTACGAGAAAAACGGCTATTCCGCCCGCGGCGATATCTTCACCGAAGTGGGCATCGATCATATCGAAATGTACCGGAAACTGTAATCATCCCCTTTCTTTACGGCTGTAATCCGAAAACGTTTTCTGCATCAGTTCCCTGAACTGCAGGTGCGCTTCGTCGTTCTCGAAAGCGCTGGTGGGGATGAGAAAAAAAGAACGCTTGTCGCGGTAGAGAAAGAAAAACGACTGCGTTTCCACGATCTGGCTGAAACTGCGCCACGACATGCTCCGCTCGCCCTGGCCGGTGTGGATCGCCATGCCTTCGTCGTTGTACCGTAAACGGATATTATCCCTGAATGTGGCGGCTTTATTATAAGTGGAAACAGGAAGCAGGTACCAGAACGCCCAGCCCAGGAGCACCATCATCAGCACAATCCCAAGCATCGCGTTGAAATTCACCATACGAAACACATATCCGATCACGGTAGCCAATAGCAGGATGATCAGCGTTACTCTAAAAACCCTGATTTCGCCTCTGCGTAAAAAATGGAACCGTAATGCATTGATAACTTCTTCCCTCTTGTAGGTAAACTGGAGCAAATGCATTAAACGAACTTACGAAATTATTTCGAAGCTGTCAATGGCATGGGAACGTCGAGATCGTCGCAAGTGGATACAGGCGCGGTTTTGCGGGATTTGGCCGCCGTGCGCTTGTCGGTCAGATCATCTTCATTCAGACCGGGGAAATTCTTCTTGATGAACTGCATATATTGCTGCAGCACCTTGGGGTCAACCTTGAAAGGAGCCACGATCTGGTCCTTCGGATCCAACTTCAGCGAAGGATCATTCTGTATGCGGGTTTCGTTCTGTAAATACCATTTATACAAATCCACCATGGCTTTCTGCATGTCGGATTCATCCACCTTCTCCACTTTGGACTGCGGAACCGTCCACAGGATTTCCTCCAGCCGGTTGGATACCCTGGCCTTGCTGGCAGTGGCGGCGGTGCCCTTTTCATTCTTCTCGCCGTTATTGTTCGTCTTATCGCCGTTGTGGGCGAATACCGCAGTCGATGCGACTGTCCCGATTGCCAACAAAAACAACAGCTTTTTCATAAGGGTAAATGTTTAATGACCTAAAAATACAAAATAACTGATATAATAGAAGCCCTTTTGACGAATCCGCAGTTTTACGGTACCAACAGCGCTGGTCAGGTGACCAACTCCCGGGGCCTGTATGAAAAAGACGACCCGCCACTGGAAAAGTTGCAGCTACCCCCAATTATTTTTTCAGATCATTGGCCGACACTTCGAATTTCCCCAGCACTTTCCCCTTCCCGTTCACGAATTCCACCGCCATTTTGCGGTCCTCTTTCGGACCGAACACCTTGATTCTGCTGTAGTTCTGCGTCACCACCAATGTTCCCGGCACCCGGATGGGACTGTTTACCTCCTCGCCCGAAGGCGCCGCCTCTCCGGACGTCAGCGGGGAATTCGTAATGTCATACAGGGGATAATTGCCCGGCCGGTTGAACCGGATCACTTCGGAATGGTGCCTGTCGCCCGTTAAAAACACGATCCCCGGCACGTCCACCTCCTCCAGCCAGTTCATAAACGCATGATATTCAACAGGAAAATGATGAAAACTATCCCAACGGGAATAAATGTTCAGCGCCTGGCTCCCCGTGGCGATTACTTTGAAACGGGCGTTGCTCTGCAATAAAGCGTTGCGCAGCCACTCCATCTGCGCGTCGCCGTACATTTTCTTTTCCGGGTTGGGCTGGCCGCCCGTGCTGTCCGGCATCCGGGAGCCGCTGGAAAAATAACGGCCGTCGAGCAGGAAGAAATCTACATCACTGAAACTGAACTGGGTATATATTCCTTTACCATCCTGCCCGAAGGTGGGGTTGGGCCAGTAGTCCTTAAAAATTTCCCGGCTTTCATCGCGGAAAATATAGGCTTTGGAAGCATCGTTGGGGCCAAAGTCGTGGTCGTCCCAGATCGCATAATGCGGCATGGCCGATAGGAAAGGCTGCAGCACGGGCAGGGAGCGGTCGCGGTGGGCGCGGTACGCCAATCCCGGGGCGGAATGGTAATCCACTTCGCGGGTGTACCAGTTATCGCCCAGCCAGAGCATGAAATCAGCCTTTTCTTTGGCCATGGTGAGGAAGATGGAAGAATCCTTGCCGTAGGGCTTCCCCGGCCGGTCGAAGCCTTCTTCGTTGAAATAGGCGCAGGAGCCGGTGAGGAAAGTGAAGTCGGGCGCGGGCATACGGTACTGCCAGAGGGTTTGGGTCTGGAAGGCCGATTTCCGGACGGATTTGTCATCTACCAGTAGTTCATATGCATATGCTGTGCCCGGCGCGAGGTTGCGGAGCTGAATTTTAACGGGATTATAGGCTTTGCCGAGCGGTCCGGTCCAGCTTTGAGACAGGGCTTTGCCGGGTTCCTGCTGCGGCCAGTAGCGGACAGACACCTTTTTAACGGCGGCCGATACTTCCGCCCACACGATCACATCGCGGAGCGCTATGGATCCGGTCATGGGGCCGGCCACGAGGTTTTGCTGTTGTGCGGAGGCGAGGGTGCAGGAAAGGAGGATAGCCAGGGTAAGGCAGGGGATCAGGCGCATGAGGGTGCGGTTTAGGTATTCAAATATAGCCATCCCGCCCCGTTAATGCCCCGGAAATACAATAATTTTACGTGAAATGGAAGCATATATCAATTGGAGCGGGGGGAAAGACGCGTCTTTCGCCCTTTGGCAACTGCAACAGTCGGGCGGCGTGCGGGTCCGCGGGTTGTTCACGACGCTGAGCGAGGCGTACCGGCGGGTATCGATGCACGGAGTGCAGGAGGTTTTGCTGGACGAACAGGCGCGGCGCACCGGTTTGCCCCTGAAAAAGGCGTTTCTCCCCGAAAATGCGTCCATGGAAGATTACAACCGGATCATGAGCGAAGCTTTGGAAGGATACCAGCGGGAAGGCATCCGCCAGGCGGTGTTCGGGGATATTTTCCTGGAAGACTTACGGGCCTACCGGGAAGCACAGCTGGCGAAGGCGGGTATGGAAGGGGTTTTCCCGTTGTGGAAGCGCGACAGTACACAGCTGGCCCGGGATTTCATCGCGGCCGGTTTTAGGGCGGTGATCGTTTGCGTGAACGACCGTTTCCTGCCGGCGGAGTTTGCCGGGCGGGAGTTCGATGCCGCATTCCTGGCCGATCTTCCCGCGAATGTTGATCCTTGCGGGGAAAACGGCGAGTTCCATAGTTTCGTGTACGACGGCCCCATATTCAGTTCGCCAGTCCCTTTCCGCATGGGCGATACGGTGACGCGCACCTACGCTCCGGCGCGGAATGGCGATGATTGCTACAAAAAGGAAGATAATTGTTTCCAGGAAGAGGGCGATCAGGAGGAGAAACCCCTGGCCTGGGATACCCGCTTTCATTTCCGCGAGCTGCTCCCCGTATAATTTTCTTTTCCCGCACCGGCTGAAAAAACAAAAGCAATGGAAAAATCCATTGCTTTCGAGAGTCATTTACTGTGCAAGAAGATTCTCGCGGTGTAGGAATTTTTGGTTTTTCATAGGACAGTAACCATATAAAAAATTAATACTTTAACAAATATAAAATAAATACAATAACTACAAACGATTTACTTTTAATATTCATTTTCCTCAAAAAAGCGGGATAAAAATGAATATTTTGAAATTGAATGGCCGTTTTTTGAAGGAAATTCAACAAAAATTCAATCGCTGGGCAAAAACGTTTTTGCTTCCCGTCCCGGAATTGTTAATGAAAACTTCCCGCTTTCCTACATCCCCAAATTCAATGCATCGGGGAAATTCTCACATATATAACAGGAATGGCAGGATGTGGCGGTTAACTTTTCCAGCTGCAAAATTATCAAGTACAAGGCATTCATTCCCAGATGCCGCTGGTAAATGGATATGCCTTAACCGCGCTTTCTTGCGCGATGTTTCATTTGACTGCCGCAATAGTGCAGTAGAAAATCTTCTGAAAGCAAATGCCGTGAAAATAAATTCAATCGCGGGAAAAAAACTAACGCAATGAAATTCCCCACCGCGGAAAATCCATTTTCCGGTACGGAGAAACTTGAAAAAATGCAAAATAAGTTGGGAAATGCGGCATGCGTGAAAACCGCAGCCTTCAAGGGTTTGAAAAGAAAAAGGGCACTTAGAAAAGCGCCCTCAATTTGTTACTATCCTATGAAAACCCTATTTGTATACAAAGGTATATCGATGTTAACTTTATTTGAAATTTTCGAAGGTGAATAACAAATAATTAACAAAGTAACAAGATTATTTATCTCTATCAAACCCGCTCCCATGGCTGATTTCAGGATGCGATAAAATTTCAGCGGAGGACGGTTACTTGTTAAAAAGTCCTGAATACATCAGCTGCAACCCATGCTATTCCCGCAATTCAGGCATTTGTAGCATGTGCCGGAACGAAC
The DNA here is from genome assembly GCF_038396755.1 of Chitinophaga pollutisoli. Lineage (NCBI taxonomy): Bacteria > Pseudomonadati > Bacteroidota > Chitinophagia > Chitinophagales > Chitinophagaceae > Chitinophaga > Chitinophaga pollutisoli. The sequence continues at coordinate 3,625,058 of NZ_CP149822.1, read as the reverse complement.
CGTTATATGCCCGCAGGTGTTGCATGCCGGTGCATCGCTTTGCATGCTGCGCATGTATTCCTGCGTTCCGCCTTCACTGCCCGCAGCCCCTACTGGCTGAGCTTTGGCCGCTTTAGGACCGGGTGCTTCCGATGATTTATTTCCCAAGATCCGCACGTTCGACAGCGCGGGTTTTGCAGCGGCCGCGGCGGCGGGCTCATCGTCCCAGTCGTCTTCTCCCGTATTCCCCGGTGCTTCCAGGATATGCACCAGGTCGGTTCTGCCCAGGTATTCATAACCCAGCACGCGGAATATGTAATCGATCAGTGAAGTGGCCGAGCGGATATTCGGGTGGTCCACCATACCGGCGGGCTCGAAACGTGTAAACACGAATTTGTCAACGAATTCCTCCAGCGGCACCCCGTACTGCAGCCCCACGCTCACGGCGATTGCGAAGCAGTTCATGAGGCTCCGCAATGTGGAGCCCTCTTTCGCCAGGTCAATAAAAATCTCGCCGAGCGTGCCGTCGTTGTATTCGCCCGTGCGCACGAAAATCGGCTGCCCGCCCACTTTCGCCTTCTGCGTAAACCCGCGGCGCTTGGCCGGCAACGTTTTGCGCTCCACAATCCGCGACAATGCCCTCTTTAGCGACGTATCGGTACTGGCGGTCATGCGCTTGTTCAATTCTTCCAGCAGCTCGTCGATGGTGAGCTGGTTCATATCAATAATCTGCGCGGTCTCAGCTGCGGGCGCTTCCGCCTCGGTAGATTTCTTCTTTTTATCGCTCTTATTGCTCAGCGGCTGGCTCAGTTTGGAACCGTCGCGGTAGAGCGCGCAGGCTTTCAGCCCCAGCTCCCAGCTCAGCTTGTAGGAATCCGCAATCTCTTCTACCACGGCCTCGTTGGGCAGGTTGATGGTTTTGGAGATAGCGCCGGAAATAAAGGGTTGCGCCGCCGCCATCATCCGGATGTGCCCGTGGGGATGGATGTAACGCTCACCTTTTTTACCGCACTTATTGGCGCAGTCGAACACAGGCAGGTGCGCATCTTTCAGGTAAGGCGCGCCTTCCACGGTCATCGTGCCGCACACGTAGTCGTTCGCCGCCTCAATCTGCTCGTCGGTAAAGCCCAGTTCGTGCAGCAGGCTGAATTCCATATTGAAATATTGCTCTGGCTTGAAACCCAGCCGTTGTAAACATTCCTCGCCCAACGTATACACATTGAAAACGAATGCAATGTCGAAAGAAGAGGCCACGGCCGTGTCCAGCTTCTTCAGCTCGTCGCCGATGAAACCCTTCTCGCTGAGCGACTGCGGATTGATGTAAGGCGCACCGCCGAAACTGCCCGTCCCTTTCGCGTAATCCACAATCGCCTTGATCTCATTGTCTTTATACCCGAGATGTTGCAGCGCAGAGGGGATGGATTGGTTGATGATTTTGAAATACCCGCCGCCGGAAAGTTTCTTGAACTTCACCAGCGCGAAATCAGGCTCCACACCCGTGGTATCGCAGTCCATCACCAAACCGATGGTACCGGTAGGGGCGATCACCGTTGCCTGCGCATTCCGGTAACCGTATTGCTCACCCAGCTTCACGGCGTCGTCCCAGGCTTTGGTAGCCGCCGTGAGCAGGTAATCCGGGCAATAGCGGGCATTGATGCCCTGCGGGCGGATCTCCAGTCCTTCGTAGGCCTCGATGGCGTCGTAAGCGGCCGCGCGGTGGTTGCGCATCACGCGGAGCATATCCTGTTTGTTTTCCGCGTATTTCGGGAAAGCGCCGAGGTGCCCGGCCATTTCGGCGGACGTTTTATAGGAAACGCCTGTCATGATCGCGGTGATGGCCCCCGCGATCCCGCGGGCTTCCTCGCTGTCGTACGCGATGCCGCTCACCATGAGCATGCTGCCCAGGTTGGCGTATCCAAGCCCAAGGGTGCGGTACTGGTAGCTCAGCTCCGCCACCTCGCGGGAAGGGAACTGCGCCATAAGCACGGACACTTCGAGCACTACGGTCCATAATCTTACCGTATACTCGAACCCTTCCACGTCGAACCGGCTGGTGCTTTCGTCGAAAAACCGGCGGAGGTTCACGGAAGCCAGGTTGCAGGCCGTGTTGTCGAGGAACATGTATTCGGAACAGGGGTTGGATGCGTTGATGCGGCCGCCTTTCGGACAGGTATGCCACTCGTTGATGGTAGTGTCGTATTGGGTGCCGGGGTCGGCGCAGCGCCAGGCCGCATAGGCGATCTGGTTCCACAAGTCACTGGCTTTCACCGATTTCATCACTTTCCCGGTGGTGCGGGCGGTCAGGTTCCATTCGCCGTCCGCTTCCAGGGCATGAAAGAAGGTATTGGGGATGCGGACGGAGTTGTTGGAGTTCTGGCCGGACACGGTCTTGTAGGCTTCGCCTTCGTAATCGGAAGCGTAACCGGCCTGGATGAGGGCGCCTACTTTCTTTTCTTCTTCCACTTTCCAGTTGATGAACTGGAGGATTTCGGGGTGGTCGAGGTCGAGGCAGACCATTTTGGCCGCCCGGCGCGTGGTGCCGCCGGATTTGATGGCGCCTGCGGCGCGGTCGCCGATTTTGAGGAAGCTCATCAGGCCGGAGGAGGAGCCGCCGCCGCCGAGCTTTTCATTTTCGCCGCGGATGCGGGAGAAGTTGGTACCCACACCGGAGCCGTATTTGAAGATACGGGCTTCGCGGACCCAGAGGTCCATGATCCCGCCGTCGTTCACCAGGTCGTCGTCCACGCTCAGGATGAAGCAGGCGTGAGGCTGCGGGCGTTCGTATGCGGAGGTGGATTTCTGGAGTTTTTCGGTTTTGGGGTCCACATAATAATGGCCCTGGGGCTTCCCTTTGATGCCGTAGCTTTCATAGAGGCCGGTATTGAACCACTGGGGGGAGTTGGGCACGCAGGCCTGGTTGAGCATGCAATAGGCCAGTTCCTCGTAAAATACCTGTGCGTCTTTGGCGGAGGCGAAATAATCGTATCGTTCTCCCCATGCGCGCCAGCAGTTGGCCATGCGGTGCACTACCTGGCGGACGGACGTTTCCCTGCCCAGGGAGCCATCGGGCTGGGGTACGCCGGCTTTCCGGAAGTATTTCTGGGCCAGAATATCGGTAGCGATCTGCGACCAACCCTTCGGCACTTCCACATTATTCATTTCAAAAACTACGTCTCCGCCAGGGTTGCGGATAACGGACGAACGAAGGTCATACCCGAACTGATCGAAAGGGCTCACGCCTTCCCGGGTGAAATGCCGCGAAAACGTCAGACCGCCGGTCTTCTTTACTTGATTTTTCATGCCCTAGAAAATTTTAACAGGATTAAACAAATCTGGTTTTTCGACTCTGTGTGTGGGATAACTAAGTTACCTTACAATGGATACACAAACGAGTTTTGTTTTGCACAGCTTGTGGAAAAGCCTCCATTAACAATAACGGCCGTATGGGTGTTGATAATATGAGTGGTTGGGGAGGGATTCAATTGCAAAATCAATACCATGCATATTTATTTGCCGCTGTCCTTATTACGAAAAATTGTATACATTTGCGACAACCGGAACAATGCATTATTAATGTACAGAAAAATATACAATTCCTTTATCGAGAGAAAGGCAAAGGGTACAAAATCATTCGCAGTTCTGATAGATCCGGACAAGGTAACGCCTGACGGGATTGCAGATCTGGCCGGCAAATGCACGGAATCGAAGGTGGATTATATCTTCCTGGGCGGTAGTCTTGTTATTACCGATCATTTGGATGATGTAGTGCAACAGATCAAGGCGAGTTGCGATATTCCGGTGATTCTGTTCCCGGGGAGCCCTTCCCAGGTTTCGCGTTACGCGGATGCCTTGCTTTACCTTTCCATGATTTCTGGCCGCAACCCGGAACTGCTCATCGGGCAGCATGTGGTTTCCGCCGCCGCTGTGAAGAAGAGCGGGCTGGAAGTAATTTCCACCGGCTATATGGTGATCGATGGCGGCGCCCCCACCACGGTGTCGTACATCAGCAACGCCACCCCCATCCCCGCAGATAAAGACGATATTGCCATGTGCACCGCGATGGCGGGAGACATGCTGGGCATGAAAGTGATTTATATGGACGCCGGCAGCGGCGCCCGCAAACCCATCACCGAAAGCATGATCCAGCGCGTATCCAGCCAGGTGGAAGTGCCGGTAATCGTTGGCGGAGGTATCCGTACCGCCGAAAAAGCATATTTGAATTGCAAAGCAGGCGCCGATATCATCGTGGTCGGAAACGCCATCGAAAAAGATGCTTCCCTGATCCGGGAAATCGCCGACGCCGTACACAGCGCCCCCGTAAACGCCGCCCGTTAAACCTTCCGGCTTATCAGGCCCCCCTTCACTTCAGCCACTAAAATTATCCCTCTATCAAATTTTTTATTGATCCCCGCAAGATTTGTATGAAAACTTGCGGAGGTTTAATATCTTGCACCCCGAAACCAACCAGACCATTAAACAGCGTAATTCAAAGGCCCTGAATTGAGGCGCTAGCAGACGTGAGTGTGAATTTTTTGTAATCGCCTGGCCAGCGGCTTTTCATCCGAACGGTTTGTAGATAGAACATATCACAAGCATATCCAGAGAATTTATTTACTACAGTACGCTTAACGTTAACTGTCCCGGTCGAGGTATGGGTTTCGCACGGGTATCCGCACGACTATGGTTTTTTCGGCCGTAAGGCCTTTTTTCATAAGCATAATTTAAATAACGGGCTGCTTTCTCCAAGGCAGCCCTTAATTATTCCCGGGCCGCCGGTCGCGTCTCCCTATCTCGCAAATCCCGTTCCGGAATCAACCTCTTCCTCATTTTTACAAAATAATACCAGACAATAGCCTACCCGTCCTATAAACAAGGCAACCGTATGTATATCCCATATATACTAAATACCTGCCAGGTCCCTACTGTATTGAGATTGCCCCTTCCTGATATACTGTTTATACGGAGTTACCCTACATTAACTATACTGTAAGCCCGGAATACCCCTTCCTTAAGTATGCAGTAATGTGGCCACAAACGGGATACACGTAATACAATTTTCACATTTTCTCACCCGTTAAGCGCCGTAACATCACAAAAAAGGGCGGCAGGAAAAAATTCCCCGCCGCCCGGCACTTCCAAATTTCATGCAGCCCTACAGGCTCATCATTTCCTTGAATTTCACCGCCTGCCTGCGGCTTACTTCGATCTTCTCCCCTCCGCGCATCTCCAGGAGCAGCCCCCCGTTGAAGTAAGTATCGATCCGCTCGATCATACGGAGGTTGACGATGTGCTTCCGGTTGGCACGGAAAAACACCCGCTCGTCGAGGCGCTCTTCAAGAGCATTCAGCGATTTTAGGATCAAAGGTTTATTGGTTTCGAAATAGACGCGGGCATAGTTACCCACGCTTTCGAACAGGCGGATTTCCTGCAGTTTGACGAACCAGCAGCGGTCGCCGTCTTTCACGAACACCTGGTCGCTTTCCCCGAGGATGTTGCGGATCCCGGTTGCGGCGGCGATGCGCTCCTTCTCGTCGGCCTGGTGGAGCTTATGGATAGCGTCTGCCAGCCGTTTCGGCTCGATGGGCTTGAGGAGGTAATCCAGCGCGTTGTACTCGAAAGCCTTGAGGGCGTATTCGTCGTACGCGGTGGTAAAAATCACCTGCGGCGTCCTTTCCAGTTCGGCCAATAGATCAAAGCCGGTCTTATCCGGCATCTGGATGTCGAGGAAGAGGAGATCGGGCCGGAGCGACTCGATCTTTTCCATCCCGTCTTTCGCATTCACCGCTTCACCCACCACCACGATCTCGGGATGGTCCGCCAGCAGCTTCTTGAGCTCGCTTCTGGCCAGTCGTTCGTCGTCTATGATCAAAGCTTTTTTCATACTGTCAAAATTGGTTGACGATTTTATAATAACGGCATGAGCACTTTGGCTTCCACCGTTGCGTGGTCGATGTTTTTAATGTCGAAAGATGCTCTTTTGCCGAAGAGTATCCCCAGCCGCTGGCGGGTGGATGCGAGGCCGAATCCGCCGCCGTTCTGCTGGTTTTCGATGAATTTACCGGTGTTGCGGATGGTGATCTCGTGGCACATGTCGTGGACATGCGATCCGATGAGGATCAGCCCGCCGTTCACTTCCCGGGAGATGCCATGCTTGATGGCGTTTTCCACGAGGGTTTGCAGCATCAGCGGGGGCACCGGGAGCTCAAGGGTCTCCGGGTCAATATCATACTGCACCTTCAACCGCTCCTCGAACCGGATATTTTCCAATGCAAGATAATCTTTTACAATGCTCAGTTCGTTTTCCAGGCTCACGGTTTCCGCCTTGTCGGCCTGCATGGAGTTCCGGAGAATATTGCTCAGCTCCGTGATAGCCGTCCGCGCGCGCCGCGGATTTTCGTCCACCAGGGCGCGGATGCTGTTCAACGCATTGAAAATGAAGTGCGGATTGAGTTGGCTCTTGATCGTCTTCAGTTCGAGCGTACGCACTGTGGCTTCCAGCTTCAGCTGCCCCAGTTGCGAATTCCGGCTTTCCTCCACGTAGTGCCAGAGGAAGTAAATCACCGCCCAGAGGGATATAAACACGGAATGCTGCAGGAACGTCTGCAACCAGTTGCTGCGGAAGGCCTCGTCCCAATGCCCCACATTCAACGCATACCAGATGCAGTTGAGGATGAAGGAATCGATCGTGGCGCAAACCGCAATCCCGAAAAAAAAGTAAATGGCTACGCTCTCGAACGGCTTCTCGATCCATTTGTATTTGACGATAACCGCACGGAAAGCATGTGTGATGAGAATCCCCAGCCCGGCCGTTGCCAGGAGGTAGGGGAACATCCACCAGTCCAGCTTAACGAAGAAAAATCCGTAGAAGAAGTACAGAAAGGAACACGCTCCCCACCCAAGTATCTGGCACCACCAATATTTTGACAAGCGTTTAAACATTCAGTAAAAGTTAGCAAAGTCCCGCGAGAAAACCTGCTTCATCCAAAAATACCAAGCCGTAACGCGCAGTGGAACGCAATTATTACCAATGGCCGTTAAAGCGGTTAAATGGGACCCTGCGGGAATACCCGTTATTTCAAACATGATAAATATTCATACTTAATGATGATTATCAATACATTACTCTTATGACACCCCGCTTACACGCTTGCCCTCTCCCACAAGGAAAAAGGGCCTTCCGGCGCAAATTTGCACCGGATTGGGCCAATTTATGCAGCAGAACATGTATTTTTGAGCATTAAACCCAAAAGGTGATATGGAAATTACGGCAGGTCAATTATTAAGCCAGATCGAATACCCTTCCGATCTGCGGAAACTGAGCAAGGAGCAGCTGCACCAGGTGTGCGACGAGTTGCGCCAGTTCATCATTGACGTTGTGAGCGTCCACGGCGGCCACTTCGGCGCCAGCCTTGGCGTGGTGGAACTGACCGTTGCCCTGCATTATGCTTACAATACGCCATACGACCAGCTCGTGTGGGACGTTGGCCACCAGGCTTACGGCCATAAGATCCTCACCGGCCGCAAAAGCGTTTTCCATACCAACCGCAAATACAAAGGGATCGCCGGGTTCCCGAACCGCGGAGAAAGCGAGTACGACACCTTCGGCGTGGGACACTCCTCCACTTCCATCGGCGCCGCCCTCGGCATGGCCATCGCTTCCGCCAATAAAGGAGAACACGACCGTCAGCACATCGCCGTGATCGGCGACGGCGCCATGACCGCCGGGATGGCCTTCGAAGCCCTCAACCATGCTGGCGTTTCCAACGCCAACGTGCTCATTATCCTTAACGACAACTGCATGTCCATCGATCCGAACGTGGGCGCGCTGAAAGAATACCTGACGGATATCACCACTTCCCATACCTACAACAAGCTCCGCGATGATGTATGGAACCTGCTCGGGAAGATGCCCATCGGCAAGAAATTTACCCGTGACATGGCCTCCAAGCTCGAAGCCAGCGTCAAAGGGATGGTGACCAAATCCAGCAACCTCTTCGAAAGCCTGAACCTCCGGTATTTCGGACCGATCGACGGGCACAACATCACCAAACTCGTAGATACCCTGCACGACCTGCGCAACATCCCCGGCCCCAAGCTGCTGCATGTGCGCACCGTGAAAGGCAAAGGATACGCGCTCGCTGAAAAAGACCAGACCAAGTGGCACGCACCCGGACTGTTCGACAAAATCACCGGCGAAATCTTCAAGAAAGCCATTGAAAAGCCGCAACCGCCCAAGTACCAGGACGTGTTCGGCCATACCATCATTGAACTGGCGGAACAGAACAACCGCATCATGGGCATCACGCCCGCGATGCCTTCCGGTTCGTCCCTGAAATGGATGATGGAGCAAATGCCCGGCCGCGCGATCGACGTAGGCATCTGCGAACAGCACGCCGTTACCCTGTCGGCTGGCCTGGCGACCCAGGGCATGAAGGTGTATTGCAACATTTACTCTTCATTTATGCAACGGGCGTACGACCAGGTGATCCACGACGTGGCCATCCAGAACCTGCCCGTGGTATTTTGTCTCGACCGCGCGGGGCTCGTCGGGGAAGACGGCGCCACGCACCACGGCGCGTACGATATTTCCTACATGCGCTGCATCCCGAACCTGATCGTGAGTGCGCCCATGAACGAAGAAGAGCTGCGCAACCTCATGTATACCGCGCAGCTGCCATCCACCACCAACCCCTTCGTGATCCGTTACCCACGTGGCGAAGGCGTGTTGCCCGACTGGAAGCGGCCCTTCTCCCAAATTAATATCGGCACCGGCAGAAAAATACAGGATGGCCGCGACGTCGCCATTCTTTCCCTCGGCCACCCCGGCAACTATGTTACCGAGGCCATGAAAGAACTGATGACCGACGGCCTCCAGCCCGCGCATTACGACATGCGCTTTGTAAAACCGCTCGACACCGAAATGCTGCATGAGATCTTCCAGCGCTTCGACCGTGTGATCACGGTGGAAGACGGTTCGCTGCAAGGCGGCTTCGGCAGTGCAGTGCTCGAATTCATGGCCGACCACGATTACAAGGCCGACGTGAAACGCCTCGGTATCCCCGACCGCCTCGTGGAGCATGGCAAACCCGCCGAGCTGCAACGCGAGTGCGGATACGATGCCGCCGCCATCGCTTCGGCCGTGCGCGCCATGCTCGAAAGCAAAATTACTGTTCAAACCAGCTGATAAAAGACGTTCCCGGCGCCCGGAGCCTCCCGGGCACCCGGCGCCGCATTCACCATGCGCGACCTCTACATATCACTACGCATTACGCAAATCACCCGAGAAACACCCGACGTGTGGACTTACCGGTTCGAAAGCGCCGACGGGAAAACCGTGAAGTACCAGGCCGGACAGTTTCTCACCTTCCTGATCGATCTCCACGGCACCGAATACCGGCGCTCTTATTCCCTTTGCACCACCCCGGGAATTGACGACCACCTGGCAGTTACCGTCAAACGCGTGGCCAATGGCGCCATTTCCAGGCATATTATCCGGCATTGGCAGGTGGGCGATATCGTTACTTCCCTGCTCCCCTCCGGCCGCTTCGTGCTCGACAGCGATCCGCAGACGCAGCGCGACATCGTTTTACTCGGTGCGGGCAGTGGCATCACGCCTTTGTTTTCGCTGTTGCAACAAGCCCTGTACGAAGACCTGGCTTCCCATGTTACGCTGATCTACAGCAACCGCAATGAGGAGAACGCCATATTCCGCAGCCGGATACAGGCGTTGGAAACATTATTTCCCGATCGGCTCACGGTGGTATGGATCTTCAGCGACCCGTTAGACGCCGCGCCGGGCATACGCCGGATGAACAACATCGTACTGGAAGCCATGGCCCCCAGGCACCTGCGGCACCACCGGGATAAAGCGCTCTTCTATATCTGCGGGCCGGTGGAATATATGCGCATGGCCCAATTCACGCTAACTTTCATGGGCTTCCGGCCCGAGCAGCTGCATAAAGAAAACTTCGTTGTGAACACCGACGCGAAGATCGCGCGGACCGCCGTGCCCGAGGATACCACCATCAAACGCGTTCACCTGCGCCACGAAGGGGGATTGCAAACGCTGGAAGTACCCGGCAACGAAACCATCCTTCACGCCGCGCTCCGCCTGCAGGTGGCGCTGCCATATAGCTGCAAAGGTGGCGTATGCGGATCCTGCATCGCTACGTGTACAGGCGGCAAGGTCTGGATGTCGGTGAACGAAGTGCTGACTGAAAAAGAACTTGCCAAAGGCATGGTGCTTACCTGTACCGGATACGCGCAAAGCGATGATGTTACCCTGGAGTGGTGACAAACAAGTTTGCGCGGCATCGCCGCTTACACTAGAATTGGCCGATAACGGCAAAAAGGTTACCTTGTTTTTTAAATTCAAGTGATGCGCTTACCTGCCCTGAAGATTACGGGCATTCTGGCGGCGGCGGGCCTTATCTGGGGAATTCTTTACATGCCGCTCCGCGTGTGGCTTTCGGGTTCGTTTCCCGGTAGCGACGCGGATATCATTTTGTTCATCATTTTTATCATCCTGGCTTGCATACTGGTATTTATCGCGGCGCGGATCGTATTCCGCACGCGCGAGGAAATACAGGCGCCTTACCGCCAGTTCTTCAGCGAACATCCGGTGCCGATGTGGGTGTATGAATGGGGAAGCTTACGATTCCTGGCGGTGAATGAAGCGGCAGTGATGAAGTACGGTTACAGCGACGCCGAATTTCTCAGCATGACCCTGCGCGACATCCGCGATCCTGATACCATTCCCGAAATGATGGACGACGTCAAACGTACGGACACTACGATTTCTTACCGCGGTATCTGGCAGCACCGGCGCAAGAGCGGGGAATTGTTTTACGTGGAGCTTCACTCCCGCCCCACGCTCTTCCGGGGTAAACAAGCGCGCATCGTGATGGCATTGGATATCGACGCGGAAGTACGGCAGATGATCGAAGCGAAAGACATCAGTTCGCGGTACGACCTCCTCGCGCAGGTGACCCCGGATTACGTGTATTACTACGACATCAAACAAAACCGCATCGCCCGGAACCACGGCCCCGTCTCGCTTTTCGGCTACCGCGAAAATGAAGTGGGCGATCATGCGGAATGGTGGAAAGAGCGCGTGCATCCGGAGGATCTCCCCCGCGTCATGCAAATATTCGACCTGGCCTGCACCATGGGCAAAGACCGCATGGAGGCATCCTACCGCTTCCGTTGCGCCGACGGCCGCTACAAATACGTATACGACCGCGGGTATATCATCTTCAACGAACAACGTCATCCTATCCGCATGGTGGGCGTGATACAGGATGTGGACGAAAGCACGCGGCAAAAGCAGGAGTTCGAAATGTTAAGCCTCGTAGCCAGCCATACCGCCAACAGCGTGATTATCCTCAACGCGGCAGGCCGCATCGATTACGTGAACGAAGGCTTTCGCTTCATGACGGGATATACGCAGGAAGATGCGGCGGGTAAATTCGTGAAAGACCTGCTATCTGGCCCCGAAACCGACGCCGGCACCATTGCCATGATCGATGATAAAATGGCGCGGGGCGCGGCTTTCGACTTCGAAATACGCAATTACAAAAAGAACGGAACGCCCTATTGGGTGAAGTCTGTGGTAACGCCTGTTATGGGCCCCGACGGGCAATTGCGGCAATACATCCTCATCCAGACCGACATTACCGAACGGCTCATGTTCATGCAACGCCTGCAGGAGAACAACGATACACTCCACGAGATCGCACGGATCAACTCACACGAAATCCGCAAACCCGTGGCGTCGATCCTGGGCATCATGTCGATGTTTGACCTGGAAAAGAATGAACCCGTGCTGAACAACAGGCTGCTGGCCATGCTGCGGGAATGCAGCACGGAACTGGACGCAACGCTGTATAAAATACAGGATAAGCTGCGCCAGACGAATCACCGGTAAAATGCGGGATCAGTCGTACGATGCAAACCGGCTGAACTCGCCGGACAATTCATTGTGAAGTTTATGGAAAACCTGCATTCGGTCCTGCAGGCTGCTCATGTCGTCTACGGGCCTGTCGTGGTGTATGATGGCCGGGCGGCCGTAGCCCATATGTTTTGCCGACTGCTTCAGGTCGTGATACATTTCGTCGGCTACTTCTAACTGTCGTATAAACTGGTTTTGGAAATGTTCGATCGCCAGGGATCTTTCGGCGTCGGGTTGCGGCGAGGTGGCGATTTCCTGGAGTCTGCCGCGCATGGTACGTAGGTTGGAACGTACTTGATCAACTTCTTCTTTCCAGGATGAAAACTGTGCCTGGATGTCTGTGGACTGTGCTGGTACTTCCATGATATATTGATTAAAGTGACAGGATGACGATTGCGTGCATCATACTACCCTTCTTTCGCTTCAATATGCCATTCGGTGATTCCTTCGTGCAGTTCTAATTTACGACGATTTTGGTTCAGGGAAATGAAAAACCCGGTGGATTTTTTCCACCGGGCATGGTATTTTTCGTGGATATGCTTTAAGCAAGCATGGGTACATCCATGAGCAGCAATTGCGCGTCTTCCGATGTTGTAACATCAAGTTGGGCGTAATCTTCAACTGCAATCGCGTCGCGCGGGCCGAGGTTTTCGCCGCCGGCCGTTACGGTACCGCCGATCACGAAGAGGTAGAGGCCGTTGCCTTCCTTTTTCGGGCTGTAGGTAAAGGATTGCCCCTTATCGAAGTTGCCCAGCGAAAACCAGGCGTCCTGGTTCATCGGGAGTCCTTCTCCGGTTCCTTCGGGCGATACGACCACCTGCAGGCGATTGTGACGGTCCGCCGGTTCGAAGGTTTGCTGATCGTAGCGCGGGGCCACGTCGCGTTTTTTCGGGAAGAGCCAGATCTGGAGGAATTTCACCGGTTCGGTTTTGCTGGCGTTGAACTCAGAGTGCTCAATGCCGCTGCCGGCGCTCATGATCTGCACGTCGTGCTGGTTGATGATCTTGTGGCGTCCCGTGGTATCCCGGTGCTCAAGGGCGCCGCTCAGCGGGATGCTCACGATCTCCATATTGTCGTGCGGGTGCGCGCCGAAGCCCATTCCGCCCTTCACCGTATCATCATTCAAAACGCGCAACGCGCCGAAGTGAATGCGATCGGGATTGTAGTACCCGGCAAAGCTGAAAGTGTGGCTGGACTGGAGCCAGCCATGATTGGCAAAGCCGCGGCTGTCGGCACGGTGGATGGTTGTTTTCATATCTTTGATCTCCTTTTTTCTTTACACAAATGTCCGAAAAAACACCCCGCCGCACAATGGACGCGATGGCGCAAATGGTGGACTATTTTTCACGTAAAACGAAAGCCGGGCATGGTTTTTCAACCACGCCCGGCTTTACGGATTCCTACTAACGTATACGATTAAACGAGTTTTGCGTCCATCGTGATGTTGGTGTTCAGGAGTTTGGAAATCGGGCAATTCGCCTTCGCGTCTTCCGCGAATTCCGCGAATTTGGCTGCGTCGAGACCGGGAACGCTGGCGGTTACGTCGAGGTGGATGCCGGGGATGGCGCCATTCTCGAAAGTCACAGTCGCTTTGGTGTCGAGGTTATCGGGCGTGAAGCCGGCGCCGGAGATCACGAAGCTGAGTTTCATAGTGAAGCAGCCAGCGTGCGCGGCGGCGATCAGTTCTTCGGGGTTGGTGCCGATGCCGGATTCGAAACGGCTGCTGAAGGAATATTGGGTATCTTTCAGAACGCCGGAGTCGGAAGACACAGTGCCTTTACCTTCTTTACCGGTGCCTTTCCAGTTTGCAGTTGCGGATCTTTTCATTGTTTGCTATTTTGGGTGAATTGTTTCGAAAGAGATTAAAATTAAGGAATCCAGATTAAAAAAACCGGGTGAATTGCTCCACCCGGTTTACCTAAACCCCCAAACAACCTGTTTGTTATACTAATTCCACGAAATCTCCCAGGGGCTTTCTCACTTTCTTTGCATGCTGCATCGTATCTTCTTCCGCGCGGAAACCAATCGCCGCAACTACCACCGTGCGCAGATTCTTCTCTTTCAATCCCAACACTTCGTCGTATGCAGCCGCATCGAACCCTTCCATCGGACAGGCGTCTATGCCTTCCACCGCACTGGCCGTCAACAGGGTTCCAAGGGCCAGGTAGGCCTGTTTGGAAGTCCATATGGCAGCGGCATCTTCACTGAGGCGGTTCACCGTGTCCTTCATCATATTTTCATAACCTTTCAGGTCTTCCAGTTGCAGATTCCGGGCGCCCGCGACGTGACCAATGAATGTGTCTACATGTCCGTGGTTCAAATCATCGAATCTTGCAAAGATCACGAGATGCGATGCATCCGTTATCTGCGGCTGGTTCCAGGATACGGCTTTCAGCGCTTCCCGGATGGCCGGGTCTTTCACTACAATCACCTTGTAAGGTTGCAGGCCGTAGCTGGATGCAGACAGTCTGGTAGCCTCCAGAACCCTTTCCAACTGCGCCTCACTCAACTGCTTCGAAGGATCAAATTTCTTCACGGCATAACGCCAGTTCAGTTTCTCGAGGATATCCATTTGTCAGTTCCTTTTATTGTTGAATTATGCTTGTTTGATGATCTGTACCGCAGCGATCAGGCGCACGTCGTCGCTCACAACCAGTCCGCCCGCTTCCGTGGTGGCCGACCAGGAAAGACCGAAATCTTTACGGTTGATTTTGCCGGTCAGCTCGAAACCCGCTTTGGTCTGGCCATACGGATCGATGGTAATGCCGGAATATTCTACGTTCAGGGCTACGGGTTTGGTCACGCCGCGGATGGTAAGGTCGCCGTTGAGGACGAAAGTATCCGCGTCTTTCTTTTCCACGCCGGTAGAGGTGAACGTGATTTTAGGATGATTGGCGGCATCGAAGAAGTCGGGGCTTTTCAGGTGCTCGTCGCGCTGGGCGTTTTTGGTGCTGATGCTGTTCACATCGGCTTCAAAGCTGATTTTAGCATCGGAGAAGTCGTCGTTGCCGGCGGTCACCGTGGCGTCGTAAGTGGCGAAGTGGCCGGTTACGTTGGTGATCATGAGGTGTTTCACTTTGAATTCGATTTCGCTGTGTGCGGTGTCAATTTTCCAGGTTGCCATTGTTGGTAATTTTTTAAGTTGTTTGATGAATGAATGGTTCAGGTTCAGATGTTGTTGTTTAGTTCAGCCGGCCCATTTTACCGTCGTTAAAATCGTCGATGGCTTGTATGATTTCTTCTTTAGTGTTCATCACGAAGGGGCCGTATGCGAAGATGGATTCGCGGATAGGCTCGCCGTTGAGGACCAGCAAGGTGCTGTCTTCTTCCGCTTTCACCGTGATGGATGCGCCTTTCTGTTCGAATACCGCTATTTCCACGGCTTTGGCGGCATGCGTGCCGTTGATGGAAACCGCGCCTTTCAGCACCACGATACCCGTGTTGTACCAATCGGGCAGGGTGAGGGTGGTTTCCGTTCCGGCAGTGAGCCGTATATCGAACAAGTTGACGGGCGTAAAGGTTTTTGCGGGACCGTTAACTTCTTCGAAATTTCCCGCGATGACGCGGGCAAAGCTGCCGTTCCCGAGGTCTTTCACGGGGATGTCGGTGTCGAGGATCGACTGGTAGCGGGGCGGGTCCATTTTATGGGCTTTGGGAAGGTTTACCCAAAGCTGTGCCATTTCGAGGACGCCGCCGTTGCGGGTGAATTCGCGTTCGTGCTTTTCTTCATGGACAACGCCGGAAGCGGCGGTCATCCATTGTACGTCGCCCGGGCCGATTTTGCCGCTGTTGCCGCCGGAGTCCCGGTGCTCAAGGGCGCCCTGGTAGGCGATGGTTACCGTTTCGAACCCCCTGTGCGGGTGCTCTTCCACGCCGCGGGGCGTTTCCGAAGGCGCAAAGTAGTGAGGGGCCGCATAATCCAACAGGAAAAACGGGCTCAACTGCTTGCCTATCATCTTGTTGCCGCCGGGAAAAAGGTTCTGCACCTTGAATCCGTCGCCAACCATATGGGCCTGCGCGCCTTGGTAAATGTGTGCTACTTGCTTTGTGGTGTGTGTCATATTTGCCTCCTTTTAAAAGACAATACAAAAGTACATGTTATAACATCTATCCGGAATGGATAGAATGATGTAAACGGTGGACTTTTTTTATCAATCCCACATTAATTTGACAATCAGGCTATTACGATGAAGTAATTACGCTTTTGCAAGTTCCTTGAATTCCGACGGAGTTTGGTTGGTGTATTTCTTGAAAAAGCGGGAGAAATAGTGGGGATCTTCAAAACCCAGGGTGTAAGCGATCTCTTTCGCGGTGAGATCGGTGTTGAAAAGATAGCGCTGGGCTTCCAGGATCACGCGGTTGCGGATGTGCTCCCCGGCGGTGATGCCCGACAATTGTTTGCTGATCTCGTTGAGCAATACCGGTTTAATGTGCAGCAGCGCGGCATAGTCGCTCACGTTCTTCAGTTCTTTATATTGCTGTTCGATCAGGCCTTTGAACGTCATGAACAGGGCGCTGTTATGCTTTGACTGGTATTCAGGTGATAGGGAAACGGGTTTAGGAGCGTTGCGGCTCGCCACGATGAGGAAATACTGCAACAGGTTCCGGAAAGCGGAATCGTAATTCGGGCGGCGGGCGTTCACTTCTTCTTCCATGCGGAGCACCAGCCAGTCGATTTCCTTTTCCACGGCGGGGTCGGTGATATGCACCACGGAACTGAACGCGTCGTTCACGAAAAGGCCGTTCTTGATGGGATCCATATCGGAAGTGCCGGCAGGGCACATCATGCAGTTATGGAACGCGATCATATAGCCGTCTATCTTTTCGGAAGATTTGAGCTGGTGAACCTGCCCGGGCGCGAGGAAAAACAGGGTGTTCTTTTTCACGGTGTGGGTCACCGTATCGATGGTATGGGTCAGCTCACCCTTTTTGATCCAGTAGATGGTATAGAAATCGTGCCGGTGGGGCGCTTCCTGGTGTTCAAGGAACACAGGTGCGATGCTGCAAAGGTGCGACACGCTGAATTCCTGCGGGGTATCTTCCTGCGCATATTCCGACAGGTTCAATACTTCTATCTGATCTTTCTTGCTAGCCATATTCACTAATCTTCAAAAACCACGACTTCTTCTTCCGGCCGGTCGGAAGGATCTACGTAGTCGATGATAAAATTGTTGCGGCCCTCTCCTACCATGATGCTGAGGTATTTGGCCTGTACGAGCTCCAGCATCCCTAGGAACAGGAAGATGGCATGCACGCGGTCTTTACAGTGATCGAAAATTTTCTCGAACGCGATGGTTTTCTCGGCGCGGGCCAGATCCATCATGTATTCGCGGCTGCCTTCCATGGTGTAGTCGTACTTGTACACCACGTGCTGGGGCTTGTTGGACCGTTCTTTCACGCGCTGCATCACCTTCTCGAAGGTCTTCGTCAGCTTGAAGAGCGTCAGCGTCTGCACTTCGGACCCCTCGCTCGTCAGCTCCCCGATCTCCGCCAGTTCTTTCTGGATATTGCCACGCTTCATGGCCAGCATCCGGTCTGCCTCTTTCTCGGCCAGCTCGATGGCCGCCTGCTTGAAGCGCTTATATTCCAGGATCTTGTCCACCAGTTCCTGCCGCGGGTCAATCTCGTTCCCCGCCGCATCCAGCTCCTTACGGGGCAACAGCATCTTCGCTTTAATGCGCATCAGCGTAGAAATGAACAGGATGAACTCACTGGCCAGCTCGATGTTGAGCTGCTCCATTTTATGGATGAAATCCAGGAATTCATTCGTCAGCGTCGTGATGGGAATATCGTAAATATCCAGCTCGTCGCGCTCGATGAAGAACAACAGCAGGTCGAAGGGGCCTTCGAACTGCGGCAGACTGATCTTGTAAATATCCTGTTCGCTCATAATAAAATAATAAAACCTGCCGGGAGGTACCGACAGGTTTATCAAAAATAACAAAAATCCGGGAGATCAGAACTTGGCCGTCAGCCCCACGCCCAATACCTGCTTGATCTGCAGCCTGGGCCCCATGACGCCGGTTTCCTTGTTCTCGAATACCCGCACGTCGTCGTCGTAAATCATGTCCCAGGAAATATTGGCACTGATTAACCTGTTGACTTTCAACGAAATAATATTAGTCCAGAACACATCGATGTTGCCGGGATTGTGTTTGTAGTTGGAAAACAGCTCCAGCTTGGTTTTGTATGTCATGTTCTTGGCGAATTCCTTGTTGTAGGTGGCGGTCACGTAGGCGCCGAACTCGCTTTTCACATGTTTGCCGGTATCCACGCCGTAGGCGCCTTTGCTGGAAAGGAATTCGTCGCGCACCACAACCCATCTGCCTGTAAATGGCGACATAAACAGGGAGAAATCCTTATTCGGCATCCAGTCGAT
Source organism: Chitinophaga pollutisoli (assembly GCF_038396755.1). Lineage (NCBI taxonomy): Bacteria > Pseudomonadati > Bacteroidota > Chitinophagia > Chitinophagales > Chitinophagaceae > Chitinophaga > Chitinophaga pollutisoli. The sequence continues at coordinate 3,606,750 of NZ_CP149822.1, read as the reverse complement.
ACCGGGCGACAGTACGATGTATGCCGGCGCGAAGAAGGTGGAGGTGAATTCGCGGGTGGAATCGGTGGGATAGATATAACCGTCGGTGAACTGGGTGCGGAGGTTGAAGAGGCCGCTCAGGTACCAGTTGCGGCCGATATCATAGCCGTATTTGGAGGTGAGGTCGATACGGTCGTCGCTTTTGCGGGTGCCGAGGCTGGTGGTATTCACGTAGCCGTAGGCGAGGTCGATGTTATTGTCCCACGAGTGCCTGCCTTTTTTATAATTGGCGAAGGCGTTGAGGGTCCCGAGGAGGGAAAGGGAGAGCTTGTCGCCCCCGGCCGCCCAGTTGGACAATGATCCCTGGTTGAAGGTGAGGCCGAAGGAGCCGCCTTTTTTCCAGAGCCGCCCGGTGGTATCTTTCTCGGTGTTTTTGATGCCTTTGGCGGATTCCTCGCGGAGTTTCTTAAATGTCTGGTCCTGCGCATGCAGCGTGCCGCCGATGAACAGCAGGGCGATGAGGAAACAGGAAAAATGCTTCATGATTACTGTTGGTTGAGTACAATTATGGGAAACGGTTGGCCAGCGTAAAAAGTTGACCAACCGTTAAAAAAGCGTATCCGTAATTAAGGTTTTTTGAGTTCGTCGCGGATTTCCATGAGGAGTTGCTCCGTAGGCGTGGGGCCTGCTGGAGCGGGAGCCGGTTCTTCCTTCTTGAATCGGTTGATGGTGCGCACTACGAGGAAAATGGCGAATGCGATAATGATGAATTCGACAAGAGCCTGAATGAATAAGCCATATTTGACTTCGGCTTCCCCGACTTTAATCATTGCCTCTTTAAAGTCGATTCCTTTGAGTAAAATCCCGACAATAGGCATTATGATAGCGTCCACCAGGGAATTGACGATCTTACCGAAAGCGGCGCCGATTACAACACCGACAGCCAGATCGATCACATTACCCTTCATGGCAAAGGCTTTGAACTCACTGAAAAAAGACATACGCAAGGTTTTGAAGGTTAGGAAAGGATTGAAATACAGTGCAATTTTACAGAATTATGGTTTGACATCCTGATTATTTTTCTGCTTCGGCAACTTCGGGAACTTCATCTTCAGGGCCTTCAGTGTATCCCTGACCGTTTTAGCGATGAAATATTCCTTGTACCAGTTATCATCGGCAGGCACGATGTACCAGGGAATTTTGCCGCATTCCTTAAACACGTCTTCATACGCTTTCTGATACTTTTTGAACAGCTTCGCTTCCGCGAAGTCCTTTTCGTTGTACTTCCACATCTTTCGCGGGTCCCGGGTCCGCTCTTCGAGGCGGGCCATTTGCGCCTGGGGGGAAACGTGCAGGTAAAATTTGAGGATATGCGTGCTGTTATGGTCGCGGAGGAGTTTTTCGAAGTCGTTGATGGCGGTGAAGCGTTTTTTTATCACTTCTTCGTCTACCCATTTATGCACCCGTTGCACGAGCACATCTTCGTAATGCGAGCGGTTGAACACCTGGATCATTCCTTTTCCCGGCGCGTGCTGGTGGATGCGCCACAGGAAATCGTGATCGGCTTCCTGTTCCGTGGGCGCCTTGAAGGGCTGCACGAGCACACCCATGGGGTTCATGGTGCCGAAAACGTCGCGGATAACGCCGTCTTTCCCACTGGCGTCCATGCCCTGGAGCACCACGAGCAGGCTATGCCTGTGCTCGGCGTACAGGAGGTTCTGCAATTCGTCGAGGTCTTTGAGAATGGTTTCCATTTCCTCTTTGATCTGCTCCTTATCTGCTTTTTTGGGAACGGTGGTTGGAATGTCGGAAAGTCGGATCGGTGGCATATTTCGTTTTTTTCTTAATATACTTTAACATCGGCACAAAGTGGAATCGGTACCTTTGCCCCACTATGAACCAACGACTCATGAACTGGGGGATCTTCCTGCTGCTGTCGCTGACCTGGGGCAGCTCGTTCATCCTCATGAAACTGGGACTGGCGTCTTTTTCGCCTTACCAGGTGGCGAGCATCCGGCTTATTTCGGCCGGGGCGGCATTGCTGCCATTCTTCTTCCGGTTTATCCGGCAGACGCCCGCCGCAAAAATCCCCGCGATCATTGTGTCTGGTTTATTAGGTAACGGAATTCCGGCGTATTTGTTCTGTATCGCCGAAACCCGGATCGACAGTTCCCTTGCCGGCATGCTGAATTCCTTCACGCCGGTTTTTGCCCTGATATTCAGCGTCACCCTTTTCAGCGCGCCGGTGCTGCGGCGCCAGGCGGCGGGCTTGCTGATCGGCCTTGCCGGGGTGATCCTTTTGTTCCTCGTCAAGGGTGTGGATGCGAATTCCTACTGGTATTACGGCTTCCTGGTGATCCTCGCCACGGCCTGTTACGGACTTAACATCGCGCTGGTGCACCACTATTTGAAAGAGTTCCAAAGTCTTCAGTTAGTATCGATATCCCTTTTTTTCATGGGGCTTTTCGCCTTGCCGGTGCTCCTGCTGAGCGATTTCAGCGCCACCTTCCAGGCGGCGGAGCGGCCGTGGATGAGCCTGGCGGCTAGTTGTACGCTTGGGCTGATCGGTACGGGGGTGGCTTCGCTCCTGTTTTACCAGCTGATCCGTTCCGCGGGGGCCATGTTCGCCAGTATGGTAACGTACGGTTTGCCGGTGGTGGCCATCGGCTGGGGGCTGGTGGCGGGAGAGTCCGTCAATGGCTGGCAGGTTGTTTGCCTGGGGGTGATTATGAGCGGGGTGTACCTCGTCAACAGGAAATAAAAAAAGAGACCGCTGACTGGCTGTCTCTTTTCAAAATATTCGGCAGGGCTTTTAGATAGCCATGATTTCTTTGTCTTTTTGTGCGCAGTGTTTATCTACCAGCACGATGTGTTTGTCGGTAAGGTCCTGCACGCCGGCTTCCGCGTCTTTGGCGGTGTCTTCGCTGAGGCCGTCTTTCTGTAATTTCTTGATGGCTTCGATGGCGTCGCGGCGGATGTTGCGGATGGCAACTTTGGCGTGTTCACCCTCTCCGTTCACTTTTTTCACCAGTTCTTTACGGCGTTCTTCGGTGAGCGGCGGAAGGAAGAGGCGGATGATGATGCCGTCGCTTTGCGGGTTGAGGCCGATATTGGAAGCGATGATCGCTCTTTCGATAGCTTGGAGCATATTTTTCTCCCAGGGCTGGATGGTGAGGGTGCGGGCGTCCGCAACGGCTACGTTGGCAACCTGGTTGAGGGGGGTCGGGGCGCCGTAATAGTCTACCGAGATGCCATCGAGGATCACAGGATTGGCTTTACCGGCGCGTATTTTGGTGAGTTCTGCTTCCAGGTGGGAAATCGCCTTCAGCATGGAATCTTTCGCGTCGTCCAGAATTAAATTAAGCTCGTCTTGCATAAGAAATATTACTTAAGTGCTTGCAAACCTACAAGAAATCTTTTAATCGTCAAAGGGAAAGAGACGACCATTAGCGTTGGCAGATGAGGTCTGACGGCTACTTATCCTGCATGATGGTCTCGGTATTGACCCGGAGAATTTTCGATTTGGTCGTGGCGGGTTGCGGTTCTGCCGGCACTACTTCCGCTGCTGCTGCGGCGGCGGTAGCCAGTACAGCAGCTTCCGCGGCGGCGAGAGCGGCCATTTCCTTGCGGCGTTTCAGGTAGAAAAGCATGGTGGTGCCTCCCAGCGCCAGCCCCCCCACTACAAACACGAGGGCTGTAGTACCGAGGAATTGCAGGTTGTATGCGAGTAAAATGAAAGCGATGTTGGAAGCCACTGCGATACCGGTGGTTTGCCGGTGGCTGAGCCCCAGGGCCAGCATGTAGTGGTGGATGTGGTGGCGGTCCGCCGTAAACGGACTGCGCCCTCTCGCCATGCGGATCGTGAATACGCGGAGCGTATCAAACAAGGGAACGATGAGCACGGAAAACGCGATGGCGGGAACAGCCTGCAGGGGCATCACCCCATTAGGATTACCGGCGACGTCAATGAATTTTACAATGAGCGTGGCATTCACAAGGCCTACCAGCAGGGAGCCGGTATCACCCATAAAGATGCGCGCGGGAGAAATGTTATAGATAAGGAATCCGGCCAGGCCGGCAGCCAGCGAAAAGCCCATCACGGCATACAGCATTTCGTTGGCGAAAAGGAAATACGCCCCCAGTACGGCGGATACTACCAGCCCGATGCTGCCCGCCAGCCCGTCGACCCCGTCGATCAGGTTAAAGGCATTAATAACTACGATAAAAGTGAAATAAGTCAGGAGAAGGCTGAAATGATAGGGAAGCTCCCCCATGCCGAGGAACCCGTACATATTGGAAATCTGCAGGTTACCAAGGTAAATAATGGCAAATGCAGCCACCAGCTGTCCCACCAGTTTCTTCACAGGTGACAGTCCTACAAGGTCGTCCTTCATTCCCACGATAAAAATCACGAAAAACGCGGCCAGCAGATATTGCAGGGGAAAATTCTCTTTTGCAGGAACACATACGGCCGAGGCCAAAATGAAGCCGGCAAAGAATCCCAGGCCACCTAATGTGGGGATTCGTACTTTATGCGATTTGCGCTCGTCCGGTTCGTCATAAAGGTGCTTTAGTTCTGCCACGCGGATCAACACCGGGATAGCAAAGTAGGTTATAACGAAACTCAGGATAGTTGCGATAATTACATTCTCCATACGGGGGGTTGTCGTGCAAAGATATTGAATTCAGCGATATGTGTATCAAGAAATTTTGCGGCCCGACTTTCCGTCCTTTTTGAAAAAATCAGATATTCACTGAAAAAGCGGGGAATTTCTTATTACTTTTGCGAAGCTAAAAAACGCCAATTATCATGCCAGAACTGAAAGATATAGCCACACAGATCAGGCGGGACATCGTTAGAATGGTACACGCCGTACAAAGCGGCCACCCGGGCGGTTCGCTCGGTTGTACTGACTTCCTGACGGCCCTGTACTTCAAGGTAATGGAGCACCAGCCCGTGCCTTTCGAAATGGACGGTAAAAACCAGGACCTGTTTTTCCTCTCCAACGGGCACATCTCCCCCGTGTTCTACAGCGCACTCGCCCGCTCCGGTTACTTCCCCGTTCCGGAACTGGCTACTTTCCGCAAGCTGGACAGCCGCCTGCAGGGCCACCCCACCACTCACGAACACCTCCCCGGCGTTCGCGTGGCTTCCGGATCCCTCGGCCAGGGCCTCAGCGTTGCCTGCGGCGCAGCCCTCACCAAAAAACTCAACAACGATAACAAAATCGTATACTCCCTCCATGGCGACGGCGAGCTCCAGGAAGGCCAGAACTGGGAAGCCATCATGTTCGCCGCCCACCACAAAATCGACAACCTCATCGCTACCGTTGACTATAACGGCCAGCAGATCGACGGCCCCACCGATAAAGTGATGAGCCTCGGCGACCTCGATTCCAAATTCTTCTCCTTCGGCTGGAAAGTCCTCACCATGAACGGCAACGACATGGACGACGTGCTCGCCACCCTCGAAAAAGCCAAAAGCCTCACCGGGAAAGGCCAACCCATCGTCATCCTCATGAAAACCATCATGGGCGCGGGGGTTGATTTTATGATGGGATCCCACGAATGGCATGGCATCGCCCCGAACGACGAGCAACTGGCCAAAGCACTGGCGCAATTGCCCGAAACACTCGGCGATTACTAATAGTATTTTACCATCCGCAAAATAGAAAAGCGTACTATCCGGTACGCTTTTTTTATGGCCTGTAATGGCATAAAATGGTGTTGAAAAACGAAAGAAGACAAATCACGTCGCCTTGAGGGCGATCGCCTGCCGCGCGGCCCGGTGTGCCGGGTACCAGCTGGCCAGGGTCCCGATAATGATAATCGTGATGGCCACCAGGATGAAGTCGTTCAGGTGCATTTCCACCGGGAAAGCCTCGATGAGGAAGGTGCCCCCGCCCAGCTTGATCAGTCCGAAATGTTGTTGCACCAGGCAGATGATGATCGCCAGGACAAACCCCACGATACTGCCGGCGCCGGCGATCAGCAGGCCTTCGGCCAAAAAGATCCTGCGGATGGTGGCGCTCCTGGCGCCCATGGCTTTGAGTATGGTAATGTCTTTCTGCTTTTCGATCACCAGCATCGACAGCGAACCGATCATATTGAAAGCCGCGATCACCAGGATAAAACTCAGGAAAACGTAAGTCACCCATTTCTCGACCTGCATGACGTTGTAAATGGTGGCATGCTGCTGCATGCGGGTCTGCACTTTCACCCCCTCTCCCAGCAGCGCTTCCAGTGCCCGTTGCACTTTCCTTTCTCCTGCGCCGGGTTGCAGCGCCACTTCGATGGCAGATGCCTCGCCGGGCGCCATGTCGAGCATCTGGCGGATGAACCGGATGTCCACCAACAAATATTTACTGTCGAATTCCTGCTGTATCGCGAAAGCGCCCGCTGGGTACGCCGAGCTGGAAACCACCGACTGGTCGGGCGCCAGCGGGTTGAAAGCCGCTTCATCGCGGCGGGGCATATATATCGTTACCGGGACGCGGCTTTTTTCCACATCGATCCCCAGCGCCATTTCGACGCCCAGCCCCAGCACGGCCAGCGGCCCCGTTTCATCCTTCAGCGCATATTCACCGCTCACGATCTTGTCCTGCACATGCGCCACTTTGGTGAACTGTGCATCCACGCCTTTGATGACAGCGATGGTTTGTTTCGTGCCATTGCGTACCACGGCCTTTTCTTCCACGGTGGAGGAAATAGTCGCCACACCGGGCACGGCAGCGATCTGCCGCAGCTGATCGGGTGTAAGGATGAAGGTTT